>DATMXP010000027.1 GCA_035561515.1 Terriglobales bacterium | reverse complement strand
GCTTTGTTTTCTTATATAAAGGCAAAACGGGGGGAGGGGGTAGGGTCCAATTCGGAACAGGGCAAGGGCTCTACGTGCTAGCCCCTATCCCCTGAATTCCTGCTTCTTGTGCGCCGGCGTAATTCCGTCTACCGTTACACTCCATGTCCGCCGGGGCCGCCGACCTCGAAACAAATGTGAACGCCAGCAGTCGGACCACCCTCGTCCGCGGCATGTCGCCCAACGACGCCGTCCTCCTCATCGTCGGAGGCGTCGTCGCCAGCGCCATCTTCCTCACGCCGTCCGATGTCGCCGCCGCCCTCCCGTCGCCCGTCTGGTTCTTCGCCGCCTGGATCGCCGGCGGCCTGGTCTCGCTCATGGCCGGATTCGCCTTCGCCGAACTCGGCGCCATGTTCCCCGAAGCCGGAGGCCAGTACGTCTACCTCCGCGAAGCCTTCGGTGACTTCTTCGCCTTCCAGTACGGATGGCTGATGTTCGTCGCCGGTGCCGGCGGAGGCATCGCCTCCATCGCCGTCGCCTTCGCGAAATTCTTCGGAAAAGCCTTCCCCGCCCTCGCCTCCGAACGCGTCCTCGCCACCCTCGGCCGGTGGCACCTCACCACCGGCGACATCGTGGCTGTCTCCGCCATCCTGCTCCTGACCTACGTCAACGTCCGCGGCCTCCGCCCCGCAGTCATCCTCCAGAACACCGCCACCTGGCTGAAATACGCAGCACTCGCCGTTTTCATAATTTTCGGTTTCATCTTTGGAAAAGGCAGCTGGTCGAACTTCGCTCCAGCCGGTGTAACGGAAGCGTTCGGCAGCGGCTTCTACGGTTTCATGAGCGTTCTCGGCGTTGCCTTCATCGCCGTCTTCTGGACTTACGATGGTTGGGTTTACGTTTCCTGGGTCGCAGGCGAAGTGAAACAACCCGAGCGCTCCATACCGCGCTCGCTCGTGCTCGGTATCGCGATCGTCACCGTGCTCTACGTTGTCATGAACGCCGTCTATGTTTACGCGATGCCGCTTGCCGACATGGCAAAAGAAGGCACTCTCGCCGAAGCCGCGGCGATTCGCCTGTTCTCGCCCGCAGCAGCGTTCTGGCTCTCGCTCGTCATCGCCGTCTCAACCCTTGGAGGCTGTTCGAGCAATGTCCTCGCAGGCGCTCGCATCAGTTACGCAATGGGTCGCGATGCTCTCTTCTTCCGTCGCATGGGCGAAGTTCACCCGCGCTTTCGCACACCAGCGATCGCGCTGATCGCGCAAGGCATCTGGTCATCGGCGATCGCTGTCACTGGCACTTACGACCAGCTATTCACCTACACCATGTTTGGATTGGTGCTCTCGTATGTTGCGTGCGTGATCGCCATGTTCGCGCTGCGGCGCAAGCAGCCGAACACGCCTCGTCCGTACAAGTGCTTCGGCTATCCCTGGATTCCCGCAGCGTACGTTCTACTCATCGGCGGTTGGATCGTGAACACCATCCTCGAGCGGCCGCGTGAAGTCTATGCATGCCTCGCTGTAATGGCGATTGGTTTGCCCGGATACTTCTACTGGAAGCGAGCCCGAACTTAGGCGGAATGATCGACCGCGACTGGTTCTGCGGCGTTCCGCTCAGGTGAGATCCTTGTCATCTTCCCTCCGAAGCTCAACCTGTAGCGCTCGCGACGCCACACGATCTCGGAACTGGAATAACTCGCCAACCAGAAGCAGAACCCCATGAAGTCGCGCAGCGGATACAGCCAGCAGTGCTTCACCGCATTCGGGTCGCGCACAACGCCCCAACCAGCGACAACCGACAAGATCAGCCGATTCACAATCGCCGCCGCAAACACGCCTGCGCCAAACAACGGCTGTCCTGCGCCGATTCCGCCGATCAGGCTCAGCACTCCGAACGGCATCGCAAACGTCAGTACGGTTCCGAAATGGCCTTTCGGACGCGAGAAGCGCGTGCTCTTCATCCACCGAACCTGGTGAGCAAGCGAGTCCTTGAAGCTGCGGTTCAACACGATGTGATCGATAACGTGGTGCGACATCAACACTGTCCAACCAGCTTCGGCAATCCAGTTCCCCAGCAGGTAATCGTCCGAACAGTAGTCGAGCAGCGCTGTCATGCCTCCGACCTTCTCGATGGCATCGCGCCTTCCCACCATCGTCGGACCCAACGCGAACTTCATCCCTTCCAGCGTGTTCGCCGACACAGCGCCCGCAGTCATCTCCACCGACATCCCGAGCGCTTCCAGTCGGCTCCACAGTCCTCCCGTCGGAACACCGCGATACAGGCAGGTCACCATCCCGATCTTCGGATCGGCAAAAGGCGACATGATATCGCGCAGGTAATTCGGCTCCACGTGCACATCGCTGTCGCTGATGACGTAGTAATCCGTCTTTGCCAGCTTCACCATCTGCTCCATCGAGCAGACCTTCGCGTTCGGACGAGTCGGCTCGCCCGAGTATGCATACTTCACCGCCACGTGCGGATACTTTGCCTGCAGCTTCTCGGCGATCCGCAACGCCGGATCGTCATGGTTCCTCGCCCCGAAGATGACCTCGAACTCCGGATAGTCCTGCCGGAAGAAGCTCTCCAGGCTGCTTTCCAGCCGCGGCTCCAATCCACAGACAGGCTTCAGCAGCGTCACCCGCGGAGTGAATCCAGTGGACGTTTCGCGGGTTCGGCGGAAACGCCAGACTGAATAGATGACGAGGACCAAAAACCCCGTGCTACAAGCAAGGCCGAGGATGCCCGCGTAAAGCAGCACTTGCATGACTGCATGAACAATAGACAAGTATGAATCCGAGTATTGGTGTCACTGCGATTCTAATGGCCCGCGGGAACAACCGCCACCAGAACCGCCGCGAAATGGCAGCCGCTCCCGGCGAGGACAAAGCAGTGCCAGATCGCGTGTCCGTAAGGCAAACTCTCCCAGGCGAAGAAGATGACTCCAGCCGTGTAGGCGACTCCACCGGCCACCAGCCACGCCACCCCCGCCCCGGAGACCGTCGCCAGCAACGGCTTGATGGCAATCAGCACAAGCCATCCCATTGCGACACAAACGGCAGGTGAAACATACTTCGAAATGTGCAACGAGACTGCCGTTGCCACGACGCCGATAATCGCTAACCCCCAGACCACGCCGAAGAGTGCCCAACCCCACTTGCCGCGCATGTTCACCAGCGTGAACGGCGTGTAAGTGCCGGCGATCAGCAAGTAGATCGCGGCGTAATCGAAGATCTGGAACAGTCGCTTGACGCGCGGAGTTCGAAACGCGTGATACAGAGTGGAAGACGCGTACAGCAGGATGAGCGTGCTTCCATAGACGGTGCACGCTACGATCCGCCAGGGATCCGACGTGCCGGCGGTCATCCAGATGAGGATGGGAAGCGCGCCTATGCTCATCACCAAGCCAAGCCCGTGCGTGATGCTATTCGCGATCTCTTCTCTTACAAATCGCGACAAAGATGCACCTCCCCACCAAATGTTCGATATTAACTGTGGTTTACGGAAATCAGCTGTGACGTAGGTAACAGAGCTTTAAATGGCTGACTTGGCCTTCGCCTGGTGGAGTGCCACGCGGATGACCACTTCTTCTGCGTTCAAAAGGTTCGACGGCAGGAGTTGGTCGACATTGATGGTTGGCTCCTCCGACGACAAGCGGCGCAGGTAGCCTTTCACGTCCTCACGGATCACCGTCAGTTCGCCATCCTGGAAGCGCAGCAACATGTCACAGTTCTCCAGCGTGCTCAGGCGGTGAGCGATCATGAAACTGGTTCGACCCATCAACAGTTCTTCGGTCGCGGACATGACCGCTGCTTCGGTTTTCGAATCAACGGCACTGGTGGGCTCGTCGAGAATCAAAATTGGCGAGTCCTTCAAGAATGCCCGGGCGATGGCGATTCTCTGACGCTCTCCACCCGAGAGACATGATCCGCGGTCACCCACTTCGGTTTCGTAGCCTTCGGGTAACATCTCGATAAAGCTATGCGCATGGGCCGCCTGGGCGGCTTCGATGATCTTTGCCTCCGCGATGTGCGGTTGCGCGAAGGCGATGTTCTCAGCCACCGATGTAGAAAAGAGGACCGGCTCCTGAGGCACGATTGCGAACTGCCGGCGTAAGTCTGAGAGCCGGTATTCGCGAATGTCATACCCATCCAGCAGAATGCGTCCTTCGGCCGCCTCATAGAAGCGCGTCAGAAGACTGACCAGAGAGCTCTTGCCGGAGCCTGTTGGTCCCAGGATGCCGACTTTCGTGCCCGGCTCAACCTTGAATGAAACATCGTCGAGTACCTTCCGCCCATTGGCGTAGCTCATAGAGACGTGCTGGAACTCGATTGCGCCTTTCGCTCTCTCCAATGGACGCGCACCCGGAGATGAAAGCGTCTCCGGTACTTCGTCGAGCAGCGCAAAGGCACGTTCGACGCTGACAAGGGACGCCTGAACTTCGGAGACTTTATTGGTCATCGTCCGTAGCGGTTCATAGAGCTGCGTCATGTAGGACATGACGATCAGCAACTCGCCAAGCGTAAGCACGCCTGCCTGCACGTGTTTGGCACCAATCCAAAGCGCCGCGGCAGTTCCGAGAGTGATCAACATGGCAGTGGCGCAGTAATAGCTTGCCTGGGTCATCGCGAGCTTCATCTGGCTGCGCATACGCTCGTTCGAACGTGACACGAAACGCTTATCCTCGGCCCGTTCACGACCAAAGGCTTTAACCAGTTTGACCGCACCCAAAACTTCGGTGAGCACAGACATAGCGGAGCTGTCCTGCTCTTTCACTTCGTGCCAGCCAGCGTGAGTTTTGCGGCTGGCGGCTCGCGACAGCAGCATCAGAGCAGGCGAGATGATGAATGCGATAAGAGCGAGTTGCCAATCCATCCGCAGAGTGACATAAGCCATGCCGATGAACGAAAAGATCGCCGTCACAAACGGCACCATTCCCTGGATGGTCACTAATTGGATCGCCGGGGCATCGTGCTGAATGCGATATGCAGTATCGCTGGTTCCGGTTTTGTCGTGAAACCCGAGATTCAAGCGCTGCACGTGCCAGAAAAGACGTGCGCGGAAGTCGTGAACGAGTTTCTCGCCCGTGTAGGTTTGGAGCATCCAACTGGCTAGCACCTGCAATTGCATCAGTGCGCCGATCATCAGCAACATGCCTGCGGCCAGGAACAACAAGGCAGGCACGGTGCTCGTCCAAGCTCTTGGCAGCCATTCGACGAGCAGCTTCGGAAGGGGCATTTGGCTGATGGCCGAGTCGACCACCAGCTTCAACGGAAGTGGGAGTAACAGCGCAAACGGAGTAGACAGAAACGTAAGGAAGACAATACCCGACAGATGCGGCCAGCAAGGTCGAGCTTGTTCCAGCACGCGGCGAAGCGTGTGAACCGAGGACCTCAACGTCGGGGTCGCCGCCGGTTTGCGGCGACTACGCCGGTCAATTCCGACGTGAGGCAGAGATGGACTAATTGGCATCGCGAAAAAGGCGTTTCACCCGGCGACTTTCGCCGACCTTATGCCCTAATCCAGAGATTAAGGGACACAGGTACGGGCAACAATCGAACAGAACCATTAGTTTCCGGAATTCAACGCCGCTTGGAGTAAGGGATCACTCGTAGCGAAGGGCTTCCACGGGATCCATGTTGGAAGCACGGCGGGCGGGTATCCAGGCGCTCACAACGCCAACGAACATCAGGATGATAGTGGACAGGAGCACGGTTTGCCCGGAGATGGCCAAATGGATGTCGGCCTTGCCGCTCGTGTCCTCGTACAAAGGTCCTAAGAGAGGGAGCGTGCCTACGGACAGAGCAATCAGGTAGGAAATCCCGATCCCAATCGCACCTCCGACAAGGGCCAAGACCAGGGCTTCCGAGAGAAATTGGACCTGTATGTGGCGTTTGCGGGCTCCAAGCGCCCGGCGAATGCCGATCTCGCGAATGCGTTCATCGACCGACACGAGCATGATGTTCATCAGGCCGACCCCACCAATACCAAGTGTCAACGAGCCGATGAACATGAGCAGCACCTGTAGGCCGATGGTGATGCCATCAATGATGGGCCGGAACTCTTCACGCCCGAACATCTGAATGGCTTTCTCGTCAGTCGGGGAGAATTGCTGGCGGCTAGCAACTACTTCCCTGACCTGGGCCATCGCTGCTTTCTCGAACTGCGGTGACATGGGTTCAAACACCAGCACGCTGCCATACTTGGTGTCCCACAGGTCGCCGGCCGCGCTGTAAGGGATGAATGCCGATTCATCGTCGCTGGTGAAGTAGTTGCTCATTTGCATCTTGCGATCCATGGTGCCGATCACGGTGAACCGCACGCCATCAATGCGAACTTCCTCGCCGACAGCCGGACGACCTTTAAACAGTTTGTGATAGAGCCTCTCTCCCAGGAACACGACGCGCCTGCGCTCCACGATGTCGCCCGGTGTAATCCAGCGGCCTTCACGCGGCACCTCGTTGCGCATCTCGCCGTATTGTGGACAGACGCCGCGGATGGCAGTGTCGGCGAACGCGTCACCGTAGGCAATGCCGCGGAAGCGAACTGACTCCAGGCAAACATTCTTTACCAGACTGGCGTTCTGCTTGATCAGGTCCACATCTTCCTGTTCGAACTTGACGACTTTGCCCGCCCGTTGCCCACCAGGCTGTTCGCTGGTCTGCTGAGGCCAGCACACCACCGCACCACGCCCGAACGCGAAGAACGCGTGCACCAACACCTGACGGAACCCCGCGCCATACGAAATCAGCAGTGTTACGGCGGCGATGCCC
The DNA here is from genome assembly GCA_035561515.1 of Terriglobales bacterium. Taxonomy (NCBI): domain Bacteria; kingdom Pseudomonadati; phylum Acidobacteriota; class Terriglobia; order Terriglobales; species Terriglobales bacterium. The sequence goes on along the minus strand of DATMXP010000027.1, from coordinate 302,272 downwards.
CAAACGATACCCAGCATGGTGAGGACGCTGCGCACGCGACTGCGCTGCAATGCTGCCCAAGATTCCCGGAAGATTTCGAGCAGCATTTAGCCTCCCGCCTCGTAACGTAGCGCTTCGATCGGATCAATGGATGCGGCACGGCGCGCCGGATAGATCGCCGCGGCAACGGAGATGGTGCCCAGCACGGCGGCGGCGAGTAGCCCGGAACTCCACGTGGGCAGCAGGCCCGCGAAGAAAGGAGGCATGGGCATCAGGTTGACCAAGGCACAAAATCCAAATGCGATCATCAAGCCGACGCTGCCGCTAATGAAAACGATGATCATGGTCTCGGCAAAGAACTGCATGATGATCGCGCGCGATGCCGCACCCACGGCTTTGCGAACACCTATCTCGCGCGTGCGCTCGCGGACCGCAACGAGCATCACGTTCATCACGCCGAGCCCACCAAGCAAGAGAGTGGTGATTCCCACACCACCGAGGAAGTACTTCATTCCGTCGGTCATCGCGCGAAAAGCGCGAGCCTCTTCCACGGTGTCCCAAATGCCTGCGGCTTCCTTATCGTCGGGATCGAAGTTGTGTATCCGCCCGAGAACCTTGCGGGTTTGCTGCTTGCAGGATTCATGTTGCTCATAGGACTTCGGCACTACAAGAAGACGGTCGAGCGTGTGCGGCGTATCCGGAGGCTTGGCAGGAAAGTCGCGACGCATGGTCGCATAAGGAACAAAAAGCTTATTGACGTCCCAACCATCGTAGCTGGAGTCCTGGTCTTTTTTTGCCATGACGCCGATGACTATGTACGGAAACTCACCGACCTGAACAGTTTCGCCCAATGCCGCATGCGATCCGAAGAGTTGCTTCTTCGCTTCGGCGCCAAGGATGACAACGCGGCGAGCCTGCGCCTGATCGTCCCAACTGTAAAAGCGCCCCTGGGCCAAGTTGATGGAGCGTACTTCCGCAAATGGAGGCAGGGATCCGGTAACCAGGAGAGCCGCATTGTTGTAGCGACTGGTAATTCTAACCTCGTCGCGACCAAGCTCCGGGAGAGCGTACTTGCAGTCGACGGCCTCCTTTTCCAAAGTGACTGCGTCCGTGTCTTCCCAGCGGACCCGACGTCCGGCCCTCAAGCCGCCGGCCTGAAGACTGGTACGTCCGGCGAAGACGATCATGATGTCTTTACCGAACTGAGAAGCTACTTTCGCCTGTCCGACGCGAAGGCCTTCGCCGGCGGCTACCATGAGCACGATGGAAACGATGCCCCAAATGATGCCGAACATGGTAAGAGCCGTGCGCAGACGGTGCGCCATCAAGGTTCGGTAAACATCGACAAATAGGTCACGGAAGATCATCAGGGCAGCAATACGCCGAATCGCCGGCTGATTAGACGTACGAAATCGCAACCCGATTGGTTCCCGGAAAGTGACGTTACCGGTGTTTTAAGTTTTTGCTGGGACCGAACGCGGCTTATGCGGGCAGGTGGCCGTATTGATGCAACTGTCGGGCAATTGCAGCCGCTCCACTACTTTGCCGCCGATGATGTGAGAAGTTACGATCTCTTCCAAGTCACCTTCGGTGACACGGCCATACCAGACCGCATCGGGATAGACAACGATGGTGGGGCCGTGCTCGCACTGGTCGAGACAGCCAGCCTTGTTCGCCCGCACTCTGGCATGCACGCCATGCTGCGCAAGATGCTTCTTGAGAGCTTTCTGAAGTTCTCCCTGGCCGGTGGGGTCGCAACATCCGCGAGGATGTCCCTCCTCCCTCTGGTTCGTGCAAACAAAGATATGCTTCAGGAACTTTGGCATAACATCAGGTTACAACAACAGCTGCGCAAGTATGATCTTCGTAATCATGGCAGCCGGGTAGATGCTGGCGTAAGCGACGCTGGGGCTTTCCGAACGCGTAAGTTCGTCGGCGTAAGAAACGCACGCCGCCTGGGTCTGAATTCCCGATACCAGTCCGATCAGGTAGTCGAAGGGCAACTTCAACCAATAATGCCCGAGAATCAGCGCTAACGCGTTCACCAGCAAAGTCAAACCTAAGCCAGCGATCAACAAGTTGAGGCCATGCGACCGAAACGTTTCAAGGAAGCCAAAGCCTGCATTCGTACCAACGCCGGCAAGGAACAGTACTGATCCGACTTGGCGAAGCGAGAGATTCGCGCTGACCGGCATGATCCAGGTGATTCGTGCGGTACGCTCCATCCGGCCGAGGATGAGTGCGACCAGCAGTGGACCTCCGGCGAGACCGAGCCTGAGAACCTGACCGTTGGGCAAGGGGATGGGGAGCATTCCGACGAGCGCGCCAAGAACCAGTCCGATGGCAACCGAACCGAACTGAGTTTCGGCTGATCCGCGGATGGAATCGCCGAAGAACTTGGAGATCGCTCCGAATTGTTCCGCCTTGGAGACGACACGAACGCTGTCACCGAATTCGAGACGGGTTTCTTGAGTCGGGACGAGTTCGGCATCCCCTCGGCGTATGCGCGTCACAGTGGCGCCAAGCTGATTGGCGAGGTCGAGATCCGCAACGCGCTTGCCCACGACATCTTTACTGGAAACAAGATAGCGGCGGAAATCGAGTTCACTGCGGTCCTGCTCGATGTGGTGCTCTTCCGCCCGGGCGCCGAAGATCATCTCGGCTCTTCGCAAGCCTTCTTCGTCGCCGACCGCCGCGACCACGTCGCCACGAGCAAGAACGGTGTCTTCTTTCGGCAGTTCAGTTCGGCCTTTCTTTTGAATACGGCTGAGGACGAATCCCACTTGTGGATGAATTTCCGTGATCTCCGCCATGCTACGGCCCACGACGGCTGGGTTCTCGACGGTGAAATCACGTACGCGAATGTCGGGCCGCTGCCGACGCGTGCTGAGATCCACCTTCCACAGCCGACGCGAAACCTGGAAAAGCAGCAGGACCCCAATGACTCCCAGCGGATAAGTAATGCCGTATCCGAGTACCGGCTCGTTGGCGAGCTTCTGAATTTGGTCGAATGGCAACGCGGCGTTCTGTTCGCGGACGCGGTCTCGAACCGCCGCAAGTGCCGGGGTGCTGGTCAAAGCGCCAGTAAAGAACCCGGCTGCACGAGGTCCGGGCACGTGAAAAATGCGAACGAGCGGCAGGGTTACCGCAAACCCGACGCAGAGCACCGTGATGGCCAACGCTATCTGGCGCGCGCCCTGCTCGCGGAAGCTTTTGAAAAAAGCCGGACCTGCCTGAATTCCGAGCGTGTAAACGAAAAGAATGAGCCCGAGATTTGCAACCGCTTCAGGGATGTGGATATCGGGACTGAGGGCCCCGACGGCGATGCCTGCGAACAGAACTCCGGCGACTCCGAAGCGGAATCCCCAGAAGTTGATCTCACCCAAAAGATAGCCGATGCCGATCACCAGAAACAAAGTGAGCGTGGGATTGGCAATCAGCGCAGAACTGAGGGATTCGAGCATGTAGCAGGTCAGGATAACAAATCAGACCGGTGGGAACGGTATTAGAGCATCGCATTCACGCGCCCGGCAAAGGCGGGACGCTGTAGGCGTGTAAAGATCACGGCAACATCGGTGAGTTTCTGATAACGGTCGAATACTTCCGCGGGATCGAACCACATAAATGGCAAAAATGTTTTCAACCGGAGTTGAATGATCGCGCGCATGGCATGCATGCGAACGGTCAGAGCACGTTCGACCATGAAGCGGGCCGCCTTGGCGACCTCAGGGTCCGCATGGTTTCGCGAAGCTTGTCCCAACCTCAGGAGGACGGCTGAGTTCTGCGCGATCCGCTGAACGTATTCGAGTGTGGCCAAAGTGCGCTCACGCTGAACCCGGCGGAAATCTGCTGCTGGGAGACGCGATCGCAGGAACTCTGTTTCTTCGGGATTGATGAGGTTCTGGAATGCCTCGATGTCGATGGCTGACGTTTTCCCGGCAAGATCGTCGACGCTGGCAATCTCTTCGGCGTGGCCGTGCGACACGCGTAGCAGGAAGATCGCGGCCAGTAGCGTAAGCAGAACGACGATGAGAACTAACGTCATATGAACTGATAATACTGCTGCGCCTGCTTGCTAAGAAGAATAGCGCTTCCGGCTTTCAGCATAGGTCAATTCGCCTCAAGCGCCAAAAAATATCTGCGGTTGTTACGAATCTGGAACAATCGATAGATTTGAGATTTCGCATACCGTTTTGGCACTACTCTCAACACTGTGACCTACCCGTTATCCGTTCGAAGCAAGGCCCTTCAACGCTCGATCCCATCGCTCCAGGTCTGCTTGGTGCTCCTGACTGATGACTCGGGTTGGCGCCGGCGTTGGCTGCAACAGGTAAACGGTCCAGGAGATCAGCACCAGCGTGTACGCAACCTGATCGAGCAAGAGCGTCTTCCAGGCGACGATTGGGCCTTCGTGAGCCGCGTAGACGGTGCCGGCCAGATCACTGGCGGCGTAGAGACCAAGACCCATAGTGATGCCGAAAAGGTAGTGTCGCCAGGTGATCCCCAAGTACGAGGAAAGGGCAAAAACCGCAACGATCAATCCGACCTGAGCGAATCTGATGCTCCGCTGAAATGTAAACAACGCTCTCATCAGCGCATGGTCGATCTGAATGTACATGGGAACGAGAGCAAGAGAGATCAGGAAAGTTCCAATCATCGCGATGATGAAAATCCTTGTTCCTGTTCGCTTTATCTCGGGATAGTCGTTCATCAACACTCGGAATATTTCGATAATCGCCAGCAGACTCGTAGACATCCCCACGAGCGAGCCAAACCAGGCTGAATAGAAGTAGCCCCACTTATCTCCGATCTGGTAGTAGTAGAAGGCCACGGGTCGATGCGCAAACTGCGTCATCAGGTATATGGTGAACCACGAAACTTCGCGATAGAGTTTTCTGCGGATCAGGACATAAATCATGATGGCGTACGGGATTTCCGCTGATAGCAGGAAGAAGCGGATTAAGTCGCTGTCGTAATTCATGTATGGATGGTGAGCTTAACTCCAGCCACCATCCATACACAATACTTTTGCCATCAATAGCACACCGGAAATTCAGGTGGGCATTTGGGCATTGGGGACTCGGCAAACGATGATGCAACTGGTGCGGTAAGCAGCAAAAATGAGAGTACGATTGTACGAGCGAACTTCTTCATGACCATCTCCCACGTGCGAATTGCACGGGGCGATGGTCGCGGCAAAACCTGTGGACGCCGGTTCGATGCCGGAAGATTTACGAATTTGGAACAAAAACTATGTTGATGTCAGCCGAAGAGGATTTTTCGGTCAATACGTTGTCGGCGTTGCCTCGAACCTTATCGCGATTGCGGTATCTTGCGGGACTGCGTCAAGACGATGGCGAGTACTTCCACTGGGGTATGGCGCGGGTTCATGGAGAGACCAGCGCGAACGTTGCAATCGCGCAGGCTCACTCCCAGGTTTTTCGCGAATTATTGCGAAAGCCCGTTTCGTCTCTGTGGGATGAGCTTTGTATGATCGCGCTGGAAGAAGATTCCGATGTGCAAACGTTAATCAACACGCTCTTGGAAAGAAAGAAACTCCTGGCGCCTGCGGAAACGCTGGGAGGTTCTACCCTGCACCTGAGTTCAATTTTGACTGGGCTTTCGTTTCTGGCAGCTTCGTGGGGGGCGAAAACCGGTCAAGCCGCATAGCGAACCCGACCACCTGCCCAATTACCTCCGCTTCCTGTGGGAACCGCATCAGGCGCACAGATGACGGTGAAAGCGGATGCGGCTGAAGTATGATGACCTCGCCCTTCACGCTGCACCAGCAACAGAAGTAGCCGTCACGGGTTTCGACGAAATAAATGGGGCGCTCATACTCCGAGCGCCATACGCCATCGGCCACAACGTTCCTGGATTCATCCACCTGGATGAAAGATCCCGGCATCAGCAGCGGATACATCATGAAGTCTTCGGTACCGATATACCCGTAGGTGAAATCCCCGTTTGAGAGCGCCTGTAATTTGGCGATTGGCACCGTGCCCCACTGCTCGATCATCCGGCCCAGGTTTCCGGTCTTGCGAAGGTCCAATCCGGGATCAAGCTTCACCGGAATTTCGATCGTGTTGAGTGCTTTGGGAGGTTCGACCCTGTGCGTCCGGCGCGGTTCTGAGAACTTCTGATCTGCCTGAATCTGGTCCAGGTCGATCCCGTACCAGCCTAGTAGTTCTTCGACATCAACCCGGTACAGAACTGCCAGGGTGTACAAACGGAAGAGACTCGGCACATGTCCCTTGGTTTCGATGTCGGAGAGCCGGCTGAGTGGAATGATGAATTCTTCGTTCTTATACTTCTCTGCAAGGCGCTGACTGCTCATCTCCACGTCGCGAAGCGTGAAGCCGAGTTGCTCGCGCACCATGCGTAGCCGATTGCCGGGACCGATCAACACCCACCTCGAACTCTTGCCCAAGTGCTCTGATTCAGATTGCGAAGAATTATAGTCAAATGTGGCCGTTAGATTCATTTTCATTTGAATTTCCCGGCAAAACTGCGGCGATACCGGAATGAACGGTTTTCTGGGCGACTTGGGCCTTAGGGCCGCTCGGTGCTCCTGAAGCCCAATCCGCCACACAGGTACTTACTGCCGGAGGCACTGCATCGATGAACAGTCGAAACTCTCAAACTTTCGTGATCGTCGACATTGATGGCACCATTGCGGACGTGCGTCACCGCCTTCACCATATCCAGGGTCCCGGACGTAAAGACTGGAACGCCTTTTTTGAAGGGATGGACCGCGACAGCCCGAAGCCGGAAGTGATCGCGCGGGTTCACGAACTCGCTCTCGATCACCGTATCCTGATCGTGACCGGACGCCCCGAGCTCTATCGCAAACGCACCGAAAGGTGGCTACAGAAGAACAACGTTCCATTTGAGCGCCTCTTCATGCGCCGAAGCGGCGACCACTCTCCTGATTACGAATCGAAGCGTGCAGTCCTCAACGAGGTGCCCGCCGAGCAGATCGTTCTTGCCCTGGATGATCGCCCGCCCGTCTGCGAGATGTGGGAGAAGCACGGGATCAAATGTCAGAGGATTGAAAGCGACGAGGGCAATCAGGAGGTCAACCAGTTGTACCAGCAAAAACCCGAGGGCAGCCGTAAACCACCGAAGCGCAAGGCCTAGGCCGAGACAAATAACAAACTAGGCGCGAGTCTGAACTTTCTCAGCCTTCCCACACAAATGCATCGAAGACCCGGGTGATGCCGAAGCCAAGTCTTTTATACAACTCCACTGCGCCTTCATTCGCTTCAGTCACCGTCAGCGAAAGCATCTGGAAATTGCGTTTGCGCAGGTCGTAGGCGGTGGCTTCCATCAGTGCCCATCCAAGGTGATGCCCCCGATATTCCGGCAGGATGCAGACCTGCGTAACATGGCCCACGTCGCCCCGGACTCTTGAGCACAGAATGACGCCCACCACCTTTCCTGTAGCGCTTTCGACTGCCACCATGGACGCGGAGTTATCGAAGAAGCCGCAGCCGGGAAAGCGCACGATGTTGTTCAGAAATCGGAGTGCACCTTGCGTGTTTCGATACTGGTCGTTGACCTCGGAGTCGATATGTCCTCGATAGCACTCCGTGATCAACGAGGCAGCGGTGTGATAGTCCTGCTCAGTCCAGCGCCGCAACTCGAAGCCCTTGGGCACCTTGGGGACGCTGCCCTTTCCGTTGCCGTTCTTCAGAGGAAGCGTCATGAAAAGGCGGGGGAACCGGCGGAAGCCCTGCTCTTCAAATGGTTCCGATACGCTGCCTGTCTGATGCAGCAGAAGCTGAGCTTCGATGCGGTGCACCCCGGGCGACTGCTCCAGCGTCTCGCATACATGCGTGATGAGGCGTTTTTCGATCTCGTGGTCGCCGCCTTTCCGAAGGCTTTCCTCGGCGACGAATAAATCCCCGATTACCCCTTTGTTTTGCTCGTACACGAAGAACGAATATCCGTGCAGGCGTCCACGTTCGACGGCGGCGTAGCCGGGCAGGATGCGGGCATCCACGTAGCGGAGAATCATGTCGGCCGAAGACGAGTAGTCCCACGACAACAGATTGGCCCACGCCTGCGTTTCCTCTTCCAGGAGCGGACGCAGGTCCGAAGACGTGAAATGCCTGAGGTCGATAATCTCCACTAAGCTTCCGGTTATTGGATGACGGTTCCGGCCAAAAATCCTCCGGACGAATCTAGGAGTCTATGCTGATATACCCGCGGGTGTCAGTGGGATGAACAAGATTAGTAGCTAAAAATCGGTTACTTCCGGCACTTATTCCTTTGCGCCCACCATGTAAAACGCCAGCTTTTGCGGCGGGAACCCTCCCGCCTCGGTCACCGAACGTCCGGGCACCATAAGTTGAAGCCTGTCGTGGTAACCGGCAGGCGTCACCACGAGGTGGGCTTCGGTCGGAATTTCCCCGCGGCTGTAGTTCGGGATCGGCTGGTTTCGGTAGAAGTTCAGTCCGTACTCCACCTCCCGGCGAGCCGAATACACCGCTACGACCGGTGCTTTTGTCGCTTTCACAGCGAGGTCCACGGGCCGCTGGGAATCCATTGCGTCCAGAGAAGGTGCCGCGAACTTCAGGATGAACACCAATGCGAGCACGATCGGCAACAATGTTGCGACCCGCAACACCTTGATGCCCTTCAGATACGAGACCGTCAGCATCGCGATGAAGCAGACGGTTCCGGCTATGATGGCGATCCATAACGCGGTCGATACCGGCTTCATCTTCAAAACAAAGTAATTGGTCAGTAGCGCCGCGCCCAGCAATACACTGATAAAAAGCGCGTGCAAGGATTTCATCCACAGAGGCACATCTTCGGTATCAACAGCCTTGCGCCACAGGTATTCACCCGCAAGAAGCGCAAACGGCGGTATGGCCGGAAGAATGTAGCCCGGAAGTTTAGACCCGGAAAACGAAAAGAAGACTACCGGGAACGCCGCCCAGATGACAAAGAACAGTTCGAAGCTGCTACGCTCACGGATGCCTTTCCGAACCGCCCGTGCAAATGACGCACCTGCGAACACCAACCAGGGCAACAGACCCAATATGAGCACAGGCAGGAAGTACCAGACCGGTTGCGTATGCCGGTAGACCTCCGTGCTATAGCGCGCGAGGTTGTGCTCGAGAATGAACACGCGGAAGAACTGTGGATTCGCCAGTTGCACCAGCACGAACCACGGCAGCGCCACGACCAGGTACAGCAGAATCCCCGGAACCCACAGCGTCTTCGCGACTGCCTTCCAATCTCGACGCAGCGCCAGAAAGATCAGCAAGATTGCTCCCGCCAGGAACACCGCCACCGGCCCTTTGGCCAATGTCGCGAGGGCGAGAAAGAAGTAGAACACCGACAGGAATCGCGATGACCGTGTTTCGTACCAAGCGAACCAACCCAGCATGGCGATGGTGAACATCGCCGTGAGCGGCATGTCAGTGGAGGCCGCCCGCGCGAACCCGATTATGGCCGCCATCGACGCCAGGATAATCGCCGTGTTCACCTGCGATCCCTGCCGGAATCGCCGCATCAATCCGTACACGGCCATTGTCATCAGCGTTGTCATGAAGGCCGTGGGCACCCGCGCCGCCCAATCGCTCACGCCGAAGACGCTGTACGACACCATGGCGCCCCAGTAGTAAAGGACAGGTTTTTCCAGCCATGCCGTACCGTTCAACACCGGGGACACCCAGTCGCCACGCGCCAGCATCTCGCGCGCGATCTGCGCGTACCGGGGTTCATCGGCGCCAACCAGTCCAAAGCTGCCGATCCCGTAGAAAAAGAACACTCCACAGATGGCGAGCACCACGACCAGTTCCAATAAGGAACTCATGCGCTGAGTTTGCATTCCGTGCGTTATTGTATTCGTTGGAGAATAAAAGACGTGACAACGAAGATGTCCGACTTGGATTTCATGAAAGCCGCCGTCGCCAAGACACGCGAAGGCATTGAGGCCGGCAATTCCCCCTTTGGGGCCACGGTAGTAAAGAATGGCGAGATTGTGGCGAGCGCCCACAACACCGTCTGGCCCGACACCGACCCGACAGCCCACGCCGAAGTCAACGCCATTCGTTTGGCCGCGAAAAAGTTGAATACGATCGACCTCAGCGGATGCGTGATGTACACCACCTGCGAGCCCTGCCCGATGTGTCTGTCGGCCATTCACTGGGCGCGGATCGATCGTGTCGTATATGGCGCCACCATCGCCGACGCGCAAGGTTCCGGCTTCAATGAACTGAGAGTGGACGCAAAGAAACTCGCCGAAATGGGAGGCAGCAAGTTGATAGTGGAAAAGGCTGCGTCAGCGGACTCCTGCCGCGAATGCGCCGGGTTGTTTCAAGAATGGAAGAGCGCTGCCAAGTGCGACACCTACTAGGAAACTCGGGAGGCTAATGTGTCCCTACGCGACTTAATCTTCCGTCGCAAGAAAGATGAAGTCGAAAACACGCGCGTTCTTGTCGCTTGCTGCGATTCGAAGTTCGCGGACCTGGCCAAAGTTGACGCTGCTGCTTATCGTGGCGGCTTTGAAACAACACAGGATTTGACGTCCAACCTCCCCGAGTTATTCAGCAAGCTTCAGGACTGCGACATCCTTCACTTGTTTTGTGATGTTTCGAGTTTGGGAACAATCGTCGATGCCCAGGGCAACTCCGTTTCCGGCAACGAACTTGTCGAACGATGCCTTGCAGCCAACGTGAAGTTGTTGTGGATCGCTTCCGAGAACCCGGCCAACGCCTACATTCAAGGATTCAATCTCAACAATAAACCGCTCAATTTCGTGGCCACGCTCGAACGGCGAGGTCAATACTTTGCGCTGTTCGTGGAGAACATCGTTCAGCGGCTGAAGCAAGGCAAAACTCTTCCTCTCGCGTGGGTGGATCTCGCGCCACAGACTCCACAGGATCCACGTCATGAACAGCTTCCATCCTGCATGTTCGTCGCAGGACGTGGGTCAGCGATCTTTAAGTAGAGAAGTAAACAATTTGTCACAAGATTTCGTGAGCGAAACTATCGGATTCGGTCCGGTGTTTCGATTTTCATGCTCAGGATTGCCATCTGGATCCTTGTAGCCGCCGCGAGTTTCAGCGCTGCAGCTGCTCAGGAAGAACCGCCGAGCCGGTTCAATCTGACCGTAGTTGTCCAGGGCGTGGACAGCGCGAAGGGCGTCGTCGGACTGGTCCTCTTCTCCACTCCTAATGGCTGGCCTGAGGACGTCGCGGACTCTTTCCGTCATATGGCGGTTCCTTCGCAACCTGGCACCAGCACGATGGTCGTGAGCGATCTTCCAGCCGGCCGCTACGCGATCGCCGTAATTCACGATTTGAATGAGAACATGAGGCTCGACAAGAACTGGCTGGGCAAACCAAAAGAACAATGGGGAATGTCGAACAACCCACATGCCATGCTCAGAGCGCCGTCATTTCAGGATGCGGAATTTGATCTCATGCGGAACGAGCAGATCACGATTCGGCTGCAATAGCTACGTGCGCCAGTGCATGATCTTGTCCACGCCGCTGTCGCTGGGAGCGACGATTCTCAACTGAGCGCCCACCCGCTCGGTGACGACTGAGAGCGGACCTTCCAGCGAACATCCGCTGGCACAATGATGGCCGCCACCGCCGAAATATGTCGCGACCTCGGCTACGTTCACCAGCCCTTTGCTTCTTAGGCTCACGCGCCAGCGCTGCGGAGTCTGCTCGCGGAAGAACATCGCTACTTCCACGCCTTCGATGGCCAGCACGTAATTTACGAGGCCTTCGCAGTCCTCATCGCGGGCTTCCACACGGTCCATTTGCTCGCGCGTGACGTGCATCCAGGCGACGCTTTTCTCCCTATGCAGATGGGAGAGCGCCAGACCCAGCAGGCGCATTTTCGCGGTCGTGTTCGAGAAGTAAACGCTCTGGGCAATCCTCGCAGGGTCCGCGCCCGCCCGTACAAGTTCCTGCGCTAGCGCAAACGTCCGCTCGTTGGTTCCGACAAAGCAGAACGAGCCCGTGTCCGTAAGTACCGCCGTGTAGAGGCAGGTCGCGATCTCCGGCGTGATTTTCACTCCCGCTTGCTGCGCCAGCCAGAAAATCATCTCCGCGGTCGCGCAGGCGGAAGGTTCGATCCAGTTGACGTTCGCGAAGGGCTTACCCGTAGCGTGATGGTCGATGCTGATCAGAAAATGCTGGTCGAGTCCACGGATCTGGGTTCTCTGCAGGCTGTCACACTCGAGCAGGATTGCCGCTTCGAACTTCCCGTTGACCTGCTCCGCTTTCTTCACATTCTCCGCAAACGGCAACGGACGATAGATCTGTGGAACAGCATCGTGCAACACGACTTCGGCGTCCTTGCCCATCTGGCGCAGGATCTCGCCGCAAGCCAGCACCGAGCCGATGGCATCGCCATCCGGACGCGCGTGCGATGTCAGCACAAAACGCTCCCGTTGCTCGATCTCTTTCAGGACCTGTTCCAGCATACTCGTCCGTTACTTCCGCCGTTTCTGAAGCCTTTTCAGCAGCTCGTCAATTCTAGACTCGTACTGTTCCGACTTGTCCAATCGAAAAAACAGTTCCGGCGCATGGCGCAACCGCAACCGATCCGCCACTTCATGACGGATAAATCCCGTCGCAGCGGTTAATCCTTTAATCGTATTCTCGGCTTCCTTTTCGTCGCCGACTACCGCCACCATCACGTGAGCAGCTTTCCCGTCAGGCGCCATCAACACGTCCGTAACGGTCGCCAAACCGATTCGCGGATCGCCCAATTCGCCCTCGACCATCGCGGAAATCTCTTCTCGCAACGCTTCCGCCAACCGTCCCCGATGATGTTCAAATTGCCGATTTTCCATAAAAGCAGCTTTTAGTAATTAGCCCTAAGTATTTGGTAATCGACGATGAAGCTACACGACCAAATACCAAGAACTAATTACTAACGACTCCTTGCCTACTCATCTCCATCGAGATAGTTCACAAAACTATCCACCACTTCGCCGCCAGCATTGTTGGCAATCCTGGCCGCAGCGCGCTCCACATTCTCCATCAATCCCTGAAGATAATCCTTCGAGTCGGAGATGCTCACTACACCGACCGTAGCACGCTGCCACAGATCAGATTGGTCCAACTCGGCTACGGCAACATTAAAGCTTACACGCAATTTGTCCTTCAGACTGCGGACACATTGCCGCTTATCCTTCAGCGACTTCGCGCCTTCGATCCGAAGTTCCAACGTCAGGACTGCAATCATCTATGTGCAGTTGTCAGTTCTGGATTACCTGAACTGGCAACTGGATCCTCAACAAAAATGGCTAGTGCGTGTCCGTTTACCGTCCACAGTCCACTAGCCAATATCACTTCTTTAAGCGATCGCTTCGGCTGCGACCTTCTCGGTCACGAACGCTTCAATCACGTCGCCGACCTTGATGTCGCCGTATCCTGCGATGCCAATACCGCATTCCATACCGTTGCGTACTTCGCCGACGTCTTCCTTGAAGCGCCGCAGCGATCCAACTTTGCCGGTGAAGATCACCACGTTGTCACGCAGCAATCGAACCTGCGCGTCGCGCTTGATGGTGCCGTCCTGCACGTAACAGCCGGCGATTGTGCCAACCTTCGGCACTCGGAAAGTATCGCGAACTTCCGCGCGTCCAAGGTAAGTCTCCTTGAATACGGGTTCGAGCATGCCGGTCATCGCGCGCTTGATCTCGTCCTGCAACTCGTAAATGATCGAGTGCAAGCGGATATCGACCTTTTCCTGCTCGGCGAGTTCCTGCGCCTTGCGTTCCGGCCGTACGTTGAAGCCAATAATGATCGCGTTCGATGCCGAGGCCAGCAGCACGTCCGATTCGGTGATCGCGCCCACGCCTGAGCGGAGGATCTTGATCTTCACCTTCTCGTTCGAGAGCTTCGTCAAGAGGTCAGTCAGCACTTCCACGGAACCGCCCACGTCGCCCTTGAGAATGATGGACAGCTCCTTCGTGCCTTCGCTCTTGAGCTGTTCCGCCAAACCTTCCAGCGAAACCTTGGACGTTTTTGCCAGCGCAGCTTCACGCGCCTTCTGCTGGCGGTACTCGGAAACGCCCACAGCCTTTTCGCGGTCAGCGACGGCCGTAAACTGGTCGCCTGCCTGCGGCAGTCCTTCCAAGCCGAGAATTTCGACCGGCGTCGAAGGTCCGGCTGTGTCGAGTGCATTGCTGCGATCGTCGAACATGGCGCGGACACGCCCGAAGACGTTGCCGACCACAAAATAGTCGCCCGTTTTCAGCGTTCCGTTCTCGACGAGCACCGTCGCTACCGGACCGCGTCCACGATCGAGTTTCGCTTCGATCACCACGCCCGACGCCGAACGCTCCGGATTTGCTTTCAGTTCCTGCAGGTCGGCGACAAGGCAGATCATTTCCATCAGCAGGTTCAGGTTCGTCCCCTGCTTCGCCGAGACGTCCACGAACACCGTGGTGCCGCCCCAGTCTTCCGGCATCAGTCCGCGATCGGCCAACTGCTTCTTCACGCGTTCCGGCATCGCATCGGGCTTGTCGATCTTGTTGACCGCAACGATCAACGGCACACCGGCGGCCTTTGCGTGGTCGATAGCTTCAATGGTTTGCGGCATCACACCGTCGTCGGCTGCAACCACCAGCACCACGATGTCGGTGACCTTCGCACCACGGGCGCGCATACGTGTAAACGCCTCGTGGCCCGGGGTATCGAGGAACACAATCTGGCGTCCATACGCAGGTGAGTTCGGATCACTAATCCGTACCTTGTATGCACCGATGTGCTGGGTGATTCCACCCGCTTCGCCTTCAGCAACGGCCGTGTGGCGAATCGCGTCGAGCAGGCTGGTTTTGCCGTGATCGACGTGGCCCATGATGGTGACCACCGGCGGGCGCACCTGCTGGTTGACCGCATCTTCGATGGCGGCATCACCAGACAGCATTTCCTGCTCGGCCTGTTGCTCGAACGTAATCACGTCCGTCGATGCACCGAACTGACGAGCCATGTCGCTGGCCAGTTCCGCGTCGAGCGTCTGGTTGATGGTCGCGAACACACCGCGCGCCAACAGACGTGCAATCAGGTCCTTCGCGCGAATACTCAGCTTTTCCGCCAAGTCCTTCACGCTGATACCTTCCGTGATCGTGATCGCTCTTGTAATCGGAAGTGGCTCGTTCGACACCTGCATACGCGGTGGTGGAACGAAGCCCTTCATCGGGCCTTCTTTCACGCCACGCGGAACATAGCGTTGTCCCGGACGCCGTCCTGGCGCACGTGACGGACCCGGAGGCGGTGGCGGCGGAGCCATGCCCGGACCACCCATTCCCGGACGCATACCCCCCGGCGCGGAGCGTGTCGGGTGCATCGGACGTCGTTCGCCCGGACGCAGCGGCGGACGACCCGCCGGCGAGCCTGCCGCACCTTGCGGCCGTGGGCGCTGGAAAATCGGCTGACCCGGTACCGGACGACCCGGCATCGGACGGCCCTGTGGCGGACGCGTGGTCCCCATGTTCGGAGCCGGCGTCGACGGTGGACGCACCGGGGCCGTGTACACCGGACGCGGTCCCGTTTGCGGCACGATCAACCTCCGTGGAGGCGGTTGCGGTGCTGCCGGACGCGCCGGAGTTGCAGGCTTCGCAACCGGGGCCGGTGGCTCTGGCTTATGTTGAACTGTTGGCTCGGGCGAAGCAGCGACCTCTTCGACCGGTTCCGGCTCCTCTTTCTCCGGCGGCGGCACTGCGGCAGCAGGAGGCGGAGGTATTACGATGCGCGGAGCTTGGCGCGGCTGCGGAGTAATCAGGCGAGGTGTGGTAGGCGGAACAGCCGGGGTCGTAGACACTTCGGGTTCGATCTCACTCTCAATGGGTGCCGGTGGTTCAACGGGCGCTGCGGGCGGCGCAGCAGCAACGGGCGGTTTTTGCTCGACCGGCGGTTCCACAACCGGAGGCGGTGCGGGTTTCGGCGGCGGCGGTGTTGCCGGCTTCGCTGCGACAGGAGGAGGCGGCGAGGCAGGCTTCGCCGCAACCGGTGCTGCCGGCTTCGGCGGCGCCGCGGGGGCCGTCTGCTTCTGTAACATTGCCCTTAGGGCATCGCCGGGCTTCGAGATGTGGGAGAAATCAAACTTCGGCTTGATCTCTTCTTCCGCAGTCGCCCGACGGCTGGCCGGTCTCGGACCATCTCCGCCACCTTGGCGGAAATGCGCCTTCACCTTTTCAGCTTCTTCGACACTGATGGAACTTGAGTGAGTCTTCTTTTCCGTTACCCCGACCTTTGGCAGAACGTCAAGAATTGCTCTGCTCTTGACTTCCAACTCTCTCGCCAGGTCGTTAATTCGAATCTTATCTACCATCCGCCCTCGATTTTCCTCCGCAAAATCCGCTAAGTTCTCATGTCAACCCCACGGTTCAGCGTTGTTGTAGCTCCACGTTTGCGATTGCTCGCCGACGCGTCAAATACTTGCCTTACTTCTTTTCTTCCGGGATATTCTGCTCGTCCGGATGCTCCCCATGCGAGTGAACTTCTTCTTCATCCGCATTCGGAGCGTCTTCCACCGACGTTTCGATGATCGCCTCGGTGGTTTGTTGCCGTTCGAGTAGATCGTCGTAATCGGAGTGCGGTACCGGCTCGACGCCCGTTCCATCGTTCTGGACCGGATCGCCTGTCGGTTCCCCTTCTACCTGGTCTGGCCCAGCGTCAAGCGTCGCTTCTTCCGTCGCTTCGCCAGCACCTTCCTCGGTGGCTTCATAACCACCTTCCGGCACTTCCGCTGTCTCCAGGCTGGAGAAGTAATTATTGACCGCAATACTGATTTTTTCCACTGTCTTCGGGCCGATTCCTTCAATAGCCTCAAGTTGCTCAGGCGTCATATCGGCCAGGGCTTCCACCGAGGTCACTCCGGCCGCAGCCAGCTTCTCGATCACAGACTCGCCCAGATCCGGAACGTTCTCCAGCGGAGTCACAGTCTGGTTCATCACTGCCTGCATCTGCTGTTCGACTTCCTGGCGCTTCTCTTCCTCGCTCTTGATGTCGATCTTCCAGCCGAGCAGCTTCGCCGCCAGCCTTACGTTCTGGCCCTTCTTGCCGATCGCCAGCGACAGTTGGCTGTCATCCACGATCACTTCCAGGTGCTTGTCGGATGCGTCCACAACTGTCACACGGCTTACCTTCGCGGGTTGGAGCGCTTTTTCTGCGAAGACCACCGGGTCTTCGTGATACTCGATGATGTCGATCTTCTCGCCGCGCAATTCGCGGATGATCGACTGAACGCGCATGCCCTTCATGCCGACGCAGGCACCCACCGGGTCCACGTCCTTGTCTTTCGACATGACGGCGATCTTGGTACGCTCACCCGCCTCGCGGGCAATCGCACGGATCTGCACTGTGCCGTCATAGATTTCCGGTACTTCCGTCTGGAACAAGTGCTGCACCAGGTCCGGTGCCGCACGCGACACCACAACCTGAGGTCCCTTAGAGGCCTTTTCTACGCGAAGAATCACAACGCGCACGCGTTCGCCAACGGCAAAAGACTCCAGGCGCGATTGTTCTTTTTTCGGCATACGCGCTTCCGTCTTGCCGATATCAAAGACGACGTCCTGGCCCTCGGTGCGCTTCACCGTGGCGTTCACAATCTCGGCGACACGGGTGTTGTATTCCTGGAAGACGGTGTCCCGTTCGGCTTCGCGGACCTTCTGGAAGATCACTTGCTTCGCAAGTTGCGCCGCGATTCGGCCCAGCCCTTCCGTCGACTTCTGGATGTAGATCTCGCCGCCGACCTGCGCCCCTTCGTCAATTTTGAGGGCATCCTCCAGGGTGATCTGGTTCACCGGGTCTTCAATCTGTTCCGGCGTTTCCACCACGGACTTCACCGCATACGCGCGGATCTGCCCGGTGTCCTTGTCCAGTTCGGCCCGGAGGTTCTCCTGCGTCTTGTAGTATTTGCGGGTCGCCACAACGATGGCGTCTTCCACCGCGCTCACTACAATCTGCGGGTCAATTCCTTTTTCCCGGCTGATCGCGTCAATTGTGTTGTAAAGCTCGCTAGCCATGATCTTCCTATATTCCTTAGCGGTCGGGTTCCATGACAGTGCCCAGCCCATCCACCGTCACTTGCTGCCTGCTCCTGACCTCTACAATCCCGGTTCAGAACTCTGGTACAAGGTTCCCTTTTGCCACGTTGGCGATCGCAATCTCCACCGTGCCACCGGGTTGCTGCTTCTTTCCTTTACCCTTGGCGGGAAGTTCGAGCGTCACGCGCCCGTCGTTCACTTCCTGCAAGCGGCCTTCAAAATTTCTCGTTCCGTTTACTGGCTCAAGCGTCTGCACTTTGACCAAACTTCCGCGGAAGCGTTCGTAATCGCTCGCGTTCCGCAGCTTTCGATCGAGTCCCGGAGACGAAACTTCCAGCGTGTACGACCCCTTGATCGGGTCTTCGACATCGAGGATCGTACTCACTTCCCGGCTGACGTTCTCGCAATCTTCCAGCGTGACGCCTTCCGGCTTATCGATATAAATGCGCAACATCCGCGCCTTGCCGCCGGCGCCCCGAAACTCGAGATCCCATACTTCCAGCCCGTACGAAGCCGCTACGCGATCCGCTATCTCCCTTACGGCTTCTTCGACGCTCGCCATCGCGCTTCCTCTCGCACTCATTCAGGAACTGCCGGGCCCTGCTGCTGGAGCTGAAAACTGAACTCAAATAAAAAGTGGGCTCGCGCCCACTGGTCTGCTTCGCCAAGCCGGCCGGTGTCGGGTGCTCCCGCAACCCGGGCTGTTTCGCTCGGCGTTCTCGGGTTCAGAGACGCGTGTACACAGCATCTCCGGAAGCGGCTGGACTGCTATGCCGCTCACGATAATGATACCTACCTCAGGACGAAAAAACAAATGCCCAAGGTACGGTAATCACACCACTGCTTTCTGTTGGATGCAGTGCTGCTCCTGCCGGATTCCACCGCGCTTTACCCCACTCGGGAACCGTTCCACCTCAGCCGGCGCAACTTCCTGCTGAGACACGGTTTTAGTCCCAACTGACACTCTGTTCCGGGCCACCTACATTGGACAGATTGGCTTTCGGGAATCTACACTGATGGTTTCTATCCTACTCACCTGGTAAGACTTCCGCTCTGTTTGCTGTCGGAGCGGGGAGGGCAAATGCGGCAGTCTCGTTGTTTTGCAGGCTTCTTTTTTCTTATCACTCTGTTGCTCCTTTTGACCGCCTGTGGGGGCGGTGACAACAACAATGGCGGCGGAGGCGGGACCCTTACCCTGAGCCTTACCCCGGCGAGTGTGATCTCCGTGGATAGCGGTCAAGTGCAGGCCGTAGTCGCTATTCTGAAAGACTCCAACGGTTCTTCGGTCGACGCGGGAACCATCAAGTGGTCCACCGACAAGCCGGATCTTATCTCCGTTACCGAACGCGGCGGCAAGTGCGGCGATTCCCTGAACAGCACGAACACGACCTGCGTCTGCGCAGGTAAATGGGACGCCGACATCATTGTCTGCACGCCAGCCACTGCCTCCGGCGTGGCGAAAATCACAGCTACCAATGGCACCTACACCGCCACTGCTGACGTTTACGTGCACCCCAGAGTCGCACGGGTTGTAGTAGGAAGTTCGACGCCGTCCTGCTCGGCGATGGAGCCGCCGTCCAGTGACTGCATCTCCGCGGCTGGCACCCAACAATTCCTCGCCAAGGCCTGTGACGCCAGCAACAACGAAGTCACAATCGGCCCCGCCGATGGATCAGGATTCACCTGGGGCACTTCGGATTCGAACGTCGTGAAGTCAGACATCAAGGGTTTGTACACGGCAGTAAACCCGGGAATCGCCAGCGTTTACGCCAGCGTACAGAATGTCGTCAGCACACCGCTTCGTTTCAGCACGTGCGCGGTCAAGAGCATCAGCGCTCATGTGAAGGATTCGACCGACACCTCCTTCACCGTCGATAAGGGCGGCACGAAGACCCTTGTCGCCGACGTAAAGGACAGCAAGGGCCAGACGATCACGATCACGAACTCACGGCTGTCGTGGAACTCGGCATACTCCAGCATCGCAGCCACGAGTCAGGAAGGTTCCATCACCACGAGCGTGCCTGGCTCAAGTGCCGTCAGCGTTTCGTGTACGCCGCCGTTGTGCAACAACGGGTACTCGTCGATCTTCAGCAATACGGTGACGGCCAACGTCAACGGCGCTACTTCGACGAACGTTTACGTCGCCAGTCCGAGCAGCACTTCGTTGTACCCGGTGTCGACGTCTGATGGAACCATTGGTACGGCGATTACGCTGCCGTATAAACCGAACTCATTCATCTTCTCCGGAAACGGAACCACGGGTTATCTGGGGAGCGATACGGCACTGATGCTCTATGCCGTCGGAGGCACGACGGCGAGCACCCTTCTCTCTTCGCCGGGCGTCGTGCTTGGCGCCTCCAACGATGGAACGCTGGTTTCGTACTTCAACCCAGCCAATCAGAACCTTGTTCTCCTGAGCATCTCATCGAGTGGCACTGCCTCGGTGGTTGCAAGCTTCACCACCAGTGGTGTTCCGAACCCATGCGACGCGAACACTACGTGTCCGCGCGCCAGTTTCACACCGGATAACAAAACTGCGTACATGGTGAGCGGCAACACGGTCTACGTTGCGGGAGTAAACGTTACGCCCAAGACGTTCGACCTGGCTTCCACTCCCAAGGACGTTGCCGTCTCCGGTCAGGGTTCGTTCGCGTTCCTTGCGCAGGCGGACAACAACATCGTTCCGTACGCTACCTGCAACACGGGGCGGATTGACGCGAATATCGTCAACGCTCCCGCTGCGGTGCAGCGCATCGCCAGCACGGCCGATGGCAGCAAGATCTACGCAGCCACTGCGCCGAACCTCACCATCATTTCTCCGACCAGCGACTTCAACGGGTGCGTACCGTCGCTCACGACTCCGGCCAATAACATTGATCTGGGCCAAGGCGCGTTCAACGTGAAGCAACTGCTTGTTTCAACCAGCGGTACCAAGGTGGGAATGATTACCGACACCACCAAGGTCGTGCTCTACGATTCCGCGAATGGAGGGCGTGCGGTCGCGTTGACTGGCGGAGCCACGGTGCTGACCGGTGGCTTCACAGCCGATGGCGCTTCGCTCTACGTGGGTGGAAGCGACAAGGCTCTTCACCGGATCGATGTGAGCGCCGGCACGGATGCCAAGCAGATCACGCTAGCTATCACGCCTGACCTGGTCGCCGTTCCAGCTAAGTAATCGCTGAAAGTGAAAAGCCCTCGCTGCGGCGAGGGCTTTTGCATTTCGGCTAGTTTATGAGGCGAACGCGTCCTCGTATTCTTCCGGATCGATTCCGTGATAAGTGAGGGAATGCTTCAACCTGCTTCGCAGATCTTCCGGGGTGCTTTCGATGAAAGCTCGGACTGCTACTTCCATCGAGACCTCGTCCTCCCCGTCATCCTTTGTCAACGTCTCTGCCCTCATCGCCGACGCATCCTGTACGCCTTCGCGCACCGGCGCCGGCAAATCGCGCAATAATTCCTCTACGATTGAACTTGCTTCGTCTGACCAATTCATAAGCTTTCGGATTTCCCACGTCCCGGCGAAAGAGTTCCCCTACTCCTTACCGGCTGCATGTCCCCTGAGTTCCTTCGCTACGCTGTCGAGCACGCCGTTGATGAAGTTCACCGATTCCGGGCTCGAGAATTTCCGCGCGATTTCGAGTGCTTCGTTGATCACGATCGGCGCGGGCGTCTGCGGGAATCCCATCAACTCGGCCACAGCAGCACGCATCACGTTGCGGTCAACGGCGGCCATGCGTTCCATGCGCCAGTTGGCGGCGTGCGACTCAATGATCTTGTCGATTGCTTCTCCGCGCTCCGTCGCAATGCGGAAGATGTCGTCGGCGAAGCCGCGAACGGATTCGTCCATCTCCTTACGCTCCGACCAGAACGTCTTGCGGACCTGTTCCGACTCCTGTTTTCCCATGTCGGCCTGGAACAGCATCTGCAACGCCAGTTCGCGCGATTTCCTTCGTGTGCCCATCTTTGTTCGTGGCTCTTTGGTCGTTAGTTCCTGGTTGTTAGTACCTGGTCGTCGACTTTTCGCCATTTGACAGATCTCATTTCTACCGCAGGACTCGATGAATCTCCACGACCAAATACGAACTACTAACCACTGACTACTTTGCTTTTGAGCGATGCCATTTCCACCGCCGCCAAGCCCGCTTCGAAGCCTTTGTTCCCTGCTTTTAAACCAGCACGGTCGATCGCCTGTTCCAGCGTGTCGCAGGTTAACACGCCGAACGCGTGAGGAATGCCGGTTTCCTGCGATGATTGCCCGATGCCGCGTGTGACTTCGTTGACGATCACGTCGTAGTGGGCAGTATCGCCACGTAACAGACAGCCGATACAAAGGACGGCACTGTACTTCTTCGTCTCGGCCAGAGTACGCGACATGCTCGGAATCTCAAATGCGCCCGGCACGCGCACGATGTCGATGTCTTCGTTCTTTGCGCCCGTCTGACGCAGGGCCTGCAATGCACCGGCCAGCAACCGTTCGGTGACGAACGCATTGAACCGCGATACGACGATGGCGAATCGCATTCCCGACGCATTCAGTTCGGCTTCGATCGTCTTGTTGCGCCAGTTCTCGTTGTAGGAGAAGACGGCCAGTTTGCCGTATCCGGCGGGCATTTCCAGGGTGAACATCGTCGCGCCCCAATCGAGCGACTCGATATCCGCGGTCACCTTCAATCCATGCCGCTTCGCCTGTGCGTAGAGCACGTTCGCGTCGTCACATTCGATGACGATATCGCAGTCGGGAAAGCCTTCGCCAATGCCAAGCTCAATGCCCGCTTCCGGCGCATCCAGCTTCACGCCCTTCGAACGACGGCCGTTCCACGACTCTCCATGCATCAACCCGAGCGCGTCAAAAAAGGCGAGCAGCGCACGATAATCCTCCTCGCGCTTCGGCACAAGCAGCTTATGGATTGACTTGATCATCCGTTGATTGTTTTACCACATCAAGAGGGAGTTGGATGTGCTATCCAGCCGAGCACTTCCACAGATACAGGCACTTGATCGACCGCTTCTTCTTCTCAACGGTTGTGGCCGGATCGCAGAGGCACGATTTCTCGGCAAGTAAGGTGATCTGAGTCTTTGCGAACTGTGCCTCCGACATAATCTCAGCCGATCGCGACAACGCAGCGCAGCAATCGTCGGAATCTTTCAACTTGAAGGAATATACGAGCGAGTACTTTCCGGGACCGCGACAATCCTTGCATTCGAACCGTGACATCCTCGCACTCGCAAGTGCAGAGCTACTCAACATTGGATGACCATTGACGAGAACGGCTTCCGCAGTCCCTTCCGGCTGGACCGTTATCTCAACCACTACGTCCCCTACTATATTCGCCATGTGCGCTAGCTTTGGATATTCCGGCTTCGAGAGTTCTACCAGCGATACTGTCCCGACCACACGCGGCTCTTGAGCTAGAAATTCCACAACGCAGACCAGCAACAACACTCCGGCGCAAGCGAGCACTCGTTTCACAGGCAAACTGTACTTCGGAGTCTCTGGAAACCCAACGACTTTCGCGGGAGTTATTCGAAGTGCATCCCGAAACGGGATGGACCACCTAGCTGCTAACTACTCGCAATCCCGCCGCATAGGGAGTCGCCGTAATCTGACCTTCGAACTTCTGTCCCCACCTGCCCGGCACCTGCGTGTGGCACTTCGGACAGGAACCGTCGGCAGCAACGTTGTACTTTTCGATCAGGTATCCGTAGCGCTCCACCAACAGTTCCCGGCAGTTCGGGCAATACGTGTTCTCCAGATCGCCTACGCGGCCCGGCAGGTTTCCGGCATAGACGAACTTCAGTCCCGCTTCGCGGCCTATCTTTGCGGCACGTTTCAGCGTTGACGCCGGCGTATCCGCGGGATCGGTCATCCTGTAGTCCTGGTGAAACGCCGTCACGTGCCACGGGATTTCCGGCGAAACGCTCACCAGGAACTCCGCCATCTGCTTCAACTCATCGTCGGAGTCGTTGAAGTCGGGGATCACAAGGGTGACGATCTCGACCCAGATGCCCATCTCTTTCAATTGCCGGATCGTCCGCAGAATCGGCTCCAGGCGGCCGCCCAACTGGCGATAGTGCCGGTCGTCGAAGCTCTTCAGGTCAACTTTGTAGTAGTCGATCCACGGGCGCAGATACTCCAGCACTTGCGGCGTACCGTTTCCGTTGGAGACGAATGCCGTGTCCAGCCCGGCGGCCTTCGCTTCCTTGAATATGGCAACCGCCCATTCGGAGGTGATGAGCGGCTCGTTATAGGTGCTCACCAGCACCTTCGCTCCCTGCCGCTTCGCCTGGCGCACTAACTGCTCCGGCGACGCTTGCAACGGTGGCGACACCGCGCTCGGGTCCCTTAACGCCTGCGACGTCACCCAGTTCTGGCAGTACGAGCAGTGGAGGTCGCATCCGAGCATGCCAAAGCTATAAGCCAACGCTCCCGGATGCACATGGAAGAACGGTTTCTTCTCAATCGGGTCGCACTGCACGCCGCCGACATATCCCCATGGCACGTACAGCTTTCCGCCCTGGTTAAACCTTACTTTGCAGACACCGGCCTGCCCCTCGGGGATCGGGCACTCATGCCCGCACGAATAACACCGCAACCGGTTGCGCTCGAGCGGTTCCACCAGCTCCGGAGCGGCTTCGGCTACGTTCTGATTCAAGATCTCTTTTAACGACAACATCTATACATATTCTAGTCCCGACTGGAAGTAGTGGGGGTCCCCCCACCCCCTCCCAGATTTGAAAACAAAGCACTTACACGACGGACCATGAAAACAAAGGAGTTATAAGTTGCTGATTTCACAGCTACTTAGAGTTTAGATTTGAAAACAAAGAACTTAGGTGCGAGTAGCGGTCGCGATAGAGATTCTTCGCCTGTGGCTCAGAATGACAAAAAGAGAAGAAGGTGGTGAAACGGGACTTGCCGGGTTCACCACCTCAATTCTTTCTTCACTACCTACATTTTCAGAATAGCAATTTGGGTGGGGGCAACATGCCAGGTTCTTGAGAAATATATTTGTCGCTGAATCAGTGACTTACACAAAAAACGGAGCTTTGACCCCCTTGACATTGCTTTTCCCAAAGCGGGAATTGTCCGACCGCCAAGCGGACGCAGCAAGATCGCGGAATCGAGACTCAGACGCTGGTCCAATCCGCCGTGACGATTCCGGCGAAGCTTCCTCGAACAGTTGCAAGTTGGACCTGCATTCGGCTGTACACCCGACACGGGTGTTATCGACTCCGCGATGGTTAAGCAATACATCGTGTTACGACATAATGCAAGATCGACTGCGCCATTCCATGCCTGACTCGCGCGCAATCAACCTTTTGTTCGCCTGCATGCATCGGACTCCCAAAGTAGTAGACCCGTGTCCTGCCAGAGCACTTAGGGGTGGGTTCGCTCCAGGGACACGATGGAGTCCAGAATGCAAGTCGGGTACCGGGGAAAGACCTGGTGGGTTCCGCTCCTGGTTGTGTTCCTGACATTGTGCGGATGCAAGGGTTCAAAGAGCCGCCAGTCCTCTCCGCAAAATGCTCCGATCGGCCAATACACGGGAAATGCCTACACCGGCAAGATGGAGGCGGATGACGGCCAATGGGTGCGTCCGGCGAAAGACTACGCCAGCACCCGCTACAGCACGCTCAACGAGATCAACACACAGAACGTAAAGAACCTGAAAGTAGCGTTCACGTTTGACACGGGCACTGACCGCGGACAGGAAGCGGCACCGCTGGTGGTGAATAACACGATGTATATCGTGACGCCGTGGCCCAACCTTCTTTATGCGCTCGACCTGACAAAGCCGGGAGCGCCGCTGAAGTGGAAGTACGATCCCCGACCGGCGGCGGCGGCGAAGGGCGTGGCCTGCTGCGACTGGGTGAATCGCGGCGCGAGCTACGACAGCGGCCGGATCTTCTATAACACGCTCGACGGCAACACGGTGGCGGTGGATGCGAACACCGGTCAGCAGGCATGGAAGACGAAGGTGGCGGACATCAATAAAGGTGAAAGCCTGACGATGGCGCCGTTGGTGGTAAAGGGCAAGGTACTGGTTGGCGTGAGCGGCGGCGAGTTCGGTATCCATGGGTGGTTGACGGCGGTGGATGCTAAAACGGGCGCGATCGCGTGGCGCGCGTACCACACGGGTCCTGACAAGGACGCACTGATCGGGCCGCGATTCAAGCCGTTCTATCCCCAATACAAAGGACAAGATTTAGGCGTTAAGACATGGCCTCCGGACGCGTGGAAGATTGGCGGGGCGGGCGCGTGGGGATGGATTTCTTACGATCCGGAACTGAACTTGATCTATTACGGCACGGCAAATCCGGGGCCGTGGAACGCGGAGATGCGTCCGGGCGACAACTTGTGGAGCGCCGGTATTTTTGCGCGCGATCCGGATACGGGCGAAGCGGTTTGGTACTACCAGACTTCGCCGCACGATCTTTATGACTACGACTCGGTGAACGAGAGCATCCTGCTGGACCTGCCGATTAAAGGACAGACGAGAAAAGTACTGATTCGTCCGGAACGCAACGGCTACATGTACGTGATCGACCGGACGAATGGCGAGGTGCTGTCAGCCACGCCGTTCGGACACGTGAACACCACGTCGGGTGTCGATCTGAAAACGGGTTACCTGCAATACGTGGAAGAAAAGAAGCCGCGGTTTGGAGCGGTAGTGCGGGATATCTGTCCGACAGCACCGGGCGCGAAAGACTGGCAACCGTCGGCGTTCTCGCCGAAGACGGGGCTGATCTACATCCCCCACCAGAACCTCTGCATGGACGCCGAAACAACGGACGCCAATTACATCGCAGGCACGCCTTACGTGGGATCGAACAACCGCATGTACGCGGGTCCGGGTGGGCACATGGGCGAATTCACGGCGTGGGATCCGGTACAGGCGAAAGCCGTATGGGTGCTGAAGGAGCCGTTCCCTGTCTGGAGCGGAGCGCTGGCCACGGCGGGAAACGTAGTTTTCTACGGCACGATGGAGGGCTGGTTCAAGGCCATTGACGCGGTCAGCGGGCAGGAGTTGTGGAAGTTCAAGACGGGCTCGGGGATCATCGGACAGCCGGTGACATATCGCGGTCCGGACGGCAAGCAATACGTGGCGGTGCTGTCGGGAATCGGTGGCTGGGCGGGCGCGGTGGTTTCAGGCGGATTGGACGCGAGGGATTCGTCGGCCGCATTGGGATTTGCGAACGCCACCAAAGAGTTGCAGAAGCTGACTGCACCGGGAGGCACGCTGTATGTGTTCTCGCTTCCTTAGCCTGGTCTTGTTCTTCAGCCTGGTGAGTGGCGCGCAGGCACAGTTGCGGGTTTGCGCCGATCCGGACAATCTGCCTTTCTCCAACGCGAAGCAGCAAGGGTTCGAAAACAAGATTGCCGAAGTGATCGCGCGCGACCTCGGCCAGAAGCTCGAGTACAAATGGCAACGGATGGGTCGCGGCTTCGTGAGGAACATCCTCAACAAGAAACAATGCGACGTCCTGCTGGGGATTCCTGCAGGCTTCAAACCGGTGCTGACGACGATTCCCTACTACACATCGACCTATGTGTTCGTGAATCCCGCGCAAAGCGCGACGGTGAACAGTTTTGACGATGGCCGCCTGAAGCAGATGAAGATCGGGGTGCAGGTCGTAAGCGAGGACTATGCGCCTCCGGCGATTGCGCTCGGGAGGCGGGGGCTGGTGGCGAACATCGTGGGCTTCGATAACACAGGCCAGGACGCATTCCAGGTGATGGACGCAGTCGCGTCGAAGAAGGTCGGTGTGGCGGTGGTGTGGGGACCGACGGCAGGATTCTATTCGAAGCTGCATCCGAAGCAGGTGAAGCTTACGCCAACGCCGACTCGAGACGGCCCCGGGCTTCCGCTAACGTTTGCGATATCCATGGGCGTGCGAAAACAAGACGCTGAACTTCGCGACCGGTTGAACGCGGTTTTGCAGAAGCGCAGAGCGGAGATTGAGCGAATCCTGAAAAGCTACAACGTACCGCTGCTGGTTGAGGCGGCGGGGGAAGCGAGGTCGAGCGACTGATGCGAGTGATGGCAATGATCGCTGCGATGGCCTTGCTGTTGTTCGCCGCATGCGAGCGCGAGCGCCGTGATTTCCGGACGCCGACTTCCGCGGCGTCGCCGGGAGACACAGGAGTGGAGCAGAGCCCGCTGCATCCGGGCGGAGGGCCACCGCTGAAGCCGGGCGAGTCGGAATCGGAAGCGAACGGTGGCGCAGGTCCGTATGAATACAACGCGTACGCAGTTGCCGAAGGACAGAAGCTCTACATGGCATTTAACTGCGTGGGTTGCCACTTCCATGGCGGTGGAGGAATTGGATCTCCGCTGATGGACGCGAATTGGATCTATGGCAGCCAGCCGCAGAACATTCACGACACGATTGTTGAAGGACGTCCGAATGGGATGCCGTCGTTCCGGGGGCGAATTCCCGATTACCAAGTGTGGCAGATCGTTGCGTACGTGCGCTCGATGAGCGGCCAATTACCGCCAACGGTACGGCCGGGGCGCTCGGACAACATGAACATCAAGAAACCGGAGCAGGTTATCCCGTCGGAGCATCCGCAGCAACGATGAGAGCGAGCAAGTATCTGCGGTGGGGTTGCTTTGCGGCCGTGGCCATGTTGTCCGCCTGCGGCGGGCGACAGAACCAGCAGACCATGCTTCATCCGGTTGGGCCGATGTCGGGGCGGATCGAGAGCCTGTGGTGGTTCATTTTCGTGATCGCCGTAGCGGTATTCGTGATCGTGTGGATCTTCCTGGCGGGTGCGGCGGCGAAAAGAAAAGTGCAGGAGCAGTTGCCCCCGGATGTGTATCCGGATCCATCATACGAGCAAAAGCTGCTACGTCGGGTGATGGTGGCGACCGGGATCACGGTGATTGTGCTGTTCGCGATCCTGGGGCACTCGGTGATCACGAGCAAGTACATGAATTCGTTGCAGTCGAAGAATCCGGTGAGCATCCAGGTTTACGGACACCAGTGGTGGTGGGAGGTGCAGTACCCGAATCCGGATGTGAGCCAGTGGGTGACGACGGCGAACGAGATCCACGTGCCGGTAGGCGTTCCAGTGGTGCTGCAAACGGGATCGCGCGATGTGATCCACAGCTTCTGGGCTCCGAACATTCACGGCAAGCGCGACTTGATTCCGGGACAGTCGAGCGCGTTGTGGTTCCAAGTGGATAAGGAAGGAACCTATCGAGGCCAGTGCGCCGAGTTCTGCGGACATCAGCACGCGCACATGGCGTTTTACATCGTGGCGGAAACTCCGGAGAAGTTCCAGGCATGGCTGGAACAGCAGAAGAAACCGGCTCCGGAGCCCTCGAACGATGTGTTGAAGCATGGGAAAGAAGTTTTGGAGAAGGGCACATGCGTGATGTGCCATACGGTGCGCGGCACGAATGCAGGGTCGAGGCTGGGGCCCGATCTCACGCACGTGGGGAGCCGTTTGAGTATCGCGGCGGGAACGTTGCCGAACAACGCAGGATCGCTCGGAGGATGGATTTCAGATCCGCAGGCGATTAAGCCGGGCGTGCGCATGCCGCCAAACCCGATGTCGTCAGAGGACCTGCAAGCGCTGGTTGCGTATTTGCAGAGCCTGAAATAAGGAGAGTGCCGGTTGTCGACTGTTGACATCGTGAGTGCGTCGCCGGGGACGGATGCGACCCGTCATGAGCGCTTGAAAGATACGTGGGGCGATCCGCCGGGAATTCGCGGATGGTTCACAACGGTGAACCATAAAAGGATAGGGACGCGCTACATAATCACGGCATTCATCTTCTTCCTGCTGGGGGGAATTCTCGCAGTGCTGATGCGCCTGCAACTGGCGCGTCCGGAGAATCACTTCCTCAATCCCGATCAGTACAACCAGATCTTCACGATGCACGGCACGACGATGATGTTCCTGTTCGCCGTGCCGATGATGTTCGAAGCGCTCAGCGTGTATGTAATTCCGCTGATGGTGGGCGCGAGGAACATTGCGTTTCCGAGACTGAACGCGTTCAGCTACTACATCTACGTGTTCGGCGGAATCATGCTGTGGGTGGCCTTCGTATACAACACAGGGCCGGACGTGGGGTGGTTCGCATATGTGCCGCTTTCGGGGCCTGCGTACACGCCGGGCAAACGAGCTGACTTCTGGGCACAGATGATCACGTTCACCGAGCTTTCCGCGCTGGCGGTTGCGGTGGAGATCTCGGTGACGATCATGAAATTGCGGGCACCGGGGATGTCGTTGAACCGGATGCCGATGTTCTGCTGGTCGGAGTTCGTGACGGCGCTGATGGTGATCTTTGCCATGCCGGCGGTGATGCTGTCGTCGACGATGCTGCTCATGGACCGGTTGGTGGCGACGCATTTCTTCAATCCCGCCGAGGGTGGCGACGCGCTGCTGTACCAGCACCTGTTCTGGTTCTTCGGGCATCCGGAGGTGTACATCATCTTCATTCCGGGGACCGGGATTGTTTCGACGATCATCGCGGCATTCTCAAGAAGGAAGATTTTCGGCTACCTGGGGCTGGTGTTGTCCACGGTGGCGACAGGGTTCATCGGGTTTGGTGTGTGGGTACACCACATGTTCGCGACTGGATTACCGCAACTGAGCGACAACTTCTTTACCGCAGCGAGCCTGATGATCGTGATCCCGACTGGCGTGCAGTTCTTCTGCTGGATCGCAACGCTGTGGAGCGGGAAACTGCATTTTGAGTTGCCGATGTGGTGGATCGGCGGCTTCTTCTTCGTGTTCCTGATTGGCGGATTGACGGGGTTGATGCTGGCGGCGGTGCCGCTGGACTGGCAGGTACACGACACCTACTTCGTGGTGGCGCACTTCCATTACGTGCTGCTGGGTGGAGCTGTGTTCCCGCTGTTCGGAGCCATTTACTACTGGTTCCCCAAGGTGACCGGACGAATGCTGGGCGAAACGCTCGGCAAGTGGCACTTTTGGCTGTTCTTCGTCGGCTTCAACCTTACGTTTTTCCCCATGCACATCCTGGGTATGCGCGGGATGCCGCGTCGCATTTACACGTACCCGGTGGAAATGCATTGGGGCACCGTGAATGCGCTGGAGACGTTAGGCGCTTCTCTGATGGGACTGGCAGTGCTGGCGTTTCTAGCAAATGTCGTGAAGAGTTACCGGTCGGGAGTGATGGCGGGCGCAAACCCGTGGCTGGCGGGAACCTTGGAGTGGGGGACGTCTTCTCCGCCGCCGAACTACAACTTCCTTGATCTGCCGACGGCCGGAGGACGTGAGCCTCTTTGGGAAAACGCGCCAGACCAGCCTGTCGTGACAGGGGTGAGAGAAGACATCCGAGCCGTGCTGGTGACGAAGCCGATGGATGCTGAACCGGATCACCTAACGCTGTCCCCTTCTCCGACGATCTGGCCGTTCCTTGCAGCGCTGGCAGTAACGGCGCTGTTTATCGGAAGCATCTTTACGCCGTGGGCGATTGTGTGGGGCTCGGTGCCGATTGCAGTCACGTTGATCGGCTGGTTCTGGCCGACGAAAAAGGAATCTGAAAACAAGAAGGGCATGGAGAAGTGGGAGAAGAAGTAATCAAGCGTCGCGAACTTTACGTCGGGGATCTGCCGACGGTGGTGTTCGGCCATCGGAGCCTCATCTGGTGGGGCACGATCGGCATGATGGCCATCGAAGGGACGATGTTCGCGATCGTGATTGGGAGTTACTTCTATCTGCGAACTCGAACCACGGATTGGCCTCCGGGGTTGATGCCTCCGGCGCTGCTGTGGGGAATCCTGAACACGGTGGTGTTCCTGCTGAGCGTGGTGCCGAACCAGATTACGAAGAAGGTCGCGGAGAAGGGGCAGTTGGGTCCGGTGCGGATTGGACTGGTGGTGATGTGCATCGTCGGGGTCGCAAACCTGGTGATACGAGTATTTGAGTTCGCATCGCTGAACTGCCAATGGGATGCGAATGCGTACGCGTCGATCCTGTGGTTCCTGATAGGACTGCACACGGTGCATCTGGCGACGGACTGGACGGATACGGTTGTGCTGACGGTTCTGTTCTTCACCGGGCCAATAGAAGGAAAGCGTTACATGGATGTTTCGGAGAACAGCGACTACTGGTACTTCGTCGTGCTGACGTGGCTGCCGATCTGGTTCGTGATCTACTTCGCGCCGCGACTGCTATAGGAGGCGATTGGATGGATACTGCGACTGCGAAATCGGCTGCCGTTCAGTTTTATGCGGTCGCGATTGGGCCGATCGCTGCGGCTGTCGATATGGGACTGAGCTACGCAACGGTGTATCACGCCTGTTCGACGGGCCATCACTATGTGCTGCACGTCATCAGCGTGGTGTGCGTGCTTTTTGCCTTATCGGGCGCGTACGTGGGTTGGCGCGAATACCAGACGGTAAGGGAGTACTCGGACGATGGCGGACATCCGTTGGACCGAACGCATTTTCTGGCGCTTATGGGTGTCGTCGCGAGTATCGGATTTGCGCTAGTGATCGTTGCGCTGGCGGTTCCGAAATTCATTTTGAGTCCGTGCGATTGATGAGAAGACTTCTCCAACTCGGCGCGATGCTGCTTTACAGCGGGCTCGTCTACGCTCACGAAGAACCGGGCGGACACCTCACGCGCGCACAGGCGGAACGGACCTGGTCGTTTGAACCGGTGGTCGTGATCCCGGTGGTGCTAACGGGCTTGTTGTTCGCCATGGGCGCTGTCCAGCGCTGGGGACGACCCGGGTGGTCGTGGGCCCAAGTGGGGTCTTTTGCCGCGGGGTGGCTCACGCTGATTCTGGCGCTCGTGTCTCCGATCCACAAGCTGGGGTCGTTGCTGTTTTCCATTCACATGACACAGCATGAACTGCTGATGATTGTGGCAGCACCGTTACTGGTGTTCGCACGACCGATCGTGTGGTTCCTGTGGGCACTTCCACGCGCCTGGCGCGAACGTGCAGGAGCCTGGGCAAAGAACCGGAAATTCGCTGCGGTGTGGGCGGCGATGACGCTGCCTCTTTTTGTCTGGCTCTTACATGGAGCCACGCTCTGGGCGTGGCACATTCCATATCTCTATGACGCGGCGGTGCAGTATGAATCCGTCCACGCGCTGCAACACACGATGTTCCTGTTCACAGCCCTGCTGTTCTGGTGGACGCTGGTCCATGGACGATACGGACGACTCGCGTATGGCGTGGCGGTGGTCTATGTGTTCACGACTGCGATCCACACCAGCATCCTGGGCGCGTTGATGACTTTCACTCAGCAGATCTGGTACCCGATCTATGACGGCCGCACGCATGAGTTCCACCTGACACCACTGGAGGACCAGCAGCTCGGGGGGCTGATCATGTGGATCCCCGCGGGTGTGGTGTTCATCATCCTCGGGCTGTGGCTCATGGCGGCATGGCTACGAGAGTCGGAGAAGCGCGTGGGTTATACACGCGCGGAAGAGGTGTCACGCGGTGCGTAGTCTCTGGCTACTTCTGATGGCGGTAGCGTTGTTGCTGGCGTGCGATCCGGCGCGTCCGAACCGCCAATCGGAGATCGCGCGCAACACGGGTGGAAACGCAAAAGCCGGAAAGGAAAAGATGCGTGCATACGGGTGTCCGGCCTGCCATACCATCCCGGGAATTCAGGGAAATGCGTTGGTGGGACCGCCGCTGATCAGTTGGTCGAAGCGTGTGTATATCGCTGGTGAGGTACCAAATACTCCTTCGAACCTGATGAAGTGGATTCAACACCCGACTAGCATTGAGCCGAAAACAGCGATGCCCGAGATGGGAGTGACGGACCAGGACAGCCGTGACATCGCGGCGTATTTGTATTCGTTGAACTAGCCGGCACGGCGCAGAGGACGGCGAGACGACTGCATCAACGGGCGGAGATGTTCCGCAGCGTAGCACCGCATGATCGCTTCCTTGTCGTGAGTCGACATGCGCAAATAGGCGTCGGCGATGAACTCGAGATAGTCGTCGAGGGCGCCTCCAAGAGCGATGCCGGCCATGCGAATGGAGGGGTCGCGACCGGAACGTGAAGCGGATTCTGCGAGCTCGGCAAAGTACGAAAGGGTGCCGGAAAACCCGGACTGGCTGTCACCGGAGCGAAAGTAGTAGATGACCGGAAATTGAGTGAGGTCGTTTCTGCAGCTTGCCATGGAAGCGGCAAAACCCCAGAGAACGCTTTGCGATTCGGAAGGAGGAAGCTCTTCGATGCGATATCCGGTGTTTTCTTCCGCGAAGTGAAGCAATGTGGCTTCGTGCGCGAGGGTGCGGCGCCGCTCGAGTGCGGGATAGATCGAAAGCAACCAAGAAACACTAGCGGTAAGAAGTCCGAAGCCGAGTGTTGCTTCAATGCCCATGGCGAAGCGAATGAGCTTTGATTTTGCGTTGAAGTCGCCGCCGACGGTCACCAATGTTCCGAGTGAGACGTTGAATGCATCGGTGAAAGATTTGTGCAGTTGGGGATCCAGTCCCGAGGCTAACGCGAACTGCGTTGCGATGAAGGGGTAGTAAAGCAATGCAAATCCGAAGACGGAGAGGATGACCCACATGGCCATGATTGCGAGGATGGCTACCGGGCCGGCGAGCGTGATGTATCCGTTGTGAGGAGTGGAAATGGACCGAAAGATTCTCCAGACGAAACGACTCACTCGATCGCTAACTGCACCGCGTCCGGCTGGATGGAAGAGGGTATGGAACAGATCGTGAACCGCAAGCCCGATAAGCGCAAACGCGGGCACCAGCAGCAGAAGTTTCATGAAGCGTCAGAGTGCAAGCCATGTGTTTCCGTTGTCCCACCGGGACAGCATCGAAGACGAATAGGAGCGAGATTATGTGGATGGCCAGAACGATTGTTTGCGTGTTTCTACTTGCGGTGAGCGCGTGGGGGCAGCAGAAACCAGCGGCGGGATGCGAGAAGATACCGGACCACGAGAAGCTTAAGGCGGCACTGCAGCAGGTGGTCAAAGAAGGCAAGGCTGCCAACAGCGGCATGGGGAACCAGGAATGGGCCACCGTGGTAAACCGTGACGGGGTGGTGTGCGCAGTGGTCTTCAGCGGCCCGGACCGCGGTTCACAGTGGCCGGGAAGCAGACTTATTTCCGCAGAAAAGGCGAATACCGCTAACGCTCTAAGTGTGGACAACTTTGCTTTGTCGACAGCGAACCTGTATTTCGCTTCTACGCCGGGCCAGAGCCTGTACAGTCTCGCGACCAGCGCGCCTCCCAATCCGCAAGCGGTGTTCGCAGGCGATCCTAATAAACAGGGTCAAGCGGATGATCCGATGGTTGGAAAACCGATTGGCGGAATCATCGTGTTCGGTGGAGGACTGGCGCTTTACGACACAAGCGGTCACATCGTAGGAGGTCTGGGAGTGAGCGGCGATACATCGTGCGCAGACCACATAGTGGCGTGGAAGGTCCGGCACAAGCTGAACTACGACACGGTACCGAATGGAGTGGCCTCTGGGCCAGGCCCGAATGACAACATGATCCTCGACATCCAGAACGGTAACAGCGCGAGCGGGTTCGGACACCCGAGTTGCAAGGGCGGGCAGCCGCCTGATGCGATCATCAAGGAACTCCCGACGAAGTTTCCGACGGGAAAGAAGTAAAACGGAAAGAGAGCAGTGCGATTACACGCTGCTCTCTTACAATTTAGAGGTACAGGTAGATGGTGCCAGCGATCGCAGCAGCCGCCACGACCATGCCGATA
The DNA here is from genome assembly GCA_035561515.1 of Terriglobales bacterium. NCBI lineage: Bacteria > Pseudomonadati > Acidobacteriota > Terriglobia > Terriglobales > Terriglobales bacterium. Next base: position 266,572 of record DATMXP010000027.1, on the reverse strand, counting down.
ACCACATTCTTGATGTTGGAAGAGCCACCCTCAACGTCAAACATGACTTACCTCCATGCGCAGATGATGTACCCGAAGGTGGAGGAGCGCAACGTAAATCGGGGGTGACTGCTCGATTTCCGCCTTAGGCGCTCGCGGTTCAAGGGATACAGGGCCAGGTGAACTATGGACAGAGCACCCCACATGCGTTAACTTCTCTCGCCATGAACCGCAGAGACTTCCTTTATGGCGCCGCGGCCACGGCTGCGGCAGTTTCTCTTACGCAGTTTTCTGAAGCTCAAAACGCACAATTTGAACCAATCTGGTCAGAAATTACCAAGCGTCACGACGAGGCACTACAGAGGCTCCGGACGTGGATGCGGCAGCCATCGATAGCCGCGGAAAACCGTGGAATGGCGGAAGGCTGTGAACTCACCATGCAGATGCTGCGCGATGCAGGATTCCAGACGGTCACGAAGGTGCCGACATCGGGACAGCCCGGCATTTTTGGCACACTTGACGCCGGTGCACCGCGCACGGTCGGCGTGTATTTCATGTATGACGTGAAGCAGGTCGATCCCGCGGAATGGTCGTCTCCGCCTTGGGACGCGGCGTTCATCGAAAAGCCAGGCATCGGCAAAGTTGTGATGGGCCGCGGGGCGGTGAACCAGAAAGGACCGCAATCAAGCTTCCTCGCGGCACTCCATGCAATCCGAGGGGCGGGCAGGAAACTGCCGGTAAACCTTGTGCTTGTAGCGGAAGGCGAAGAAGAGATTGGATCGACGCATTTCGCCGAAGTCGTGCGCAAGCAGGAAGTGACCGACGCACTGAAGAAATGCATAGGCGTTTTTATGCCGTCCGCTTCGCAAGGCCTGGATGGCAGCATCATGATGACGCTGGGCGCGAAAGGCGTGGTGGAACTGGAACTGATATCGACGGGAGAAAAATGGGGACGCGGTCCGAGCCGCGACATTCATTCCAGCAACAAAGCCCGAGTGGACAGTCCGGCATGGCATTTAGTGAAAGCGTTGAACACGCTCGTATCGGCAGATGGAAACGATCCGGCGATTCCGGGCTTTGCGGACAAAGCGCGTCCGATCTCAGCGGCCGAGAAGAAGATGATCGCCGAAGCCGCAAAGAGGATGAACGAGGAAGTCATCAAGACACAGTTGGGCGTGAAGCGGTGGATTCGTGATGCCAGTTTTGAGCAGTCGCTGGAAATGCTGATGTCGAGTCCAACGGTGAACATTGAGGGACTGGTAGGCGGCTACACAGGGCCGGGCGGAAAGACAGTGCTTCCGCACAAAGCTGTGGCGAAGCTTGACCTGCGCCTGGTTCCTGACATGACGGCCGCAGAAGCATTGGCCGCATTGAAAACTCACCTGGCAAAGCAGGGGTTCGGCGACATCGAGGTGAACATGAGCGGTGGATACGATCCGACCAGCACGGCCGCAGACGCGGCGCTGATCCGCGCGGAAATGAACGTTTATCAGCGAGCTGGGGTCGATCCCATCGTTCTTCCTCGCAACGCAGGTTCGTGGCCGGGATATTTGTTTACAGGAGAACCGCTGAAGATCGCTGCCGGGCATTTCGGGCTGGGTCACGGAAGTGGCGCCCATGCGCCCGACGAATACTATGTGATCGAATCGGCCAATCCGAAGCTGGCGGGCATGGATGGTGCGACGCGATCATTTGTCGAGTACCTGTACGAACTTGCTGCGATCCGTTAGGAAGAAAGAAGAGCGGCGGGGTTGAGATCTCCGCCGCTCTCGTGTTCGGGGCTGGTTATGCCGCGCGGGTTTTATCAGTGCCGGTACCGGTAGCACTTTTTCGAGTCGTAGTTTCGGAGCCGGAGATGCCGCCGATTTCTCCGATGACGCGGATCTGATTGTGCACGTCCTTTACGCCGCGACACCGCTCTGCTTCATCTTCCGCTAGTCGCTTGGCCCGCCGATTGTCGACGCTGCCGGTGAGAGTGACCTCGCCATCCTTCACCTGCACTTCGATGTTCGTGGCATCGACTTCCGGATTGTCTTCAAGGCGCTCGGAGACGTCCTCGCGAATGCGTTCGTCAGAACGGCGATAGCCTTTGGGGCCGAAGCCGAAGAATCGTCCGACTTTCTCGGTGAGGGATTCGTCGTGTCCGCGATCGCGGTCGTAGCGGTTCTCGTAGCGATTGCGGTAGTCGGCTCGAGTGCCGCGGTCGAACGAGGTGCTGCCAAAACGATTCGGGTACTCGGTGCTGAACTCGCCACCGTAGTCGCCGTAGTCGCGACGGTCGTAGCCGGAACCGTAGTCCGAAGATTCCTGGTAGCGATTCGAAGAATGCGAGGGTGAAGAGTAGTTGCGACCGAAGTTGCTCTGATTGCGGCTGCTGGAATCGCGGTCCTGGTAGCTGCGATACGGCTCGGAGTAGCTTGCTTCCCCGCTCCAATCTTGCGATCCGTAGTTGCGGTTTTGTCGATCCCAATTCTGTGACTGGTAGCGGTCGCGATTTTCCCAGTCGCGGTAACCGCCCCAACTGCCCTGGTTCTGGCGATTGCTTCCGTACTGATTCCAGTTCTGTTGCGATTGGCCGTACTGGTTGCCGCGATCACGCTGGCCATAGTCGTAGTTCTGGCTTCCCTGGCGCCACTGGTCCTGCGCGCGATTCCAATCGCGGTTGTACTGATCGCGATCGCGATCGTTGATGTTGCTCATTTCGCCATACTGTTCATAACGCGGTTGGTTGGTCATGAAGTCGCGGCCGCTGGCGTGGCGCTCGCGTTCGCGCCAATCGTCACGGTCATCACGACGATCACGGTCATAGTCGAAGCGCTGTCGATTGTCCATTGCATCCTCCTGCTGGGGTTTGAAGTGGAACAGGTTCAAGTTTGAAGTTGAAAGTTGCGAGGTCTTGCCTGAGCGGTTGGGATGCGACCGCCAGAGCGACCAGATGCCAGCACTCTTTGCGCATCGGGAGCTGCCGTTGGATTGCAGCTCCGCTAGTGACAACTCGCGTGATTGGCCCAGGTTCTAAACCGACAATCCCGTGGACGAATGAAAACAGCTCGCCAAGGAGGAGCCATGTTTCGAAGACTTCTAGACAGCGAATTTGCAGGGCAGGCGGATGAAATTCGTGGCGCCACACTCTATGACATCAACGACGACGAGATTGGAACGATTGAAGACGTGATCTACGATCCGGACACAAAGCAGGCCCGCTATGCGATTGTCGATTCGGGCGGGTGGCTCAGTTCGAGAAGGTATCTGGTGCCGTCGGATTACATACGATCTTCAGCGGAAGATCCGGACGACTTCCGTGTGCAGCTCACGAGGGACCAGGTTCAGGGCCTACCGGAGTTCAAGGACGAGGTTCTGACGTCGGACGAGCGATTTGCCGAGTACGAGAACCGCTTCCGACCGAGATGGCAGAGCTACGGATTTACCCTGCCAGAGTCTCGACATCCGCGAATCACGAGATTCGAAAACCGGATCAGCGGGCGCGATGTGAGGCCAATCAGTTCTGGCGTGGTCAGTTCGGCGACGGCAGCTAATCCCATTTCTGTTTACAGCGTGTACAGCGACCGCGACAAACTCGAGAGCGCCGTACAGAAACTGAAGGATCAGGGCTTCAACAGCTCGGATATTTCCGTTGTGTTCCCGGACCAGGGACGCACCGAACGCTTTGCGATGGAGCACAACACGAAGGCGCCCGAAGGCGCGGCAGTGGGAGGCGGCACGGGACTGGCGGTCGGCGGAGTGCTCGGATGGCTGGCCGGCATCGGGACGCTGGCGATTCCGGGAATCGGTCCGTTGCTGGCGGCAGGCCCAATTGTTGCTGCACTGGCGGGTGCGGGCGCGGTGGGTGCAATTGGCGGACTAGCTGGTGGCCTAATAGGGATGGGTATGCCGGAGTTGGAAGCCAAGCGTTACGAGAAGGAAATTCGCGAAGGAAGAATGCTGCTGTCGGTGAGATGCAGCGACCCACGATTCGTGGCAAGTGCGAGGTCGATTCTGGAATCGACGGGCGCTAAGGACGTGTTCCAAACCGGCGAAAAACTGGCGGCGTAAGTTTGAGTGAGTTCACCCACGACCTGGTGTGGGTCGTGGGTGGATGACTTTTTATTTGGGATCGAGCTTCAACGAAGCTGAGTTGATGCAGAAGCGCTGGCCGGTTGGGCGCGGGCCGTCGGGAAAGACATGCCCCAGGTGCGACTCGCAACGAGAACAGATCACCTCAACGCGCCGCATTCCGTAGCTATTGTCTTCATGCGTTTCGACCGCTTCAGGTTTCGCGGGCTGATAGAAGCTCGGCCATCCGGAGCCGGATTCGTACTTCGTATCGGACTCGAATACCTCCTGGCCGCATGCGGCACAGCGGTAAGTGCCGGCCTGCTTCGTGTGAGCGTATTCGCCCGTGAACGCCATCTCCGTCCCCTTTTCCCGCAGGATGCGGTACTGTTCCGGGCTAAGTTCCTGGCGCCACTGCTCTTCTGACTTTTTGATCTTTTCTGTCATGCCTTCCTCGAGGAATTAGATACCGCAAAAGGTGTTTCGATGCAGGCTGTTGCAAGGTGTTCGATTCCGGACACTCAGCGACAGTTCCGAACAAGAGGCCGAAGGGTCCGCACACCGATTTCCATTTAGGATCAACAGGTTAGGCAACGCTATCCTTTGGCGAATGGCTTGCCCTTAAGAAGAACAGTTATGGATATACCTCGTCAGAATGCCGCACGGGAACGCCGTCGCCGGCAGATCATCATAGGCGCCATCGGGATCGCACTCATTCTCCTGATCACACTGGGAGTTTCCCGTCTTAAGCCCGCGGCACCGTCGGTCGAACGCTCCACGGTTTGGGTGGACACGGTGAAACGCGGCCCGATGCTCCGGCAGGTTCGGGGACTGGGCACACTGGTGCCAACGGATATTCGGTGGCTTCCGGCTGCGACGGAAGGGCGCGTGGAGCGTCTGTTAATTCAACCGGGAACCAAAGTGAAAGCCAGTGACGTAATTCTCGAGATGAGCAATCCGCAAATCACCCAGGCGGCACTCGATGCTGAATGGCAGATGAAGGCGGCCGAAGCGGAATATCAGAACCTGGCGGTCCAATTACGCAGCCAGGTGTTGGCACAAAAGTCGGAATGGGCGAAGGTTCAATCGGAGTATTCCGCCGCGAAGATGCAGGCCGACACTGACGCAGAACTGGCAAAGCTGGGCGTCATTTCAACCAATGCCCTGAAGGTTTCCACGGGCAAGGCGACAGAGCTGAACACGCGTACGGAGATCGAGCAGCAGCGGCTCACCAACAGCGGAGAAACTCTCAAGGCGCAACTCGAAGCGCAAAAGGCAAAAGTCGAGCAGGCACGTGCGATGTATCACCTGCGGCGCGAGCAACTGGAAGCCCTGCGCCTTCGCGCCGGGACGGATGGAGTGTTGCAGGACCTGCCGCTGAAAGAAGGTCAGTGGGTGACTCCCGGAACGACGTTGGCTCGCGTCGTCCAGCCCGAACGATTGAAGGCAGAGTTGCGTGTTCCAGAAACACAGGCGAAGGACATCGCTCTCGGACTGCCGGCACAGATCGACACCCGGAACGGCATTGTTCAAGGCAAAGTGATGCGAATTGATCCTGCCGTCGTGAACGGAACCGTCACCGTTGACGTACAACTGGAAGGACAGTTGCCGCAGGGGGCGCGTCCGGACCTGAGCGTGGATGGCACGATCGACCTGGAGAACCTGAAGAACGTGATGTTCGTGGGACGCCCGGCGTTTGGGCAGGAAAAGAGTACGGTCGAGATTTTCAAGCTGGAAGCCGACGGAAAAACGGCTAGCAGGGTGAAGGTGGATCTCGGCAGGAGTTCGGTCAACACGGTGGAGATCGTGAAAGGACTCAACGAAGGCGACCAGGTAATCCTGTCGGACATGTCGCGTTGGGACAAGTATGACCGCATTCGCCTTGAGTAGAAGAGAAGTATGTTCGCAGGCAATCCAAAACGAGCGGAAAGTTTTCGAGGAGAACCGATGAGCGGAGTCGAACCACAAGCCCTGATCAAGATGGAAGGGATTAAGAAAGTGTTTCTCACGGACGAAGTGGAAACGCATGCGCTGAGCGGAATTCACATGCAGATCAATAAAGGCGAGTACGTTTCCATCGCGGGCCCCTCAGGCTCAGGGAAATCGACACTGTTGGCGATCATCGGATTGCTCGACTCGCCGAGCGACGGCAACTACACGCTCAAAGGAACGTCCGTTTCCAATCTCGATGTGGCGGACCGCGCGATGATCCGCAACCGTGAGATCGGATTTATCTTCCAGAGCTTCAACCTAATTGGCGACCTGAACGTTTACGAGAACGTGGAACTGCCGCTCACGTACCGGGGCATGTCGGCCACCGAGCGTCGCACGCGCGTACAGCAGGCGCTGGAGCGTGTGGGTATGAGCCACCGCACCAAGCACTATCCTTCGCAGTTATCCGGCGGTCAGCAACAGCGTGTGGCAGTGGCCCGCGCCCTGGCAGGCACACCGGCAATCCTGCTGGCGGACGAACCGACCGGAAACCTGGATTCCCGCAATGCGGAAGCTGTCATGGAACTGTTGCGCGAATTGCATCGGGAAGGCGCAACCATCTGCATGGTCACGCACGACCCGCGTTTCGCGCGTCACGCCGACCGCACCATTCACCTCTTCGACGGCCGCGTAGTGGAAGAAACCGTGGAAGTCGCGTAGCTGATTTGAGGATCTGTGATGAAACGAGTAGTGGCAGGAGCGATTCTGTTTCTGATCGCCGCGGCGGCAAGCGCAAACGTAGCCGCGTGTGATTCGATCCCGTACACGAAGATCACAACAATCTTCCAACGGGGCTCCAGCACGGTGATTGTTTCGGCCGACGAAGACTTCGTCACCGTTGTGACTTACGACAGCAGCGAAACCAAGTCGGAGTGGATGTAGAGGTGAGACCTTGATTCAGCTGACAAACGTCGAGCGTACGTACAAAACCCCAGCAGGTGTTACGTGGGTCCTTCGTCGTATCAACCTCAACATTCAGGAGGGAGAGTTTGTCACGATCATGGGCGCTTCCGGCGCGGGAAAAAGTACGCTGCTGAACGTGATTGGCATGCTCGATGACGGCTGGAGCGGCGAGTACCGTCTGCTTGACCATGATGTTCACAAACTCGACCGCAAGAAGCGCGGCGATTTGAGCCGGCAGTATATGGGATTTGTATTTCAGAGCTATCACCTGCTCGACAACCTAACCGTTTACGAGAACCTTGATGTGCCTTTGTCGTACCGGAACGTCGGCCGATCACAGAGGGCATCGATGTCGGCGATGTGCTGGACCGATTTCAGATCGTTGGTAAGAAGGACCTTTATCCGAATCAACTCTCGGGCGGACAACAGCAGTTGGTGGGAATCGCACGCGCTGTGGTTGGAAATCCCAAGCTCATCCTTGCCGACGAACCCACGGGCAATCTGCATTCATCGCAAGCGAAAGAAATCATGGAGTTGTTCCGAAAGCTCAACCAGCAAGGGACAACGATCATCCAGGTGACGCATTCAGAAGTAAATGCCTCGTACGGAAACCGGGTCATCACGCTTGCTGATGGCTGGGTGACGAAAGACAAAACATCTCCAGCACTACACACGTAACCGTTTAACAGCAACTCGGCTCGGCGGACCAGACACACATGAAAACTACTGCACTCGTTCTCTGTCTTGCGATATTGACCGGCTCCCTGGCGGCTCAGCAGCCTACGTTTGCCGACTATACGAAGGGCGCAAGTCACTTCCCTTTTTTGATCAGTCCGTATCGCGCACGGTCGGTTCCTGAACCAACCATGACCAACACGCCGAAACTGGAGACACTAATAAAAGATGGATCCGTCATGCTCTCGATGAGCGACGCCATCGTGTTGGCACTGGAGAACAACCTCGATCTGGCGATTGCACGTTACAACCTGTCAATTGCCGACACGGATATCCTGCGCGCAAAGTCCGGCGCGGATGTGCGCGGCGTGGCAACGGGCCTGGTGCAAGGCACGCCCGGCGGCGGGATTGGCGGCTTTGGCACCGGCGCGAGTGGAGCGGGAGCGGGCGGAACGAGCGGCGGTGCGGGCGGCGCGGGTAGCGGTGCGTCGGGCTTGGTGCAATCCACGTTGGGAACTGGAACTCCGGTGGAGTCATACGATCCGGAGGTCAGCGGTACGACACTGGTGAACCACGTGTCGGCTCCGCTCTCGAACACAGTCACCACCGGTGTCAACCTGTACCAGCAGAACGATCTCTCGGCCAATTTCCGTTATGCGCAGGCGTTCGCGACCGGCACGCGGATGACCGTGGACTTCGACAATACCCGAAGCACAAACAACAGCCTGTTCAGCACGCTGGTACCGGAAGTTCGATCTAATTTTCGGCTTACGCTACGCCAACGACTGCTGTCGGGCTTCGGCTTCGGACCAAACTTGCGTTACATTCGCATTGCGAAAAATAATCGTGAGATCTCCGACATTGCGTTCCGCAACCAGGTGATTGCCACTGTGTCGCAGATCCAGAACATCTACTGGGACCTGGTGAATGCATACGAAGACGTGCGAGTGAGGGAGCGCTCGCTGGCGGTGGCGCAGAAGACGCTGGCCGACAACCGGGAGCAGGTGCGACTCGGAGCAATCGCTCCCATCGAAGTGGTCCGCGCTGAGAACGAACTGGCGACGCGCAACCAGGAATTAATCCTGGCCCAGACGACGCTTCAGTTGCAGCAGTTGCTGATCAAGAACGCGATTGCACGAAACATGAACGATCCGGTATTGGCAGCCGCGCCCGTGATCCCAACCGACACCATGGACCTGCCCGCGGCGGAACCGATCGTCCCAGTACAAGACCTGGTGGCTGAGGCCGAAGCGCATCGTCCGGAACTGGCGCAGGCAAGGATTGATCTGTCGAATCGCAAGATCTCGCGGAAGACAGCGGCCAACTCGCTGCTGCCCTCGCTGGACCTGGTTGCCTGGTATGGCGGGTCGGGATTGGCAGGCGTTCAGAATCCCCTGAATGAAGACATTCCGACGGGATCGATTCTCCGCAGCGGCTTTTCCAATGCGTTCGCGACTCTCTTCCGGAATGACTATCCGGATTACGCCATCGGTTTCAGCTTCAGGCTGCCACTTCGTAATCGGGCCGCACAGGCGGACCAAGTCCGTTCTGAGTTGGAGTTCCGGCAGGCGGAGATGCGGTATCAGCAACTTCGCAATGAGATTAACATCGAAGTACGAAACGCGCAGTTCGTAGTGCAACAAAGCAGGGCCCGGGTGGATGCTGCCCGGAAGTCAAAAGAACTGGCTGAGCATCTCTACGACATTGAGCAGAAGCGGCAGGCACTAGGTGCGAGCACGAGCTTCCAGGTACTTCAACTGGCTCGCGATCTGGCGGTGACGGAATCTAATCTGGTCGCAACAATGACAGCCTATGAAAAGGCGAGGGTGGAACTGGATCGCGTGACAGGGGCAACGCTGACGCGAATGAACATCAGCCTCGACGACGCCCAGAATGGACGCGTAGCACAGTCACCGCAGATCCCGGGAGTTGTATCTCGTCCGGAAAAGCAGGTACGGTAGACATACGTGAGCACTGTAAACACACCAACCGAAACCCGGGCGCGCACCGCCGCTGAAACAGCGCCGCGCATCCTGATCGCCGACGACCAGCGCGACATCATTGAAGCGCTGCGACTGTTGCTGAAGCCGGAAGGCTACCAGGTGGAAGGCGTATCGTCCCCGCCTGCGGCTTTGGCTGCCATCCAGTCGAAGCAGTTTGACGTGGTGCTGATGGACCTGAACTACGCCCGCGACACGACTTCTGGACAGGAAGGACTCGACCTGCTGGCGCAGATACAAGCGATTGACAGCACACTTCCGGTGATCGTGATGACCGCCTGGGGCAGCGTGGAACTGGCGGTCGAGGCAATGCGAGGCGGGGCGAGGGACTTCGTGCAGAAGCCCTGGGACAACGCTCGCCTGCGGGCAATTGTAAAGACGCAGTCGGAACTCGGCCGCGCGCTGCGGCAGACGCAATGGCTGGAAGCCGAAAATCGCCTGCTACGCATGGATACGCAGGTAAAGCTGATTGCCGAATCGGCGGTGATGAGACCGGTGCTGCAGTTGATCGCGCAGATCGGTCCGTCGAATGCCAACGTGCTCATCACGGGCGAACACGGGACCGGCAAGGAAGTGATCGCGAACACGCTGCACGCGATGTCCTCGCGCTCGCGAAAGTCGATGATTACGGTGAACACCGGCGCAATCCCCGAAGGCGTGTTCGAAAGCGAGTTGTTCGGTCACGTGCGAGGCGCATTCACCGACGCAAAGACGGACCGAGTCGGACGCTTCGAACTGGCAGACAATGGGACGCTGTTCCTGGACGAAATCGCCAACGTTCCGCTAAGCCAGCAAGCGAAATTGTTGCGAGTATTGGAGACGGGTGAACTGGAGCGCGTGGGATCGTCGATTACGCGTAGGGTTGATGTGCGCGTGATTTCGGCGACGAATGCGAACCTTGACGAAGAAGTACGCGACGGGCGATTCCGCGAAGATTTGCTGTTCCGGTTGAACACCATCGAAATACATCTGCCGGCACTGCGCGAGCGGCGCGAGGATATCCCGCTGCTGGCAATGCATTTCATGCGCCAGTACACGCAACGGTATCGGAAGGACGTCCGTGGATTTGACGCGGCTGCATTACAGGCCTTGCTCTCGCATCCTTGGCCGGGTAATGTACGCGAGTTAGACCACGCCGTGGAACGCGCGGTGCTGCTCACCAGCGGCGAGCAAATACGGGCCGCCGACCTGGTGCTTCGGGCACCTCGCGAGAGTACGCAGAACCTCGACCAGATGAGCCTGGAAGATGTGGAAGCGTTCCTGATCAAGAAGGCGTTGTCACGATTTGGAGGAAATATAAGCCAGGCGGCAGATGCGCTCGGGTTGAGCCGAAGCGCACTGTACCGGCGGCTTGAGAAATATGGTCTCTCCTGAGCGCACGCTCGCCCGACGTCGAAAGCGTCGTTGGAGCCATGAGAACCACGTTTTCCTTTTAGCGCTGCTTTCCGGGTCGGCCGCTCTCGTGGCCGCACTGCTGTTGCTCTGGCTGGAACCACACGAACCCAGAACTCGCTGGACACTGACCGTCGTGATCAGCCTCGCTTGGATTGGGTTTGCATGGTCGGTGCGCACAACCGTTTCGCGTCCCTTACACACTCTTGCGAACATGCTGGCCGCGCTGCGAGAGGGCGACTATTCGATTCGCGTGCGACCTTCCGGCGCAAACGACGCGCTGAGCGAACTCATCTACGAAGTGAATGCCCTTTCCGACGCGCTACGCAACCAGCGACTCGGGGCGATGGAGACAACTGCTCTTCTCCTAAAGGTGATGGCGGAGATCGATGTCGCTATCTTCACCTTTGATGAGAAGCACAGACTGCGGTTGATCAATCGGGCGGGCGAGCAGTTAATTGAGCAGTTTGCCGAGCGGGCACTCGGTCGCACGGCATCGGAACTTGGCATTGAGGAGTTCCTCGGCGGGGAAAGCGCGCGCACATTGGACCGCACGTTCGGGGGACAGGCAGGGCGCTGGGGGCTTCGTCGCAGCGAATTCCGCCAGGATGGACGGCCGCATCAACTGCTGGTGATCGCCGACTTGAGTCGCGCGCTTCGAGAGGAAGAACGGCAGGCCTGGCAGCGACTGGTCCGGGTGCTCGGTCATGAATTGAACAACTCGCTGGCTCCTGTGCAATCCATTGCGGACTCCCTTTCCACGATGCTGAAACTGCAGCAGAAGCCTGCGGATTGGGAGCAAGACGTCGCGACGGGGGTGCGCGTGATTGCGGATCGCGCAGAGGCGCTGAATCGCTTCATGCGTGACTACTCGCGGCTGGCAAAGCTGCCGAAACCGCAGCCGCGTCCCGTGCAAGTGGAGACTGTGGTCAGGCATGTGGCGGCGCTGGAGAAACGCTTGCCGGTGCAGGTTGAGGCAGGTCCGCCGTTGACACTCTCGCTCGATCCGGATCAGTTTGAGCAATTGTTGATCAACCTGGTGAAGAACGCGGTGGACGCTTCGCTCGAGTCGAAGGGCGCGGTGCAAGTCGGGTGGGAGCAGAACGGCAACACTGCGGAGATTTTCGTGCGCGACGAGGGGCCGGGGATCGCGAATCCGTCGAATCTGTTTGTTCCATTCTTTACTACCAAGCAGGGCGGAACTGGAATTGGGCTGGCGCTTTCACGGCAGATCGTGGAGGCGCACAACGGCACAATCTCGCTGGAAAATCGCCATGGCAGCCGCGGATGCGAGGCGCGCGTTCGGCTGCCACTGTGACATAAGTCATTCCGCAAGCCTCTTTTGCGAAGCTAACCTCAGCTTTCATTCTTGAGGTGCGCAATGTTCCAACCTACCCAGATCCTTCGCGACGAACACGATGTGATTCTTCGCGGTCTCGAAATCCTCGAATCTTATGCCGAGAAAATGAAAGATGGCGAGAACGCCTCGCCCGACAGCCTGGAAAAGCTGATTGAGTTCTTCCGGCTCTATGCGGACAAGACACACCACGGCAAAGAAGAGGCGCTGCTGTTTCCGGCAATGGTCGCCAGAGGCTTTTCGTACGAGAGTGGCCCGATTCATTGCATGATTTCAGACCACGAGCAGAATCGAGTTCTCACGCGCCAGATGGTGGAAGCTATCGCCGCAATGCGGTCGGGCGTGCAGAGCGCCAATATGCGGTTCGCCGAAGCGGCGGAGCGCTATGTAAACGGCCTGCGGGAGCATATCCAAAAGGAGAACCTGGTGCTGTTCAACATGGCGGAACAGGTGCTGCCTCCTGCGGAAGAACCGGAGATGATGGCGAAGTTCGAGCACGTTGATCGCAACGAGATTGGGGAGGCAGAGATTCGCAGGTTGATTGCGATCCTTGACACTCTCCAAGTTGCAGTACCTGCTGTCTAGCTGTACGTCTGCTGTACCCCTGAACCGGCGCAGGTGCCCGCCCAAACGCCTGCGCCGGGCTCTTCTTCTGTCAGTGCAATTCGTCACCAAATCAAGCAGTACGTTTCGGTAGACTTACTCCCGTATGGGGACTTCCCTGATCGATGTACTCCGGAAGCGCTGGCGCGACACCCGCAGCCGACAAGGCATTCTCGGATCGGCGAGAGAGATCGGCGCGGACGTTTGGGAGTTTGTGAAAGAGTCTACGCCCGAGAGGCGGCGTTCCCTCTTTGGCGATGCGGAGTATGACTGGGAGCACGAATCGAACACGACGTCCGGAGGCGTGAGTCAACGGACACGACTGCTCGCCGCGATATCCGGTGCACCGTATCAACCAACGGAACCCAGCCTGTTCCACGAGATGTTAGGTGCGTTGAAGGTCGATGTTTCGGAGTACGTGTTCGTGGATCTTGGGTCGGGAAAAGGCCGCACGCTGCTGATGGCGGCTGAGTATCCGTTTCGAAAGATTGTCGGCGTGGAGCTGTTTTCGGAACTGGATCAGGTGGCGAAAGAGAACATCAGAAAATCCGCGCACAGCCATCGCATGGAATCGATTTGTGCCGACGCACGCGAGTTTCAATTCCCCGCCGAGCCGCTGGTCTTGTATCTATTCAATCCGCTTCCCGCCGCAGCGCTGGTCGAGGTTGTCGAGAATTTAAGGCTGTCGTTACAGCAAAGCCCGCGCAGCGTGCGCGTGATCTACCACAATCCAATTTCCGAGAATGTGCTCGCCGACGCAGGCTTCCTTCGCAAAATGTCGGCAACGCACCAGTACGCGATCTATTCGAACTGATTCCACGCGTCGCCCCACTTGCTGCGGCGCGCCGCGCGAAAGGCTGACTTCTGCGATCGCGTGACGGTCTGTTGCTGTAAACCCGAAGGCGTACACAGTTGCAGCCGGATGAATCCGCTGCGGGTTTCGGGATGACGAACGATGCGTGATGCTGCACGGGGAACCGGGCTCTTACCGAACACAAGATAAGAGAACTTCTCGTCTTCGTAGCCGAGGTCTCCGCCCTTCAGGCGACGGTGCAAGGCGGAGCGTTCAAGGCGAGCAGCGAAGTGGCACCAGTCGTCTGCCTCCCACATAGGGCACTCATCCTGGTGTGGACATGGCGCGACGAGATGAGCGCCGGCTGCGATGAGTTCCCGTCGAATACGGGCGAGCGTTTGAAAGTGGCGGGGAGTACCGGGCTCGATAATCACGAGAAGGCCCTTCGCCGCCGCGAGCGCATTCTGCACGACCAAAATGGGATCCGGCATTTCGCCCAGTGAGTAAGACAGCACAACAAGCTCAACCGGTGGATACGATGCGCGCTCCATGTTGGTGTGAACCCAGGTGGCCTCCTGAAGAACCGAGTGTTCGGAGGCCAGACGCTTCCCGGTATCGATCATGGGTGCATTGCTCTCGACGAGAGTGGCGTGGCGGATCGCGGGCCAGATCTCGCAAGCGGCCCAAGTCGCAGTGCCAGGACCGGCCCCCAGGTCGAGTATGCTCGTGGGATTCCACTCAGGCGTGATGCGCGCAATCTCGTGGAACACATGCAGGTCGGCGGCAAACGTTGCTGGAAGCCGAGTGGCCAAATATGCCAACCGCTCTTCAGGGGTATTCAGAGTAGCGGTGCCGAATTTATAGCCCGAGGTAAGATGACTTGCCGCACGGGCGACTTTAGCCAGCTCCAAGGGAGCGAGTTCCCGTTCGATGGCGTCCTTCAATATTGGCGGAAAGCTCACCTATTCAGTGTACTCAGGCGGCTTTTGGAAGGGGAGCCTCAGCCTGTTCTGCCCAGGAGAAAAAGGCGATGTGGCATCCGCCGATGTCGCAAACGAAGAGGTCCGCACCCCAATGCGTCCGCTTCACTTCGGAGAGCACCTTCATCCGATGGCGTCGCACGATCTCGACCGTGCGCTGGACGTCCTCCACCTCTACGATGACATCAGCAGGTGCGGGAGGCTGGCCGTGGTAAAACTCCAGCACCCCGTCTCCGGCGATAAGAGGAACACCCCGACTGCGATGATCATTCCAGCCGTCGCCATCCGTGAAACCCAACTCCAGCAATACTGCGCGTACCCGATCCAGTTCGTTGTGTTGTGCAACAATCCTGGGAACCACCACCGATCTGATCACTGAGGGCCGTCTCCGACTATCTCTGATGCAAGTTCGGAGACAATGAGCAAGCATCGAACGTCATTTTCCGCCAAGCCGGAATGCCACCAGAACTGACATCTCGCGCAAAGAGCGCGAGCATCCAACCCTTCAATTCAAGCTATAAACCGGGATACGTGCGCCATCCTTCGTCGGATTACACCTCAGCAACGGAGATACAAATGGAGAGTTTCAAGAAAGTTCTGCGTGGTGCTTTCATCACGTCTACAGCGGTCTGCCTGTTGTCGTTTGGGGTGGCCGCACAAGATCAAACAACCAGTCCCCAAGGGTCGACGGGTGCTGATCAGCATGCGACCCACGGAAAGACCCACAAAGGCTCGACCTCGAAGGCGGCTTCGAGCAGCGAAACTTCGAGCAGTGCCGGGGCCGCGAGCGGCAGCCTGAGCGCAGCTGATAAGAAATTCGTAATGAAGGCTGCCGAGGGCGGATTGACGGAAGTGCAACTGGGACAATTGGCTGCGCAGAAAGGCCAGAGCGATGACGTAAAGAAATTCGGTCAACGCATGGTGGACGATCACGGCAAAGCCAACGATCAACTCAAGCAATTGGCGGAACAGAAAGGCGTCACGCTTCCGACGGAGCCTTCGGCGAAGGACAAGGCGGAAGCGGATCGCCTGTCGAAACTTTCGGGCGACCAGTTCGACAAGGCCTACATGCGGCACATGGTCATGGACCACAAGAAGGACGTGGCCGAGTTCAAGAAAGAGTCGACCACTGCGAAGGATAGCGACGTGAAGAACTTCGCTACGCAGACTCTGCCGACCTTGGAAGACCACCTCAAGCAGGCGGAGCAGGTGGCCGGCAGCACTGGCGCAAAGACGGGAATGGAGCACAAGAGCAAAGCGAAAACCGCGAGCGCAACCACACCCAATCCGAAGTAACGAGTGCGAACACAACATAGAACGAGGGCACGGCTGCGGCCGTGCTCTTCCTATTTGTGTTCGACAATTACGACGAGGCGTTTGGGGCCGTGCGCACCGATGACAAGGAGCTTCTCGATGTCGCCGGTCCGACTGCATCCGGTAATGACGCCAAGGAAAGAGTTGGTATCCGCTAGCCGGTTGAGAGCAGCCAGTTCGAGCGCGGCCTCCACGTCGCGGACAAGCTGCCGTTCATGCGCGATGACGATGTGAACCGGCGCGACGACGGATGCCCCACGGCCACCGCAATCCGAAGAGACCAGCAGCGAACCGGTTTGCGCAATGAGCGCCTCGGCGCGCGTGATGGTGGCCTGACATGATTTCGTTGGAGGGCCTTCAGTGGACCAGAGAACTTGGTGGTCCGTCTTGCCGGGACCCGTGCTGCCAAGCAATGTACGGAATTGGGCGGTGTCTTCGACGAAGATCTCGCCGGGCTCAACCGAGGAGAGAACCCGAGCCAGTGCGGCGTCGACATCGCGAGTGACGATACACTCCGTCAGATTGCCACGGCATTCGTCTTCAAAGCGGCGCAGCAGATCTGGAATGGGTGCGAAAATTCCTTCAGTTGAGCGCCTCGGCTGCGCGGAGCGGCGGGTCTTAAGGGCGTTTTCGATGCGGCCTAAAATTCGCTCACGGCTGCTCAGATCAGACATCGCCGTCCCTCCACATCTGACGGAATGATTTCTTTGGCATCTGTGGGGGCGTGCGATAACGATTCCATTCGCGCAGCGGGTCGAAGGCAGTGCCACGTAACAAGGTCGCAAGTTTCTTGCCGATCCCAGCAAACCACGTATAGCGAGCGCTACTGAGCATGGTCCACCGGAAAAGGCGAAAAGCGATCCGTTCCAGCAGGGGCCGCGAGTTCTGAACTGCGTTGCGCCGGTTTCGAAGCAAGTGATGGTGCAGGTCGATCTTGACCGGGCATCCGGCGGTACACGCTCCGCACAGCGACGACGCGTACGAAAGGTGATCGAAGTCGTGTCCGCGGAAGTGCGGCGTGAGCACGCTACCGATGGGGCCTTGATATGTTGTCCCGTAGGCGTGGCCGCCGATCTGGCGATACACCGGGCAATTATTCAGGCAGGCTCCGCAGCGAATACACTTCAGGGCTTCGCGCTGTTCAGATTCGGCGAGCAGGGCGGTGCGTCCGTTGTCGAGCAGGACGACGTGGAATTCTTCAGGGCCATCGACCTCGTTTTGGCGGCGTGGTCCGCCGATGAGAGTGTTGTACGCGCTGAGAGATTGTCCGGTGGCGGCTCCGGCGAGCGTTGGCCAGAGAATTCCGAGGTCACTGAGCTTTGGAACAACCTTCTCGATTCCGGTAACGACAACATGGATCCTGGGTAGAGCCGTGCCGAGACGGGCGTTGCCTTCGTTGGTGGTGAGCGCAATCATACCGGAATCGGCGACAAGGAAATTCGCGCCTGAGATCCCCATTTCGGCCGAGAAGAAGAACTCGCGCATGACGCGGCGCGCGGCGGCAACAAGTTCCACCGGTTCGTCGGTGGTGATGCCGGGAAGTTTCTCCTTGAAGGTCTCGTAGATCTCCTTGCGGGTAAGGTGCATGGCGGGCGTGACGATGTGATACGGAGGCTCGTTCCGCAATTGGACGATGTATTCGCCGAGGTCGGTTTCAAGCACCTCGCATCCGGCACGCTCGAGCGCAGAGGTGAGGTGGATTTCCTCGGTGACCATCGACTTCGACTTAACCACTCGCTTTACGCCGCGGTCGCGCGCAAGGTTAGCGACATAGTCACGAGCCTCTTCGGCGGTCTCTGCCCAGAAAACGACTCCACCCCGCGCCTTCACCTTCGCTTCGAATTGCTTCAGGTAGTCGCCAAGATGTTCGATGGCGTCGTCCTTGATTGCGGAGCAAACGTCGCGAGCGCCTTCCCAGTCGGCGAAACGTGCAACGCCCTCCGCGAGGCGGACCTCGTAATGGTCCATGTTCTTGCGGATGATCTTGCGATGCGCGAGATCGACAGATTTGGCTGCTGCATTGAGGAGAAACTCCCGGGCTGGGTTCATTGCGCGGCCTCACTGGCGAGAATCGACGCGAGGTGGATCGTCTTCATCGGCGAGCGCTTCTTCCGCAGGATGCCGTCGATGTGCATGAGGCAACTGGGATCAACAGCGGTGACAAAGTCCGCCTGGGTCTGCTCGGCGTTGCCGGTCTTCACGTCGCCCATTGCAGCGGAGATCGCTCCAAACTTCACCGAGAATGTTCCCCCGAACCCGCAGCACTCATCGGAATCGCGCATCTCGATCAGTTCCAGGCCACGGACATTCTTGAGGAGTTTCCGTGGACCCTGGCGAATGCCGAGTTCCCGGTTGGCGTGGCAAGAATCGTGAACCGTTACTTTGTGCGGGAAGCTGGCACCCACATCTTCCATGTTGTATTTGAGGAGGAACTCTGAGAATTCGAAGAACTTCTCCAGCCCGAAGGTCGAGTGCAGAAGCTCGGGGTAGAACTTGCGGACCATCGCGACACAGGAGCCGGAAGGTCCAACCACAACCTCTGCCTTATCGAATACTTTCAGGAACCGAGCTGCGAGTTGGCGCGCATCCTGCCAGTAACCGGTGTTGAAAGCTGGCTGCCCACAACAGGTCTGGTCCTCAGGGAACCAGATTTCGCACCCGATTCGGCGTAGCACGCGGGCCATATCCACGCCGACCTGGGGGCAGACCTGGTCCACGAAACAGGGGATAAACAGCGCGACTCGGGGCAGCATCGCTTCGGTTATAGCGGCAGGAGGGCGAGTCCGCAAGGGCGTGCGCACACACGGTAACGGCAGCAGGCCAGTTGCGTACGTGATTGGGATGTATAAGTAACAACCGACTATTACTTTCGGTTATATAAGCAAAACAAATATTTGCTTGACGCCTGTTTAGCGGCTGGCTTACCTTCAGTTCACGCTACCAATGACCGATCAACGCAATTCGGTGTCGATCATCATCCGGCTGGTACGGGTCGCTGTAGGAGTGTCCATTGTAGGGACACGAACCCAAATCGGCGGATGAGGTAAAGCGAAATCAAGATTCAAAGCCACCATCCGCCAGACCCGGATGGTGGCTTTCGCGTTTAAGGACGTCATGTCTCAGCCAGGAAAAAGATACAGCACGGCAATAACTGAAGGAGCGCATCGCGCGCCAGCTCGCGCAATGCTGAAAGCGGCCGGCTTTTCCGACGAGGATCTTAGAAAGCCGATCATCGGCGTGGCCAATACTTGGATCGAGATTGGACCCTGCAACTATCACCTGCGTGAACTTGCGGCCGCTGTAAAAGAGGGCATCCGGCGCGCGGGCGGCACACCGATGGAGTTCAACACGGTGTCGATCTCGGACGGCATCACGATGGGCAGTGAGGGCATGAAGGCTTCGCTGATCTCGCGGGAAGTGATCGCCGACTCGATTGAGTTGGTCGCACGCGGGAACTTGTTCGACGGCATGGTGGCGCTGTCCGGATGCGATAAGACAATTCCGGGAACGATCATGGCGCTCGCGAGGCTGGATATCCCGGGGCTCATGATCTACGGCGGTTCGATCGCGCCTGGGCGATTCAAGAATCACGACGTCACCATCCAGGATGTTTTTGAAGCCGTTGGCGCACACGCGCGAGGCAAGCTCAGCGATACCGACCTTTGTGATCTCGAAAACCACGCCTGCCCGGGAGCCGGTGCCTGTGGCGGTCAGTACACGGCGAACACCATGGCCATGGTTGGTGAGTTCCTTGGAATCTCGCCGATGGGAACAGCGAGCGTACCGGCCGTGGAGAATGCGAAAGCGAATGAAGCAATCCGTGCCGGAGAGCTCGTAATGGAGCTGGTTCGTCGCGATGTCCGTCCTTCGCAGATCATGACGCGCGCGGCCATTGAGAACGCAATCACAGCGGTTGCCGCGAGCGGCGGATCGACGAATGCGGTCCTGCATCTTTTGGCGATTGCGCATGAACTCGGACTGGACCTTCAAATCGACGAGTTCGACCGAATCGCCGCGACAACACCCCTGATCTGCGATCTGAAACCAGGCGGGCAGTACACCGCGGTCGATATGTTCCACGCGGGTGGAAACCGTTTGCTTGCGCAACGGCTGAAGTCTGCCGGACGTCTGAATGCAGGCTGCGTGACGGTGTCGACGAGAACCATCGGCGATGAAGCGGATTCTGGCAGCGAACGCGCGGGGCAACAGGTAGTGCTGCCCATGCAGCAGGCGCTGAAGCCGCACGGGGGGTTCGCAATCCTTAAGGGCAATTTGGCTCCTGAAGGATGCGTGCTGAAACTGGCGGGGCACAACATTCGCCACCATCGGGGGCCGGCGCGAGTGTTCGACTGCGAAGAAGAAGCTTTCGCCGCCGTGCAGTCAGGGGGTATCAAGGCCGGTGACGTGGTGGTGATTCGATATGAAGGTCCACGAGGCGGGCCCGGTATGCGCGAAATGCTGGCGGTAACGGCAGCAATTAACGGTGCAGGTCTGGGAGATGACGTGGCCCTCATCACCGATGGGCGCTTTTCCGGCGCGACGCACGGATTCATGGTGGGACACGTGGCTCCCGAAGCCGCCAATGGCGGACCGATCGCAGCGGTGCGCGACGGTGATGTTGTGGAGATAGATGTGAACTCGCGCATACTGAGCGTCGAACTCACGGAAAACCAGTTGCGATCAAGACTGGCGACATGGCACGCACCCGCGTCGAAGTATCCGACGGGCGTGATGGCCAAGTACGCAAAGGGAGTCGCCTCGGCTGCGCAGGGCGCGGTAACCACGGCGTTTGTGCCGCGCACCGCAAAACAGGAATTGGAAGTCGAAGCCGGACGCTGTGTCCGTTAAAGAAAAGGGTCGTGCCTGCCGGCACGAAAAGAGGATGGAAACAATGGTCACCAAGACCGGAGCAGAGATTGTTTGGGAATGCCTGCAGCGCGAAGGCGTGAAGCATGTGTTCGGATATCCAGGTGGAGCGATTTTGCCCACCTACGACGCATTAACCAAGTACGACATCCACCACGTGCTGGTACGTCATGAACAGGGAGCAACCCATATGGCGGACGGCTTCGCACGCGCTTCGGGAGAAGTCGGTGTAGCGATCGCCACGTCGGGACCGGGCGCAACCAACATGGTGACCGGAATCGCGACGGCCATGCTCGATAGTTCCCCAATCGTCTGCATCACGGGACAAGTGGGCAGCAAGTTGATCGGCTCAGACGCGTTCCAGGAAACTGACATCACGGGTGTCACACTTCCGATCACGAAACACAATTACCTGGTTACGCACCCGCAGGAAATTGCCCGGACGATTCGGGAGGCGTTCTACATCGCGAAATCAGGGCGCCCCGGGCCGGTGTTGATCGACATCACGAAGGATGCGCAGCAGAGTTCATGCAAGTTCGACTGGGATGGTGCTGCTCCGCAACTATCTGCGTACCGGCCGGACCACTCCCCTGCTCCGACCGATTTCGATAAAGCACTGGCGCTGATCAACAGCGCAAAGCGCCCCGTCATCCTGGCCGGACACGGCATTATTTTGTCCGGTACGACTGACCTGGTACGTCGTTTCGCAGAAAAGGCTCACATTCCAATCGCCATGACATTGCTGGGGATTGGCGCGATTCCGGCTTCCCATCCGCTGAACCTCGGCATGATGGGCATGCATGGTGAAGCATGGGTGAACACTGCGATCCAGGAGGCCGACCTTCTGCTGGCCTTCGGTATGCGATTCGACGATCGCGTTACCGGCAACCTGAAGACCTACGCGCCGAATGCGAAGAAAATTCATATCGAGATCGATCCGGCGGAGATCAACAAGAATGTGCGCGTGGATGTGGCGCTGGTTGGTGATCTGGGAGAAGTACTCGAAGAACTGCTTCCACGGACCAATGAGAACGACCGCAGCGAATGGAATTCGTATATCCGCGACCTGAAGGGAGACTCGGCGGTTCGCGATATTCAGAATCTTCCCGACAGCGGACACTTGTACGCGGCCCACGTGATCAACGATCTGTGGCGCGAAACACACGGACGCGCGTTGGTGGTGACCGATGTCGGCCAGCACCAGATGTGGGAGGCGCAGTATTACCACCACGATGAGCCGCGATCGCTGATTACCTCCGGCGGTCTGGGCACGATGGGCTTTGCCCTACCCGCGGCGATTGGAGCGAAATTCGCGCGTCCCGACGCGGAAGTGTGGGTCGTTGTTGGCGATGGTGGATTCCAGATGACGCTGTGCGAACTCGCAACGATCGTGCAGGAGAAGATCGATGTGAAGATCGCAATCATCAACAACGGATACCTCGGCATGGTGCGCCAGTGGCAGGAATTCTTCTATGACAAGCGCTACGCGGCCACACCCCTGGTGAACCCCGATTTTGCAAAGCTTGCGGATGCGTACGGCATTCGCTCATTCTCAGTCGCCGGACGAGGTGATGTGGTCAGCTCGGTGCAGGCCGCGCGCCAGCATCCGGGACCTGCACTGATCGATTTCCACGTGGAGCAGGAGGACTCGGTGTACCCCATGGTGCCCGCAGGCGCCGATCTCCACGCAATGATTCGCCGTCCTTCACCGCTGTTTGAAACCGGCTCGGACGAGTAAGGAACCTATGCTGAACACATTAGTGGTTTACGTTGAAAACAAACCGGGCGTGCTGACTCGCGTCGCTTCGCTCTTTCGTCGTCGTGCCTACAACATCGAATCGCTGACGGTGGGACATACGGAAAAGGCCGGTGTCTCGCGTATGACGATCGTCGTCGATACAGACGAGTTCGGTGCACGACGCCTGGAAGCTCATCTCTACAAACTTGTGAACGTGTTGCTGGTGGAGAACATCAGCCCTTCGCCCAATGTGGCCCGGGATCTGGCATTGATCAAGGTGGCGGCAACGGCGGACAACCGGTCCAACGTACTGCAACTGGCTCACGTCTTTCGCGCACGCGTGGTAGACGTCGCACCGGAATCCGTGATCGTTGAGATCACCGGCACGGAAGACAAGATCGATGGGCTGCTCGAAGTGCTGCGACCTTACGGCGTTCTCGAAATGGTCCGCACGGGCCGCGTGGCGATGTCGCGAGGGACGAAGGCGGCTGCCGCAGCGGTTTCCGCGAGCACCGAAGTGTTTACTGACCCGTATTCCATGCCGGACGACGTCAGCTATTCAGTCTAGGTTTTCGATTTCGAAGAAGGATTTGAAGAGGAGTTTTATGGCTAACATTTACCACGATAAAGATGCCGACCTGAAGATCATCCAGTCGAAGAAGGTCGCCATCATTGGATACGGCTCGCAAGGCCACGCCCACGCTCTCAACCTGAAAGACAGCGGTGTCAACGTCCAAGTTGGCCTGTCGCTCTCTTCGTCGTCCAAGGCAAAAGCCGAGGGTGCCGGATTGAAAGTCACCGATGTCGCCAGCGCTTCGCAGTGGGCCGACGTCATCATGGTCCTTATTCCGGACACAACCCAGCCCGATGTTTACAAAAAGTCGATTGAACCGTACCTCACGGCCGGCAAGACGCTTATGTTTGCTCACGGCTTTAACATCCGCTTCGGCACGATTACCCCTCCAAAAGACGTAAACGTCAGCATGGTGGCGCCGAAGTCTCCGGGACACCGGGTTCGCGAACTGTATCGGGATGGAGCGGGAACTCCTGCCCTGCTTGCCGTTCACCAGGATGCAACCGGCGATGCCAAGGCGCTTACGCTTTCGTACGCGAAAGCTCTCGGCGTAACCCGCGCCGGCGTGCTCGAGACCACTTTCTCGGAGGAGACAGAAACCGACCTGTTCGGCGAGCAGGCCGTGCTCTGCGGCGGCGCGAGCGAACTGGTGAAGGCCGGATTCAATACGCTGGTGGAAGCCGGGTACCAACCGGAGATCGCCTATTTCGAGTGCCTGCATGAGCTGAAGCTGATTGTGGATCTCATGTACCAGGGCGGCCTGAATTACATGCGCTACTCCGTGAGCGACACGGCGGAGCACGGCGACTATACCGGTGGGCCGCGAGTAATCAATGATGCGACCCGTGCCGAAATGCGCAAAATGCTTAAGGAGATCCAGGACGGCACTTACGCCAAGAAGTGGATCGAGGAGAACAAGCAGGGACGTCCGTGGTTCAATGCGACGCGCGAGCGCGAACAGGAGCAATTGCTTGAGAAAGTAGGCGCGAAGTTGCGCGAGATGATGCCCTTCCTGAAACCGGTGAAGGTGACACCACAATCGGAACAGGCAGCAGTCGCAACAAGGTAAATAGAAGTATGTGTGAGGAGGCCGGTCGTTCGCGACCGGCTTTCTTATTGCCGCACGTGTGCTGCTAGCGCACGGTCGATTTCCACCTTCTGCCGGAGCAACTGCGCAAGCAAAGCGGAATCGTTCTTCCGTTCGGCATCGACGATCTTGTCGCGTAACTCACGCTGTTGGCGTTCGAGATGACGGCGACGCAACGCAAGGATGGCGCCCTCCATCAGTTCGGGTGTCAACGGTTCCTCTTCGTTCATGAGGCACTCCGCCAGAATTTTCCGGTCGTGATCGTTGACCGGAAGCGAGCCGAGGTCCACATCTTCGGCCACCAGCAGAGCATTGACCAGCGATTCGGTGCCGAGCCCATGATGCAGTGGCTCATGTTCAAGGGCAAAGCGGGCCTGGCGACAAGGATCAAATTCTTCTTCGGCTCCGTCGCGTGACGAGGTACGGTCGTCCGACAGGATGTCGTGTGTCCCGGCGAGTGCACGAATGATGATTCTTTCCGCGTCAGTAACCGATGCCACAGTGGGCGCTGAAACCTGCTTGGTACCGCGATTCGTCGCCGCGTGCTTCAGTTCCTGTCGTAAGACGCCGGAGTCAATCCCTAGCTTCTGCGAGATTTCGTTCGCGAGTTCATCGCGTGCAATACGGCTCGGAACCTTTTGGATGTGCGGCAGCAGAAAGTTGACGGCTTTCACTTTGCCTTCCGGCGTACGCACGGGGAACTTCATTTGGGCGCGCTCGATGAGGTAGTCGAAGTAGCGGGGAGCACCTTTCAACCTCGTCGCATATTCCTGGGCGCCTTTTTTACGGATAAACAAGTCCGGATCGAATCCCTGCTCCAGCGTCAGAACCTTTATTGTGAAGTCTTCCTCGACGAGCAGTGCGAGGGTTCGCTCAGTGGCCGTGGCACCGGCGGTATCGGGGTCGAAGTTGACGACGATATTCTGGGTGAAGCGTCCTAGGAGTTTGGCCTGAAGGTCGGTGAATGCGGTTCCGGACGAAGCAATGACGTTATGGAATCCGGCGGCGTAAACGGAAATGCAGTCCATCTGGCCTTCGACCAGAATCGCGTAGCCAAGATGGCGGATGGCTTCCTTCGCTTTGTCGAGATTGAACAAGACGCGCGACTTCACGTAGATCGGCGTTTCGGGTGAATTGAGATACTTCGGCCCGGCTTTCTCGTCAATGGAAAGCGTGCGTCCGGTGAACGCGATCACGCGTCCCTGATCGTTCATGATCGGGAACATGATCCGGTTACGGAACTTCGAATAAAGCGGGGCGGATTTCTGTGCCGCGTCGGATTGCGTGCGATCGTCCTGCTTCCAGGAGAACAGGCCGGACTGCTTCATGATCTCTTCGTCGAACTGCCCGCGGAGAGCATCGCGCAAAAGGAAGCCGGTTTCTGGTGCGAAGCCGATGCGGAATTTCGCGATCGTTTCTGGAGTCAGTCCACGTCCGGTCAGGTACTCGCGTGCCGCAGTCCCATCCGACTTTCGGAGCTGTTCCTGAAACCATGCACAGGCTCGTTCGTTGATGTCCACCAGTTGGCGGCGGAGGTCGGCCTGACGTGCTTCCGCGGGTGAATCATACTGCACCTTCGGCATCGGCACGCCGAGCTTCTGCGCGATCAATCGAATGGCTTCGCCGAAGGTGATGTTCTCTATCTTCTGGACAAACTTAAAGACATCGCCGGAATCTCCGCAGCCGAAGCAGTGATAGAACTGGCGCGTGGCGTGAACGGAGAACGAGGGGGTCTTCTCTTTGTGGAACGGGCAAACGCCCTGATAATTTTGTGCTCCCGACTTCCGCAGCGGCACGTAGTCGCCGACGATACGGACGATGTCGGCTTGCGCGCGCAACTGCTCTTTGAAATCGGTGGTGGACATCGCTATTAGTTTGCCTCAGCGGAGGCTTGACTCCAACGTCATTCGGGCCAGACTTGTGCGAAAACTGTGCAGTTTGGCCCTAAATGAGTGGAAAATCAGGCCCTCACCATTCCCGCGGCGCAGGCGTCGTCGATCAGTCTCATGACGGTCGGCCATACCTGCGGCATGCCGATCCTGACCGCTTCCATGCGCTCGAGCACCTGAGCCCGACTGACCCCGTGCTTTCTCCAGCTTTCGCCGCCTGAGTAGAAATTCTGTAGCAATGGCTGAAGGCGGTCGAGTGCATTGGCGTATTTCGATTCCGGAGTGGCGCGGTGCTCGAATTCGTTCCAGAGCGAGCGAAGGTCGTCGCGTTGCTCCGCGGGCAGAAGTCCGAAGAGGCGCTCGGCGGCCGCCTGCTCGCGTTCGTTCTGAGTCGCGACGTTGATTGTGTCGTATGCAAAGGTGTCGCCGGCATCGATTTCGACGATGTCGTGCACGAGCAACATCTTCATCACGCGAGTGACGTCAACAGGGGCGATCGCGTATTCGTTGAGCAGCATCGCCATGCTGGCAAGATGCCAGGAATGCTCGGCGCTGTTCTCGCGGCGCGAGCGGTCCATCAACAAGGATTGCCGGAAAATCGTTTTCAGCTTGTCGAGTTCGATGACAAAAGTCAGTTGCTGTTGGAGTCGATCCATTGATCCCATTTTGCCACGCCAAGCGGCATAGCATGTTTCTATTTCACGTCAGGCGATTGAAAGCCATACTTGCGAAAAATCGCCTGCGCTTCTGGTTTCTTCAGGAACTGAAGGAAGTCTCTGGCCACAGACTTCTTGTTGGACGACCTGACTACGATGGCGCCTTGTTCCAGTGCGGGATAGAGATCCGATGGAACGGCTATGTAGCGCCCTCGGCCTTGCATGGTGAGCGCCGAAACAAGAGAGAGTGCGACGAGTCCGATGTCGGCGTTACCCGTTTCCACGAACTGAGCGGCCTGCGAGATATTTTCACCGACGACTAATTTTGCAGAAACTTTGTCGTAGATACCGGCTTTGCGCATCGCAGCCTCGGCGGCGCGGCCATAGGGCGCGTGTTTAGGATTCGCAATGGCGATTCTCTTGATTGAGGGGTCGAGCAGGACTTGTATTCCCCGATTGAGATCCAGTTTCGACCCATTCGGAACCCAAAGCGCCAGCTTACCTACGGCGTAGCGATACAGGGTTCCCGGCTCAGCAAACCCGGTGGATTCTAGCTTCTTCGGGAAATCGACATCAGCGGAAAAATAGAGATCGAAAGGTGCGCCATTTTGAATCTGGGCGAAGAAGTTTCCGGACGACCCGAACGACAACTTCAGCGTGTTTCCCGTTGTTTGCTGATACTTCTTTGCAATCTCCTGCAGCGCGAAATTGAGATCGGATGCGGCGGCGACGCTCAACTCTTCCGCCGCGCACAACGAGGAAAACAGGAAGACCAGGAACAACCCGACCGTTTTCATTCAACTCAATGTTACGCTGGAACCCGTGAAAACTGCATTCAGTGCCGAAGACGTGATCCGCCTGCTCGACTTGAAACCGCTCACGGTGGAAGGCGGATACTTCAGCGAAACCTACCGTTCCTCGCTATCGCTCGATTTCCCCGGCTACAGCGGACCCCGGTCGGCTAAGACGGCCATCTATTACCTGCTCACGCCAGAATGCTGTTCGCGGATGCATCGTGTTCCGGGTGACGAGATGTTCCACTTCTACCTCGGCGAACCGGTGGAGATGCTGCACCTATCGCCGGACGGAGCAGGCGAAGTCATCACCATGGGCCAGGACATCGCGGCGGGTATGACACTGCAGCACGTCGTCCCCGGCGGCTGGTGGCAGGGAGCGCGACTGAAGGCCGGCGGACGCTTTGCGCTGATGGGAACGACGATGTCTCCGGGATTCGATTACAAGGATTACGAAAATGGAGACTTGGCGACGCTGGTGAAGGGCTGGCCCGGGTGGAAAGAATCGATTGCGGCGCTGTGTCCGTAAAAAACGAAACGCCGGACGCGAACGCCCGGCGCTGGAACTCTTGCTGAGCTAGTCTTTTTTCGCCACATCCAAACGAGCTTCGGCACGCTGCAAAGCTGCCTGAACGGCATCGTAATCGATGTCCGTTTTTCCGCTGGCCAGATCACGCTCGCAACGTTCCTTGGCGGCCTTCGCCCGATTGACATCAATCTCCTCGGGCTTTTCCGCGGTTTCTGCCAGGATCGTGACCTTGTCCGGCAGGACCTCAGCAAATCCCCAGGCAACAGAGATGTGCTTGGTCGTTCCCGCCGATTTATAGGTGATTTCGCCGACGGCAAGTTCGGTGATGAGCGGCGCGTGCCCCGGAAGCACGCCCAAGTACCCATTCTTGCCGGGTATCTGCGCCTCTTCCACGGCGTCTTTCACGACCAGCTTTTCGGGCGTGACGATCTCGAGTTCGAACGTTTGTGCCATGTGTTTACGCGGCGGCAGTCGCCTTCAGTTTCTCGGCCTTCGCCAATACCTGCTCGATGGTGCCGACCATGTAGAACGCCTGCTCAGGAATATCGTCGTGCTTGCCTTCAATGATCTCGCGGAAGCCCCTGATGGTGTCCTGGATCTTGACGTACTCGCCCTTGAAGCCGGTGAAGACTTCAGCGACGTGGAACGGCTGCGAAAGGAACTTCTGCACCTTGCGCGCGCGGGCCACGACGAGTTTGTCGTCTTCGGAGAGTTCGTCGATGCCGAGGATGGCGATGATGTCCTGCAAGTCCTTGTAGCGCTGCAGGATTCGCTTCACGCCCTGAGCCACTTCGTAGTGCTCAGCACCCACGACGTGCGGGTCGAGAATACGCGACGTGGAAGCGAGAGGATCGACGGCGGGGTAGATGCCCAACTCGGTTAACTGGCGCGAAAGCACGGTGGTCGCGTCGAGGTGAGCAAAGGTGGTAGCCGGCGCGGGATCGGTCAAGTCGTCGGCAGGAACGTAGATGGCCTGCACCGAGGTGACGGAGCCCTTGGTGGTGGAGGTGATGCGCTCCTGGAGTTCGCCCATTTCGGTGGCGAGGTTCGGCTGGTATCCGACGGCGGACGGCATACGTCCGAGCAGCGTGGATACTTCCGCACCGGCCTGCGTGAAGCGGAAGATATTGTCCACGAAGAAGAGCGTGTCGGCACCTTCTTCGTCACGGAAGTATTCGGCGACCGTGAGACCGGTCAGCGCCACGCGCAGACGCGCTCCTGGCGGTTCGGTCATCTGGCCGTAGATCAACGCGGCCTTGGAGTTCTTGGAATCGCCCGGCTTGATGACGCCCGACTCGGACATTTCGAGCCAGAGGTCGTTGCCTTCACGGGTGCGCTCACCGACGCCGGCGAACACGGAATATCCACCGTGCTGCTTCGCGACGTTGTTGATGAGTTCCATGATGACGACGGTCTTGCCGACTCCGGCGCCGCCGAACAGGCCGATCTTGCCGCCTTTGAGGAAGGGCTGGATGAGGTCGATGACCTTCACGCCCGTCTCGAACATTTCAGCGCGCGTGGACTGCTGGTCGAACGCAGGCGCATGGCGGTGAATGGGATACTTTTTCTCGGTGATGATGGGGCCGAGTTGGTCTACGGGCTCGCCGATCACGTTCATCACGCGACCGAGCGTGCCGTGTCCCACGGGGACGCGAATCGGGCCACCGAGATCGATCGCCTTCATGCCGCGTACAAGGCCGTCGGTCGGCTGCATCGAAACGCAGCGCACACGGCCTTCGCCGAGGTGCTGCTGCACTTCGAGGATGATGTCGATCGGTGCGGGAACGGTGAAGCCCTCGCTGACCACGCGAATCGACTGGTAGATCGGCGGGAGATTCGACTCGGAGAACTGAATGTCCACCGCGGGTCCGGCGATCTGAATGACTTTTCCGATATTGTCTGCCATATGAACTCTGTGTTGCCCCTCGGGGCTCAAAATCCTTTGCGTTACGTCCCACGGCTTCCGCCCCGGGCTTATTACATCGCGGCTGCGCCGCTCACAATTTCAATAATCTCTTTGGTAATCGAGGCCTGACGCACGCGGTTCATCGTCAGCGTGAGGCGGTCGATCATTTCTGTAGCATTGTTGGTTGCCGAATCCATCGCCGTCATACGAGCCGCCTGTTCGGCAGCGTTGGACTCGAGCAACGCCCGGTATACCTGTATGGCCACGTACTTTGGCAGCAAATTGCGAAATAGCTCTTCCGCTCCCTGCTCGTAGATGTAGTCGACTTGCGCGGTTCCGAACTGCGCCGCTCGCTCATCCACTTCGGTGGTGTCGGCCGCGTGGACGGAAATACCGGCGGATTGCGCGGCCTGCGCCGCCCGCTCGCGCGCATCCCTGTCAAGTTCGTCCACCTGCCGGATATCGTCCGTCCCGATTTCTTCGATGGGAAGAATTTCGTCGACGACCAGTCGCTGCGCGATTACCGACTTGAACTCGTTGTACAACAGGTAAACCGAATCAATTTCCCCGCACGTATATCGAGCGATGACATCCTCCGCCATCCCTTTCGCAAGGGCGAAAGTAACGGCCGGG
Source organism: Terriglobales bacterium (assembly GCA_035561515.1). NCBI lineage: Bacteria > Pseudomonadati > Acidobacteriota > Terriglobia > Terriglobales > Terriglobales bacterium. The sequence continues at coordinate 235,859 of DATMXP010000027.1, read as the reverse complement.
ATGCCGAAACGTTCGCTCCGCATCCGTACACGCGCTACCCGCGTTTCGGAATCGGCGGCCTGCACCGGGAACCGGCGGCGGAAGAAGTCACGCGCTTTGCGTCCAACCGCTTCAATGTCGACGTTCTTGTCAGGCTTGGATTCCAGGAAGCGCATCGCTGCCTTGAGGATGTTCGCATTGAAGGCGCCGGCGAGACCCTTGTCGGCAGTAACGACGATGAGGGCGATGTTGCGTTCCTCGCGGCGGGCCAACAACGGATGCTTCGCCTCGCCCGTTTCCGGATCGTACTCGTCGCCCCTGGCAACAAGCGAGTTCAGCACGTTCGTCAGCATCTGCGCATACGGACGGGCTGCCAGCGCACGGTCCTGCGCCTTCCGCAGGCGCGCGGCCGACATCATCTTCATTGCCTTGGTGATCTGGCGCGTGCTACGCACGCTCCGGATTCGACGCCGAATGTCGAGTACGTTTGCCATCGTTGTTTATTTCGCCGCCGCTGCCGCTTGCTGACGCTCCGCGACGAAACGTTCCTTGTATTCCTTCAGGGTCTTGTTCAAGTCGGACTTGATCTCGTCGTCGAGGGCCTTCTTGGTCTCGATTGCATTGAACAGACCGGGGTTCATGGTATCTACGTAGGCGTACAGGCCCTTCTCAAAGTCTCGGCACTGATCCACCGGGAGGTCATCGAGATAGCCGTTGGTACCGGCGTAGATGATCGTAATCTGCTTCGAGAACGGAAGCGGTTCGTACTGGTTCTGCTTCAGGATCTCCGTCAGACGCTGTCCACGATTGAGCTGGGCCTGGCTGGCTTTATCGAGGTCGCTGGCGAACATGGCGAACGCTGCCAGTTCGCGATACTGCGCGAGTTCCAGCTTCAGGCTGGCGCCGACTTGCTTCATTGCCTTGATGGCGGCGGAGAATCCGACGCGGCTCACCGAAAGACCGACGTTCACCGCTGGACGGATACCGGAGTTGAACAGGTCAGTTTCGAGGTAGATCTGGCCGTCGGTGATGGAGATGACGTTGGTCGGAATGTACGCCGAAACGTCGCCGGCCTGCGTTTCGATGACGGGCAGAGCGGTAATGGATCCGCCACCCAACTTGTCGCTGAGCTTGGAGGCGCGCTCCAGCAGACGGGAGTGGAGGTAGAAGACGTCACCGGGATACGCTTCGCGTCCCGGCGGACGACGCAGCAGCAGCGAGATTTCACGGTACGCCGCGGCATGCTTCGAAAGGTCGTCGTAAATGCAAAGAGCGTGCTGGCCGCGGTCGCGGAAGTACTCGGCAAGCGCGGTCGCGGCAAAGGGCGCCAGGTACTGCATCGGTGCGGGTTCGCTGGCCGATGCGGCAAGCACGATGGTGTACTCCATGGCGCCGGCGTCTTCAAGAACCTTGACCACCTGAGCAATCGACGAACGTTTCTGGCCGATGGCGCAGTAGATACAGATCAGGTCCTTCCCTTTGCTGTTGATGATGGTGTCGATCAGGATGGCGGTCTTGCCGGTCTGACGATCGCCGATGATCAACTCGCGCTGTCCGCGGCCGATCGGGATCATGGCATCAATAGCCTTGATACCGGTCGCCATTGGCTCACGCACAGGCTGACGATCGATCACGCCCGGGGCAATACGCTCGACGGGGTTGAAGTCGGTGGTCGCGATCGGGCCCTTGTCGTCGATGGGCTGACCCAGCGTGTTCACGACGCGGCCGATCATGGCTTTACCGACCGGGATGCTCATGATGCGCCCGGTGCGCTTGACCTCGTCACCTTCCTTGATCTCGGTGAAGTCGCCCATGAGCACGGAGCCGACCTGATCTTCATCGAGGTTCATGGCGATTCCGTACACGCCGTGCGGGAACTGGAGCATCTCGCCCGCCATGACTTTTTCGAGTCCATGAACGCGGGCAATACCGTCGCCGAGGGAAAGGACCGTGCCAACTTCGTCGACCGCGATGCGTGTTTCGTAGTTCTCGATCTGCTCGCGGATCAGTTTCGTGATTTCGTCTGCTTTAATTTGTGCCATTTGACTCTTCGTGGCCGCCTGCGCGGCGATATCTCGTATCTTCTGAAACTAAGAACTCAATGTTTCCTTCATCTTCATCAACTGCCCGCGAACCGACCCGTCGTAAATGGTGCTGCCCAATTTCACAAGGGCGCCGCCGATCAGGCTGGAGTCCGTTTGGTAATTTGCAAGAACGCGCTTCCCAGTCATGGACGCGATCTTCGATTCGATATCGCGGCGCTCTACTTCCGACAACTCGCGGGCACTGATAACGTCGGCTTCGGTCAGCCCCATCCGTTCGTGCATCTCGAGTTCAAAGGCACGAACAATTTCCTCAAGTTGATGAATACGGTGATGATCGATCAACACGGCCATGAAGTTGCGCACCGGCTTTGCCAACTCCATCCTGACGGCGATGGCATCCAGCAGTTTGCGTTTTTGCTCCGGAAGGATGGAAGGGTTCTCCCATACCCGGCGCAACTCCACGCTGGACTTCACCAGCTCGACAACGCTTCGGACCTGCTGGATGGTGTGATTGATATCCAGGCGTTGACTGACGATAACGTCGGCGAAAGCTCTCGCGTAGCGACTTGTGACGACTGCCATTACCGGCCGTCCTTTCCAAGTTGCCCAACGAAGTTGCGGACCAACGCCTCGTCGGTTTTGGGATCAACCTTAAGTCTCTTTTCGGCGAGTGCAACGGCGAGTTCCGCCGCATAAGCCTTCAATTCCCGGCGCGCCGACTTGGCTGCAGCCTCAATCTCATGTTCGGACATCTCGATGATCTTGCGGCGGTCCTCTTCCGCGGCAGCCCGAATCCGCTCTTCTTCCGCGATCGCATCCGCTTCTGCGGTTTTGCGCAGTTCGGCGATTTCGGAATCCAGCGTCGAAAGGCGGCCTTCGATATCAGTCAGGCGGCGGTTTGCGTCTTCGCTGGCATGGCGAGCTTCATCAAGACTCTTGCGTATGTTCTCCGTGCGCGCGCGGAACATGCCGGGAAGATTCTTCTTGAGGGCCCATCCGATCAGGAGGGCGATGATCAGGAAGTTGATAACAACCAGTACCCAATAAGCTGCCGTAAGGCTCAAGCCGGTGAGGCGAGCAAACATCTTCACGGAAGCGGACTGCTTGAATTCGGCGTGAGCGTCTTCCTCGTGACCCGCGGCCTCGTTTGAAGCGTGCGCGAGTTGATCTTTCATCCCCCCGGTAGCGGGGCCTTGGGGCTCGTGCTGACTGGTTTCCGACGCCTGCGCGCCGTGTTCGGGAGGGGCGGTTGCGCCATGTTCCTGAGCAAACGAAGAGGACAATCCCAGGGCCAGGACCAGACAGAAAAGTGCGATCGACCATCTCTTCATTTCGCACCACCTGCCACGGCCACCGGGCGAAGCACTGAATTGATCACATCGGCCGCGAGTTTCTCGACATCACCCTGCAAGCTGGCCTTCGCTGCCTGAACATCGCGCTCAATTGCGCTCCGGGCCTCTGCAACCTTTGCAGCAGCCTGCTCACGTGCCTGGTTCAGCAATTCTGTACGCGCTGCGACCGCCTGTTGGCGCCGGGCTTCCTGCGCTTTGAAGACAGCCAGTTTTGACTCGCGCAAACGCTGTTCGTATTCCGCCGTCTTCGACTCCGCGGCGGCCACGTCTGCGCGCGCCTTTTCGATAGCTCCCTGGGTTTTTGCGTAACGCTCTTCGAGGACCCGAAGCAGTGGTTTGTGAACAATGATCCGGTATCCGAAATACACCACCAGAAAGAGAATTATCGTGGGGATGGATTCGAGCAGTAACTCGCCTAGCTGTTTGAGCGTTTCATCCATGTGGGGATACAGTGGGCCGCGCTTGAAGGTTGTAAATGAGTGCTATGAAACTACTAACGTTACCAAAGACTTCCGAGTAGTGTCAATCAATCCGCGCCTTGCGACGAGGCCCGGACCGCTCGATTCTGAGTAGCCCTTCGGCTGTCCTTCGACTTCAGCTCTGAAGCAGATCCGGGAGCCGGAATCTGATAGACCCGAATGGTCTTCCCAATCACCGCAACGGGCGTATACCGGAGTAACCAGTCATACCCTCCATGGCCCTGCTTGGGGAATGTCCCATTGATGTCCGTGCCCAGGCGGAGCCGCGATTCACCAATCGCGATTGTCCCGGAAGCATGCATAAATGGCCGGAGTTCGGTTGACCGAGGCAGGCCAAGACGCTGAAGATCGGGTTTGCCCAGGAATGCGACCGCCAATTGATGGACCCGATTCCGAATGCACCAGTCCCGCAACTTTCCGACGTCTTGCCCCCAATCGAAGTCGGAATCGACCAGAATGCGTTGAGGCTCCCTGCCCCCTAATTCGTTGAAGTAGGTGAGATAGTCTGGCCGTGCCCGATATGCGGAGCCGATCTGCCAGGTCAGTAGCAGCACTAACCCGGCAGTCACCGCAGGTTGCCACCTGGTTTCAAGGCGCCACAGTTGGATCACGCCGATGGCCGCGACGATTGCGAGCATCGGGTAAATGGGAAGAACGTGCCGCACTCCGATATTGATCCGCCCCGGTATGCACGAAAGCAGGATCGCAGCGGCAATCAGTACTGGCAGCCACGCAGGAGAAAATCGACGGGTACGGCGGAGATCGAGCAGTAAAGCGGTTAACCCGGCGAATACAAAAAGCAGCGCGGTGATCGGAGTCTTGACGGCAACTGCGATCGGGAAAAAGAGGGGCGACCCTTTGCTCCCAACCGCTCCGAGCAGATATGTGGCGTGCCCTTCTCTCAAGTGCTGCATAAGCTCCGCGATTCCGGACGGCACCTGCGCCAGAGGAACGCCGGAACTCGCTATCGCGTACAGCATTGCACTTTTATCGGCGAGGTTCGCGGCGGCCCGTGGATGTCCACTGAAGACGGAAGCGGTGCTAAACCCGTACCACGCCCACATCGTGAGTAGCATCACCGCCGCGCACCACTTCAACGATCTGGTACTGATACGCGGAAGCGTGAAGTTTGATCGTTGTATCCACCAGGTAATGAGGAACGCTATCAGGAGAAATCCGGGCACTGAGAACTTCGTCAGCACTGCCGTTCCGAGAACAGCACCAAACGCTGCACTTCTTCTCGCGTTAGGATTCTCGCGCCAGTACCAAAACATCAGGACCGCTCCGGCCACGGAGGCGGCGGCAGCCATGTCTGTGGTGGCCAAACCGGCGTGAGCCAGCACGGCAGGCATAGTGGTGAATATGACGAGCGCCCAAAACGCACCCATCTCCCCCACGCTGCGATACGTCCACAGGTAGATCACCGCGCAGACGACCAGGAAAAACGGCAGCACTCCAAGCCGTGCCAGCGCGAGGTTTCGCTGGTAATCGCCGGAGTTAAGGATCGCGTTTCCCTCCAACATCATGTCCGGCAATCTCCTGCTCCGCAGGCCGATCAAGTACAGCGGGAGGGCGGCCATTACACGAGCCACCGGCGGATGTTGTGTTTCGTAGGTATAGGTCCGATGGGTCAACAGCTCCATGCCGCAAGCGACGTGTGCAGGCTCGTCTGATGTCTGTGTCAACTGTGTGTAGGTGCCGACAATTCGCCAGCAGGCGAGGAGAACAACGAGAAGACATGCAAGGCTCAGGAGCGGATTGCCAGACGCAACAGAGAAAGGCGGGCGCAATTGCATACGTCGTGAAATCTCCGCCGAACTGGAGATTTCTGCCGGACTGGCTTTCATAGCGGCGAGGCACCCTCCAGCGAGTTCGTTTCGCAGAAAGCAGAGCTCGTTGCCCGTGACGCACAAAAATCAGACGGTTTTCCGGCGCAACCTGATGGGCCGCATCGACGATACGGAACTCGTAGTTCCATAAATGTCGTTGTTCCAATGGTTTAGGAGTGTTTTCGGAATGCCCGCCGGCAAGAGTCGGGGTACCTTCGGCCATTCCCAATACAGGACAAAAGGACCTTAAGCCCTTGACTGGAGGCGTAACGGGGCTAGAATACTCATATCACCTCCGATCCGATTCAGGATCATATGGGCTGGTGATCAAGATAACCCGCATCTTGGTCGCTGGCCCATTTAGCTTTTGCCTGGAAATTACTTCGCTGAATTACTAACCCGAAGAGACGAACAGAGTTTTTATTGGACGAACTGCTTTACGCGGCGAATCACCGACTCGGGCGCCTGTACTTCAAGCATCACGTCGCCATCTTTGTACTCCCTCGAAAAGATCCGTGACCGTGCTTCAAGAAACGCAAGAACCTTCCCCTCACTCTGAGGAATGGTGAGGTGTACCCGACGCGGCGCATCTTCCGTCAGTGCTTGATCGATTTTTTCAAGCAATAGATCGAGACCCATTCGCTGTTTCGCCGAAACGTAAGCCAGGTCGTCCGTATTCGTCGCGTTCTGACGTTGCTCCGGCAACATCAAATCCAGCTTATTGAACACCTGGAGCCGAGGCTTGTCCTGCGCTTCGAGTTCCTTGAGCACCACTTCGACTTGCGCATCCTGTTCCGCTCGGTTCGTCGAGGTGGCATCGGAAACATGCAGTATCAATGCGGCCTTCTGCACCTCTTCCAAGGTGGCGCGAAACGCAGAAACAAGAGTGTGCGGCAAATTCCGTATGAAGCCTACGGTGTCCGACAGTAAGATCTTTCGCCGCGACGGGAGTTCAACTGACCGGATGGTTGGATCCAGTGTTGCGAACATTCTGGAAGACGCATAGACATCGGATTTCGTCAGCGCATTGAACAGGGTGCTCTTTCCGGCGTTGGTGTATCCGACAATGGCCACGGTTGCGACCGGAACCGATTCCCGGCGCTGGCGCTGCTGTCGCCGGACCTTGCGCACATTCTCCAGTTGCTCTTCGACGTGGCGGATGCGCCGGTTGATTTTGCGCCGATCGGTTTCCAACTGCGTTTCACCGGGACCACGTGTACCGATGCCGCCGCCGAGCTGCGACATCTCGATGCCTCGACCGGCCAGCCTGGGCAGGAGATATTTCAATTGCGCCAGTTCAACCTGCAACTGACCTTCTCGAGTGCGGGCATGGCGGGCAAAGATGTCGAGTATCAATTGCGTCCGGTCGATGATTCTTGCGTCAATTTCACGCTCGAGATTCCGGAGCTGAGAAGGGCTGAGGTCGTGGTCGAAGATGACCACATCTGCGTTGGACATCGCCGCCGCTCCGGCGATCTCTTCCACTTTGCCCTTACCGATGAGTGTTGCAGGATCGGGCCGGTCGCGCCGTTGCAGCACTTCTCCTACGATTTCCGCACCGGCACTCAGGGTGAGCTCCCGCAATTCGGCGAGTGACTCTTCCGCTCCGAACTTTGTCAGGGATTCGCTTGGTGTCGTTGTCTCGGCGGCCGCTCGAGCTGCTCTAGCCTGCGCGAGCTTCGGCGGGCGCACATCTCCCTCGGCGTCCGCTCCGGATTGCGGGGAACGTGGACGGTAATCGAGCCCAACAAGGAAGGCACGCTCTTGCGAGGTGCCCTCCCGTCTTTTGTCTTCTGCAATATCCCGGCTACTGCGCAAAACGGGAGCTAACCTTCTGTCCCCGAAGGCGGCGTAACTACGGCTCCAGCGGGTGCTGAAGATGAAGTCCGCGCCTCACCCATGCCGGTGCGCGGCTCGTGTGTTCCGCGAGGCATGACTACGGTTGAAATGGCGTGCTTGAAGATCAACTGCTCCTGGTTATTTGTCTCCAACACTACGGAATACTTGTCAAAGGAGCGAATGCGGCCCGTGAGTTTAACGCCACTCATCAGGTAGATGGTGATGATTGTTTTCTCTTTGCGAGCCGTGTTAAGGAACGAGTCCTGGATGTTCTGTGCCGGCTTGTTTTCCATTCTGCCGATCTCCTCTCTGTCCAGACCACAACACCCGCCGCCAAACTACCCCAGACCTCCCGGGGACAAACTGCTGGCGAAGTGGCACACCAATACGGCCACTCTTGCGAGCATCGATACGATACGGCCTCGTAATGAACATTTCAACCAAAAGCCGTATTTTCTTTATGTTGTACAATCGCCCGCATTCCCATTGCGACACTCGCCCGATGGGCGGTTTCGCCCAACCACGCCTACCCGGAAAGGACGAAAAAGATGACAAATGTCGCTGCGGTTGCGGCTTTTTACGTTACGGGCCTCATGATTCCCGCGGATGCTAACGCCACGGTGCAGGTGTTTTTACGTTGGATCCACCTATTTGCGGGCATCACCTGGGTGGGCCTGCTGTACTTCTTCAACCTCGTTAGCGTGCCCTTCATGAAGGAACTGGAGGCCGGAACCAGAAGCAGGGTCTATCCCGGATTGATGTCGCGCGCCTTGTGGTGGTTTCGATGGTCATCCGTGGTGACAGTGCTGATGGGCTTCGGTTACTGGAACATGATCGTCGCCGCAGATGCCCGGAATGCCCGCGCAGCCGGAATCGATGCCAGTGGAGGTGCGGCGATTTGGACGTTCCTGGTCATCTGGACACTTGCCTTCATGATTGAGATGGGCGTCCTTATGAGTCCGGCGGAAGGCCTGAAAAAAGGTCCGGTGCTTGGCATCGTCGTTGCTATCGTCGTGGTCGGAGCGTCCTATGCATATGTGGCGCTTAACTCTCACGGGTGGGAGAGCAACCGTTTGTTGTCGATCGGGATCGGCGGCGGGATGGGGTGGTTCATGATGTTCAACGTGTGGGGCTTGATCTGGCGCATGCAGAAGAAGATGCTTCGCTGGACGAGCGACAGCGCCCAGAACGGCACTCCCTTACCTGCGGAGGCGGCGAAGTTCGCAAGGCTGACATTCCTCGTCTCGCGGGTGAACTTCTTTCTGTCATTCCCTATGCTGTTCTTCATGGCAGCGGCGAGCCACTATCCGTTCCTCGTGCAGTAGCAACGAAAAAGGGGTGGCTTTCGCCACCCCGGAATCCCTCTAAGCAGAGCCTAGAAGGTCAAACGTGCTCCGAGCTGGATAATGCGCGGTCCCTGGTAATCGGAAAGGCGCATGAACGAGCTCGAGTTGATGCTTTGTGCCGTTCCTGACAGGTAGTACGTCGAATGGTTGAAGAAGTTGAACAGGTCAATTCTCAATTCATTTGTGAACCGCTCGGTGATCCTCGTTCTCTTCAGCAAAGAGGCATCCATGTTGAAGATGCCGGGACCGTCAAAGCCGCGAAGCGGTAACGTGCCGACCTGTAGCGGATCCGGATTGAAGAACTTCTGGGTGGCGAAACCTGCGGTATTGCCACCCGCAAGGGTTTCACTTCCAACAGCTGTGTTCGCCAAGGAGCCAGACGGGTTCAGCACGCCCGGATCGATGTAGTAGAAGGAATTGCCTTTGCGGTAGATGCCGAACAAATCCTTGATCTGATCTACCGTAAGGGTGGAGTTAGCAGTGTTGTTTCCGCTCGAACGGCCCGCGCGGTTGAAGGTTCCACGGTTGGATGCGATCGTCAGCGGGAAGCCACTCTGCCATTTGATAATGCCGGCGAACTGATAGCCACTGATTAGACGATCCAGGATTCCATTCGCAAAGCCGAACCTCTTGCCATGCCCAAACGGCAGCTCGTAGGTGAAGTTGGCTTTGATGTCGTGGCGGATGTCGTATTCCGAACGGCCACGATCGAGGTAAGGACGCGCGTTGTCGAGGAACACATCCTGGCGGGTCTGACCTGTGCCCAGAGCGTCCGACAACAACTTGCTGAAGGTGTAATTCAACTGCGCGCCGAAACCGCTCGTGAACCGGCGGCGGGCTTCCATCTGCATCGAATGGTAATCCGTTGTCGATCCGTTGTAGCCGTAGAGCGCTTCGTAGATTCCCGAATTCGGGAGGAAGGTTGCACGAGCGTTGGCACGAACGGCCGCCGAGGCACTCGCAATGTAGAAGTTGGCCAGATCGGCGATGGCACGATCGCGCACAGCGTTGATTACCGTGGTGGAGGTCAAACTGCCCCAGCTCGCGGTGTTCAACAACTGCAACGGCTGCGCCGCCGCACAAGACGTGGTTGTCGCGTTCAATGTTCCGGAGCAATTGAAGTAATTGTTCCGGGCCCGGTTGTAGTCGGCAATAAACGCTGAGCTGCGCGATATATCAAGCTGGTTCAAGTTGATCGAGCGGTTCAGTTCCCGTCCGAGGGTCCCTACGTACCGAACTTCAATCGCGGTGTTCAGGCCAACTTCACGCGTGATACCGAACTGGATTTCGTGCACATACGGGTTTCTGGTGTCCGGGTTGATACCGGAAACCGTTCCGGATGGAGAGAGCGCCAACTGGTCAGCCAACGTGCGCGGCACTTTGTAAGTGACGCTTGGCGTTGGGAGGGTGCCGCTTGCGGTGAAGAACTGGTTTACCAATTCGCCATCGCTCTGGAGGCCGGCGTTGCCGTCAAGGGTGCCCTGCCCGAAGCGAACGTTATCTTCCGTGATGAATGCCAGGGTGTAGCCTGCACGGATCGAGGTCTTGCCATTGCCCCACGGATCCCACGCGATTCCCACGTTGGGAGCGAAGTTGTTCAAGTCCTTGTTCCAGTACTGGCCGCTGACAAATCCGACTTGCGTAGTCGGATCCACCAACGCCTGCTGCATCGTCTGTCCGCTGCCGGGGATAGGAGTTAGCTGCAGGTTGTCACGTTCACTGAGCGGGCTGTAGTAATCCCACCGCAGGCCGGCCGTGAGAGTAAAGTTCGGCCGCAGGCGCCAGGTATCGGTCCCGAAGAAACTCCAGTTGTTCAAGATCACGTTACGGATATTGGGATACCCGGGGACGAAACCAGAATCCGTGGACTGCACCTGGAAGCGCTGGTCGACGGTTTGCACGTACCCAGAAAGGAACGAACGCAACTGGTTCGCTTCCGTGATGGAGGTGTTGCTCTGCACTCCACCCGGAAAATCAGCAGCCACCATGTTGTATCCGGTAGCAGGTGCGCCGTTGAAACCGAACGCAAGCACCGGGTACAGACCGCGATAGTTATACGGCGTGATCCGGATTTGCTGCAGGGCACCACCAAACTTCATATTGTGGTTGCCACGCACCCAGGAAAGGATGTCGCCCCACTGGCGGGTCTCCGTTGCGCGGCCTTGCGGCAGCAGAGCGCCCTGTCCAAAGTAGTCGCTTACACCGGCACCCTGGTTGGCACGGGGGTCGGTGATACCCATCGGCAGGTTGGCAAACGTGATGTTCCCGTAATCTTCCGTGTTTTTGAAGTTGGCTTCCGTGTCGTTGATACCGGCACGCACTTCGTTCTGCATGGTATTGGAGATGGTCCAGCGCCATGCGCCAACGTAGAAGCGGGCGATACCGTCTTGAGGGTTCTGGTTCTTCACGTTGACGACGTCGAGATCGGTACGGTCGGTGACTTCCTTCGACCGCTGCATCACGTATTCGAAGTGATGGTCTTTGTTCAACTCGAAGTCCAGTCGGTAGCCCCACTGGTTACGAGTTGTGGCATTGCCCTGGTTGTAGATGGCGCGGGCAATATTGAGGTTCGTGCCGACCGGCGTATTCGGACTCGCCATCGGTCCCGTATACCGGTCGATGAAGAGGCCTTTCACCTTCGCATCGATGGGCAGGTTCAAAAGCGTGCCGCCCGGATTCAGCACGTTAATGCTGCGCTGCACGCCTGAAGCATCCAGGTACCGATAGACGCCGGTGAAGAAATCGGGTTCTTAGGGACTACGTTGCCGGAACCGCTACCGGACGTGGCAGCCGAACGCTGACGCAGCCCTTCGTAATAACCGTAGTAGAACAAACGGTTTTTAATGACGGCGCCGCCGCCGTTCGCTCCAAATTGGTTACGGTTCAGGAAACCCTTTTTGTTCCCCGCCAAGTTGTTGGTCCAGGAGTTTGCGGCAAGATCAGAATTGCGGTTGAAGTAATATGCGCCACCATGAAAGTCGTTCGTACCTGACTTTGTGGTCAGTTTTACCTGAGATGCGCCACCGAAACTCTCAGCGCTCTGGTTGTTGGTTGTGACCGTGAATTCCGCCACCTGGTCCGCGCTCGGACGGTTCGGAACGAAATCAACCGCATTCGTACGGATGTAGTTGTCGTTGATGCTGACGCCGTCCTGGGTGGTATTCGTCCACGCTGGGCGTCCGCCGTTGATCGTGGTCGCCGTACGGGCATTGCCCACGACACCTGCTTGAAGAGCAATGAGGTTCAACGGGTTCCTGCCGAGGAGCGGCAGATCCGCCATCTGTTGCGCCTGAACGGTGTTGGACACGTCTGTCGTGACCGTGTTCACGATCTCCGTTCCAGCCACGACTTCTACCGATTCGCTGGCTGCACCGACTTCCAGTTGCGTGGTCATCGAATAGACGCGGCCAGCGTCTACCTTGACTTGCGTAAACACGCCTGTGCGGAAGTTAGGCGCCTCTACCTTGATCGTGTAGTTGGCGGGATTCAATTGAACGAAGGAGAAGTTGCCCTCGGGAGTCGTCTTGGTCTCGATCTTGTCCCCAGTGGCATCGTTGATGAGGGTTACCTTGGCGTTAGCGATCACTGCACCCGAAGTATCACGGACGATACCCGTAATGCCGCCCAAGCTTGCCTGTGCGAAAAGATAGGTCGAACTGCACAGGATCAGTAGCAGGGCGAGGCCAAGGAAAGTGGCGAGCCTTGTTGCTCTTGAAACCTGAAGCATGCTGCCTCCAGTTGATATGTAAGGGAAAACGGTGACCTCCTCTACGCAATTGTCATTCCGAAGAGGCAGCACGTGTTTTCAGAGACTTACAACGACGTCGTTACGAAACTCTTCTGTTTTTGGGAATTAGTTGGGATGGACTACTTAAATTTGTAGACTAACGAACATAAATCAGGGACGAACTGTTAATTTTTTCAACGTTCGACCAATAGAGGTCAAATCGGTTTAGATATGATTGTTGACAACGCTGTCAACATAACAACGAGAAGAGAGACTCCGCTTTCAGCCTGTACCGCTGATAGTCCCGGAGCAAACGATCCCGTTCGAGGGTACAGGCAACGGACGCCGCGGCCATCTTGCAAAACGCCATCCTGAAGACCGCGTATGCGAGCAGGTAAGCATGAACTCTTCCGGTTGCATCATCACCCGATTCGCGGCGGTACAGACGGAGCAACAGGTCGGTTCCGCTGTTATCAACACCCCATTCGACGACAGTGCCGGCGAGATCCCACGCAATATCGACTGGCCCGGGAAAGAAATGGTCGTCTCCGTGGCAGGCATTATCCACCTTGAAGAATTTGCCGTCGGCGTTTAGCCACTTATGGGGAAGCATGCGACCGTCAGCTATGACCGGATGTACCATGTCCAACTCCAGGTCTCGCGGAAGGTCCAGCCCAAATTCAGTCGCCACATTGTGGCGCAGCATACGCTCCAGCTCGGAACTGTCGACCTCCGAGTTAGCGCTGATCTCCCGACGGAGCACACAGTATTTCGCGAGTTGCTCTAGCACATCGGCGGAAACGTCGGAGGGAAGCAGGGTTCTCCCCTGAATCATGGGGTAAGCTCCGAATCCCTCGCACATCCCGAACGGGCGAGGCCCAAATCCGGCATCCGCAGCCTGAACAGCGCGCTCATTCGCCTCCGTCCCAAAGCGGCCGAATCCTTCGAATTTGAAGATCCGGGAACGATCGGCCGACAGGTATTTCTGCCGTTCCAGCGTCACCCAGGATGAAGGCCATTCCTCCTGCTTTCGGAAGACGAACTGGCGCCATGCACCTCCGGACACGTTAGCGTCGGCGTCCGTCGGGAGATACCTGCCGCCCTCGGTATGAAAACTATGGAACCGCACCCATCGCTCGCGAGCGCTTGGAGCGGTTAATTTGTCGGGCTCTACTCTCCTGCTGCCGAGAAACACGATCTGTCCTTCGGGAACACCTGTGCGCACGAGCGCTTCGCCGACGGATAAAAACGAAGACCCACTTATGCCAGGCCCTTCATCGACGACGAAGAACTTCGCCCCCTGAGCGAGCATGGTGGTGACCCACAGCTGCTGTGAGGACGTGAGTTGGGTGCACCGGTCGTAGGGATGACCGTGAGGACGAACGCTGATGCGGTCGGCCCGAATTCCTTGTTTCTGAAGACGTGCCTTTACGACCGCGCCAAGGGCGGTTCCAATGCTGCGGATTCCTATCACCGCAGCCAACGCCGTTTGCGGGTTCAGCCTTTGAACAAGATCGGCATAATCGAGCGGGTGCAGTGCGTAATACGCGAACCCTTCCGGCGGCGACACTTCCACCTTTTCGGGGACGGGCATTCCCTGTAGCAACCGAGTTAGTGCCCTGATGTCGGGCTGGATCCCGGAAACGAGCGCATCGGCAAATGCGTCAGTAACCCGGTTCGCCGAAGACCGGAGTTGACGATCCTCCAGGACACATTCCCACTCCCCGGCCCGGAGCAGCAGGTCGACAAGCCGAGTGCGGTCGAAGGTGGGACAACTTAGTTGATAGACGAGCCCGTTGAGAAGAGTACGACCCGAAAGAGCGGTCTTCGCATCACGGAAGACAAGCAGGTTCCAGGCACTATCGCTCGACATAGAGGCAGGGCACGTATGTTGCTAACGTGTCAGATGAGCAGGAACTCACCTCTGTTGCGTCGGCCGACTACATCAAGCGGCTTTCTTGCGTGACCCACGGGCCGAGCGAGCTACGTCGCCGTCTTTGTCTATGAAATACAGGTATTGGCCTTCTCTTTGGACGGCATTCGGGACCAGCACTTCGGCGTTCCCATCGCCCGACTTCGGCTTCTGGCAGACGTTTCCGTCGCCATCGATGTAGTACAGGTAGCTTTTGTAGTCGCGCTTGAGTTGTAGCTGCTTAACTTTTTCTGCCATGTCCGCTCCTGCAAAGCATTAGGATTCCTGGCAGGACGCCCTAGTTGTCACAGTGAATTTTTTACCTAGGTACCTAGGGGCGCGACTTTCTTCCGGACTTTTTAGGTGGCTCCGCCGCTTTGCGGGCTGCTCGCTCGGCTGCCTCGGCCTTCAGTTCCTCTGGAGTGGCAACTCTTCTCACGATGGGGCCGATCATCCGGTACTTACGTTCGGTTTCGGATCCGTCCATGTTTTTGATTTTCAGGGTGAAAACCGGCAGGACGCCTTCTTTGCCGAAATCCTCAGTTCCCGCTTTCACGGGGAATACTCCGTAAAGGTTCCGCTCGCGATACGCCGTTTCATACCGGTGACGTGCCAGGTTCCACGAGAACACCCGGATCTGGTTGTAATCCCACGGGAGACCATCCTTGTTGTCTGTTAGGACTACAAGATATTGAGGCACATTCTTGTCTCCGTCCTTTACCTGGTTCAGGACGAAACTAGAGACGATGCGCTGCCCCTCGGCATACTGCGCGACCTCCAGCGGTATGTCGACGTCGATCATGCGGCCCAACACCCATCCGGCCTGCCCGCTGCTGTTCCGCACCAGCGACCAATCCTCTAGGGCCGGAGGCGGAGGGGTCTGATCCTTGCCGTCTTGCGATTTGCTTACAGCCGGCCTTGACGGCTGGAGTCGCGCTGGCTTTTCGGCTGTAGCCCGCTTCAGTACGTCTACCTTCTCGCCTTCTTTCAACTGGAACAGGTGGTCGGTGTCGCGTCCGGGCGTCACATGAAGGTTCAGAGTGGTTCGTGCGATTCCGCGGGCCTGAACCGGAGCCTTGGCATTGTCGGCTGCCAGTTTCTGCAATTGGTCATAGACTTCGCTGCTGGTGAGATACCGGTCGGCAAGCCAGCCCTCTTCGCCCCGTTCGTTCCTGACAAAGGTGAACCGCCGCTCGCGGTCGAGGATATAAACCTTCTCGCCAAGCTTAACCGTGCCCTTCTTTTCGTAGATGGTCGCCAGGCGATCGCGCAGAAAAACCTGAGGCGCGTTGACGTAAGCAACTTCCTTCGTGACATTCGAAGCTTTATTGCAACCAGAAACAATGCTGAGAAAAGCTGCGATGAGGACTACAACCAGCAGGCGGTTGGACAGTGAAGGATGTGTTTCCGGGCAAACCACGAGAACAACTTCACTATAGCATCTTCGGTCCCGGCAACCACGACTCACGCACCAATCTTGGCATGAGACATTGACGCCGTGCGTTCCAGTTTGTCCCATGCGAAAGCTCCACCTTCCATCGCGCGTTTCAGGGTCTTGATCAGCACCAGCGAGAACAACTGCCGATAGGCGAAGCGCTGCAACCAGACGTGAGCCAGCAGCCAGCCATTCTCTTTGGCATTCGGCTCGCGCCGTTCGAGCAAGAACGCAATCGTACTGGCAATGAAATCGATCACCATGAACGTAGCGAAGAACAGCACCAATTTCTGCAGGTCGGCCGGATTTGCCGTCAGCGGATGGAAGTATTTGTTCAAACCGTAGTTAATGAGGCCGACCACAAACATGAGGTCAATGAACGGGGACACGATCGGCAACAGGATCTGGAAGATCACTATGTTCGGGATCGCTACCCAACCAAGAACGCCCCGGCGCGCAAACGCGCTGCGGTGCTTGTAAACCGCCTGCAGGATCCCGAACGACCACCGAAACCTTTGCCGCATGAGCCCATTCGCGTTGCTGGGAGCCTCGGTCCAAGCAATGGCCCGGTCTTCGTACACCACTCGATATCCGCTCTCCAGGAGCGCCATGGTGAGATCGCCATCTTCGGCGACCGTATCGGTGTGGTAGCCACCAGCCTGCTTCACGACGGCCGTTCGCCAGGCGCCGATCGCGCCCGGGACTACACTGACTGCTCCCAACGCGTTGAGTGCCCGACGCTCGAAGTTCTGGCTGGTGATGTATTCCAGGGCTTGCCAACGAGTCCACAGGTTGACCCGATTTCCGACCTTCGCGTTCCCTGCCACGGCAGCAATTCTCGTGTCGAGGAAGTGCGGGACTAAGCGGGCAATCGCCTCTCGAGCGATTACGGTGTCGGCATCTATGCCAACGAAGATTTCTTCGGTCACGAACGTCAGCGCGTGATTGAGCGCTTCCGCTTTACCGGCATTCGGCTTGGTCAGGACCAAAACTTTTCCGGCCGTAATCTCTTTTGCGAACGCTGTCTTCGCCACTTCGTATGTACGGTCCTTGGAGCCATCGTCGATAACGATCACCCGGAAGTTCGGGTAATGCGACATCAGGACGGCACGTACAGTCCTTTCAATGACCTTTTCCTCGTTGAACGCGGGAATGAGAACAGCAACTGGAGGAGTGAACTCCGGCTTAGGCTTCCTGTCGGACCTGCTTCCGCGAACGCGGTCGAAGATCGCCAGCGAGCCCACGAGCAGGAGGCGTGCGCTCATCAAGATGTCCCCGATATAGAAGACGATCACGATAAAGCCCGTGACCATGCCCATGAGTTTGAACCCGAGCAGGTCCACGTGAGCGATCCAGCGCTCCTTGCTCGTAGCCAGCGGCGGCATCACCTCAGCGCGTGTTTTGCCGATTAAGTCCGAAACTGGCACGGGTTCGTATCCTCGCGCCCGCAATCCATCGATGATCAGCGGAAGAGCCTTGACGGTCTCAGACCGGTCACCCCCGCCGTCGTGCAGTAACAGGATGTTTCCGCAACCGACCTTTCCGTTGCATGGCGGGAGGTTATTGAAGACGTACTGCGCGATCTGCTGAGCTGAGCGGCGCGGATTGTCCTGCCAGTCATTCGGATCCAGTTTGTCGCCGATGGTAATCAGGTGCTTGCCCTGCGTGACTTCAAGAGGACGCACCTGGTCCGCGGTGTCCGGCTCCTGATCGATCGAGTAGGGCGGACGGAACAGCAGACTTCTCACGCCGAAGCGGCTCGCAAACAGCATCTCGGTCAGGTTCAGTTCCACGTCCATGTAGCGGCGTGAGATGTTCGAGATGTCCGGATGCGTAAAGGTGTGATTCCCGATCTCGTGTCCTTCGCGATAAACGCGTTCAGCAATCGAGGAGAAGTTCTGCGCTTCGACGCCGATCAGGAAAAATGTCGCCTTTACGTTCTTTTGCTTCAATACATCAAGAATCTTCGGCGTCCATTGCGGATCGGGGCCGTCGTCGAATGTGATCGCGATCTTATTCGGCGATGCACCGTACTGGTTGATTACGTACGGCGCCGGAAACTTCACAATGGATTGAGAAACGACCAGCCCAGTCGCCGGGTCCACTTTCAGGCTTCGCTCGCCATCTTGCGGAGCGCTGGCAATGTGAAGGATCTCCCCTTCCCCCTCCATATCGACATCCTGGCCGGGCAACAATACTTTGAGCTTGTCCTCCGAATTCGGTTCCGATGGGAAGTCCCAGATCGACCACAACGACCTGTCTTCGGATCCCAACCGCCACAACGCAAACGTGGTGATTCCGAGATCACGTGCCGCCCTCATCTGGTTCAATACGGTAACGCCATCCAGGAACCAGACATCGTGACGCTTGTTGTCGTCGTCGAGATACGAGAAGTGCGGATTTAAGGTGTCTTCGTCAAATGCAATGCTTGATTCCGATTCCGCCGCGGTAAGCCAAGCCTCCTGCACGGACCTTTCCGGAGGCTTTGCGCTCTTGGCGCCGATCTCCCAGTCATAGCCGTAGCTGCCAACCGCGCAGATCAGTTTTTCCCGGGGAATCTCTTTCACCGCGCTTACCAGGTTTTTCGTGAACCATTCCTGTGACGCAATCGGCCCGGGATCGCCTCCGCCGAAGTGTTCGTCGTAATTCATCAGCACAAGGCCGTCGGAATTCGCAGAAAGGAAGCGGAAGTCGTAATCGCGATCTGCCACGGGGACGCTGATGTGTAGTTTCATCCCGCGGCTTTTCAGGTCGTCGTGCAGCTCTTTTACGAACGTGCGGTAATAAGCCTGGTCTTGAGTGGGGATACTCTCGAAATCAAGATTGATCCCCTTGTATTTATCGCTGGCAAGAAATGTGCCCAGTTGCTGGCGAAAATTCTGCCGCGCTGCCGGATCCTTCAGCAGGTTGGTAATGTCCTTCCACTCATTCGTTGTCGGATCGAAGTTGTTCACCAGCGGCATGACTTCGGTCGCGGCCTTTTCGAAGGTGATGAGTGGCATAACCTTGGTGTCCACCGGCTGCACTCGTCCGCCCTGCATGACGTCGAACATCTTGTTCAACTCGGTGACGGCCTGCAAACGGCCATCGCTCCCGGTCACGTGCAGCCACTCCGGATAGAGGATGTCGATGAGGTGAACGTACTCTTTTAACGAGGCGAAGCTACCCGCATCCCATGTCACGTAAAACGCCGCTCGAATTGGGTCTCCGGTGTTGAGGGCGACCTGCGATGCAGGTTTCGCTGTTTTGCGTCGGCCGACCGGACGCACATGCGTGTGGCGCCGCTCTTTCTCTTTCAGCGGTCGGTAGGCCTTCTTTTGATTGGCGAAACTGAGGCTTGGAAGATCGGCATCTTTGAGAACGGAATAAGCAAAGAAGATGACCACTAGCGTCAACAGGACCGCCAGCGCATCGAAAGCCCTGCGCAGCCGGCGCCACCGGCGACGCTGCGGATCGTAGAAGACTGGCTTCGCGCTCATGAGAGGAGTATTTCTAATCGTACAGGAACCAGACTCAGCATGGCTGTGGCAGAATCACCTATTCTGAATGAGCCAACACTCTCAATTTTGGCAGTTTCTTCGCAGGAATGCGGCTTTTTTTGTAGTGGGAACCCTTGCCGCCATCGCCTTTCGGTTGCTGTTCTTCTTCAAGTTTCGGATGATCACCTACGATTCCTTTGTCTACGGTGATATCGCCAAAAACTGGCTCCAGCACGGCATTTACGGACTCGACCAGCCACCTGACCCGACGTTTGTTCGTCTGCCCGGCTACCCGATGTTCATTGCCGCGTTGTGGTCGATCGTCGGCGTGGAGCACTACAACGCTATTCTTCTTGTTCAGATCGCAGTCGATGTTCTTACCTGCTTCGTCATTGCCGATCTAGCTCGCCGGCTTGCGTCGCAGACCGCGGCGAAGGTGGCGTTCGTCCTGACGGCCTTGTGCCCCTTTTTTGCGAACTACACCTCTGCGGCACTCACGGAAACGCTTGCCATCCTCTTCGCAGCGGCTGCATTCGATGCTGCAGTTGCGGCCTTGGAGGCTCCAACCAAGAAAATTCGCTGGGTTATCTGCGGACTGGCCCTGGCAGCGGGGATTCTGCTTCGTCCGGACGGTGGCATGTTGCTGATGGTGATCGCCGCATATAGCTTCGTGATTGCGATCAGGCGCCGTCAGCGGACCATTTTCGTTGGAGCCGTACTTGCGGCATTCATCGCGCTCGCCCCATTAATTCCTTGGACCGTCCGTAA
Organism: Terriglobales bacterium; assembly: GCA_035561515.1. Classification (NCBI taxonomy): domain Bacteria; kingdom Pseudomonadati; phylum Acidobacteriota; class Terriglobia; order Terriglobales; species Terriglobales bacterium. The sequence continues at coordinate 215,669 of DATMXP010000027.1, read as the reverse complement.
CTGGCGGGTATTTCACGTCTTCCAGCCCCTGACTACCACGACTGCGAGCATGCCGTGGGAGTTTGTGCCGCACGGATTCCATCGCTGGACCCGCACCTGGATTGCCGATTACTCCTCGGTGGAAGATATCTGGTTCAAGGTGGATGGCGAACCAATCTCGGTTGGCGATCTTCCGCGGCGAGCTATCGACGACGAAACCCAGCACATTCAGACAGAAAATCTTTTCGCAGCCTACGCGGAAAACGGGAACGCCATCTCTCCCGAACTCGACACGCAATTCAACCTGCTTGCCGAACTACGCATTCGCTCTCATCCACTGCGTTATTACGTCGGACTCCCACTTCTGCGCGCAGCCGATCTATGGCTCCGTCCTCGCACCGAAATGCTCCCCATCGATTCTCATTGGTGGATGCTGCGGCAGGATGATCCACCGCAATTCCGATGGGCGATACTGCTGGCAGCGATCAACATTGGCTACATTCTTCTAGCGCTTAGGGCCTTGCTGCGTAATGCCATTCCTTACTTCATGCTGTTCGTCTCGTTTATGCTGCTCCGCACGGCCTTCCTGGCGTGGATGCCGAATCCTGAACCAAGGTATGTGCTCGAATGTTATCCCGCCATCATCGCGCTTGCCGCGTGCGGTCTAGTCTCCGCGATTCGTCCCAACAGCACGACAAAATTCCATCGTAATCATGCAATTGCGAATCAATAATCTGTTCACCGGAGAGAGTAGTTGATGATGATTCGTTTCCTCGTGGCTGCACTACTGGTTTCTTCCGCTCTTCTCAACGCTCAACAGAAAGTAACAGCCGATTCGCTGCGTGCCATCTACAAGGATCAGTTGTCTCAACACATGGTGCCCATGCTGTCTGAGGCCGTCCGCTTCCAAACCGTGAAGGGCAATGTTGAAGCCCGACAGCAACAGCAGGCCTGGCTGCGCAAAACGGGAGAGAACCTGGGCTTCACCGTTCGTGACGCCGGACTTGTCACTGAAATCGAATTGCCCGGTCCTGCCGGTGCGCCCGTCCTGGGTTTGATGGTGCATGGCGATTTGCAGCCTGCCGATCCGAAAGAGTGGACCTATCCTCCGTTCGAAGCGACCGTGAAGGATGGAGTCATTTACGGCCGTGGCACTGCCGACGATAAAGGACCGCTTGTGCAGGCGCTGCTCGCGATGAAGGCGCTACAGATAAGCGGCGTTTCCCGTACGCATACAATTCTGCTTCTAGTCGGCAGCGACGAGGAGAGCGACAACCAAGACGTTGCCGAGTATTTGAAGTCGCACAAAGCTCCGGACCTCACTTTGGTTCTCGACTCGGCGTTCCCCGTGGTAGTCGGAGAGAAAGCCTGGGCGGAGTTCTCGCAGACCGCAGACGATCCCTATCGCGTTCGGTCGGCGGCCAATGCTCCATTTGCGCTTACGAAACTGACCGCCGGGCTCGCCACCAGCATCGTGCCCAGTCGTGCCGACGCTACTTTGAGGTGGATCTCGGATTCGCAAGATGGTCTAACGCAGGCTGTCGCTGACCTGAGCCGCACGAAAACCGGCGATGGATTTCGGTACAACGTCGAGCGCACCGGGAACGAAGTTCAGATCACCGTTTACGGCCGCGCTGCGCATTCCGGCATGAACCTTGAAGGTGGAAGGAACGCACTCGTGTTTCTCGCCAACATGCTGAATGGCAAACTGGCGAAGTCGGGTGCCGCTGATCTTCTCGCGTTCGCGCGACTCGCCGGCTCCGACCTTCACGGCAAAGCACTGGGAATCGCGCAGTCAGACCCGATCTGGGGCGGCGAAGACGTAAATGTCGCAACCATCAAAGCAACCGAGGACGGCAAGCTCAAGCAGGCGATCAACGTTCGCCATATCCCGCCGATGACGGTTGCAGACCTCCGCGCGAAACTTGAAAAGAAACTAGCCGACTTCAACGCGTCAACCGGAGCAAGCCTGGAAGCTGATGGCTGGTATGACGACACGGTGCTCAGCTTCGATATGAATTCGAAGTTGGTGAAGCGCCTCATGGCCGATTACCAACGCGCCACGGGCGAGCGGATCAAGCCTGCCGTTTCAGGCGGCGGTACCTACGCCAAACGGCTGCCCAACTCCATCGCCTTTGGCATGTGGTTCCCCGGCAAGCCGTATCCCGGTCACGATGTAGACGAGCGAGTTCCCACTGCCGACTTACATCGCGGCGTCAGCGTTTTGCTGGAGGCCTTGTTGGATTTATCTACGGGCCCGAAAATGGACAAACCGCTGGAGCCCTAAGCCTGTGAGGGCTTCTCCAGCGGACGGTCCGACATGCGGAACTGCGTGCGGAAGTGCTCCGACAGCAGTTCGATGGCAGGACGGTTTTCCTGCGGGTCCTGCTGGGTGAGGTATTTCATCGCTTCCACCAGCATGCGCTGGCCTTCGACGAATCGCGGATCGGAAATGCGCTCCTTCTTCCTGCGCGTTGGATTCGGTCGAACCGGAATGGTGAACAACTTGGCCATGAATACCCCTAATGGGAAATTCTTGTTACCGTGGTGGGACGCGAAGAAGCGCCACTGTGGTTGCTCAGTATAGCGACGCTTCTACTCTGGTTCCAGAGACAATTTATCCGTTTGGCCGAATCGTCTTTGTCTTCGACGTAGTCTTCAGTTTGAACTGCTCATCACTGAGCTTTTCATTCATCTTGATGTTCGAGTACTTGGCCAGGCGGTAGTTCCCGTCTGCGTCGAAGAATTGCTGCTGCACCGACACGCCCCGGGCTGGATCGATCCACAAAATGATCTTCACGAACATGCCACGAACGCGTTGCGACTTCGGGGTCAACTCCAGCTTTGCCGCATTGATTCCCTGCACCTGCTCTGTCCCCGCATATTTCACGTCAAATGACTTCGCCAGATCACGCCCTGCCCCGCCGAAGCCGAGCACCAGGAAGCTTTCGAAATCGGCCTTGCTCTTGCCGGCATCGTATTCGGTGACCTGGTCGATCTTGGGTTCGTATAGCCGAACCTTGCCGTCGGCAAACAGCACCTGCTTGCCCGCGGGCTTGCGGATGTCCGCCGCCATCTGCACGTCGGTCTTCGACTGTCGCCGGAAGTAGATCGTCCCTTCCTGCATGTCGTGGTCGTCGACGACCTTCGTGTACTGGTCCCAGACGAAGTCCGCCTGGGCGTTCTTAAATGTGGCCGCCTGTTGGTCCATGGCGCTCAGCACTTTTTGCAGTTGGGCACCTTGGCCAAAAGCCAAAGCTCCCATCGCCAGCAACAGGCAGACCTGAACTAGAAAATTACGCTTCATATTTGATTAGATGACCCAACTCTGCTCAGCGATCAACGTTGAACGCGTACTTTATACAACACCGTGTGGCCTTTAGAGTCGCGGACAGGCTCGAAACTGGTGATCGAAACCTCCCCCCCGATGGGCTCAATCACGCGCAGCAGGTCCGCCCGGACTGCCTCCTCCGAGCCACCTCGGACTGCCGTAGCGTCCACTTCGTAGATAAACCCATTGTTTCCATCAGGCTGAACGATGACCTCGCTCTGGTGTGGGCGGTGCTCAGCCGGTTTATCGCCGAACCACGCACGCGGCGTCACGAAGATAAAGAGAAGAATGGCCGTGACCATTACGTCGTAATGGAAACTGCCACGGGTATGGGTCCAGAAGATGTATCCCTTAATTACGTCCCAAGCACGCCGCATAAGCAGATCTAAGGATAAAAGTATTAGGGCCCGAGCGCAATTCGCCTATTTCTCGGCCACGATCAGATTCGTATTCGGCGGCAACGGTACGTGCCGGACATTTCGAAATCCAGCCTTCTCCAGCCAGCTTCGAATCTCTGCCTCGGTGTACGACGATCCCGAAGGCGTCCCCACCAACATATTGAGCGAGAACAGCACCGCCCACCGCGGCGAGGTCCTTTCCGGATCCAGCAAAAACTCCTGAATTGCTATTTGTCCACCCGGGTTTAACGCGGCATACGCGCGCTTTAGCAGTTGCCGATTTTCATCAACCCCGAATGCATGCAGTATCTGCGACAGCAGAATGAAATCGTTTCCAGACGGCAAAGAATCGACGAGCATGTCGCCCGGATGTGTTCCAATTCGATTGGCCAATCCCGCGTTCGCCACATGCCGGCTCGCAATCTTTAGCACCTCCGCACGATCGAAGATCGTGACATGAAGCTCCGGGTTCGCCTGCGCAAACGCGATGGAATAGGCCCCGGATCCTCCGCCCAAATCGAGCATTTTGCGGAAACGAGATGCCTCCACGGACTCCACCACGTGCACCGCCCGCTCGCTCGCGTTCCGATGCATTGCAGCGATGAATGCCTCAGTATCGGATTCGCTCCGCTCGCTCGGCAGAACCGCCGTGCCGGTCTTTACGCATTGCGTCAGAGAACTCCAACGGTTCCAGAGGCCGACCTGGTGCATCACGGACATCCGAGCATCGCCGGACAAGTAGCGTGACGCGACTTCCGCGTTGAAGTATTTGGAATCGGTCTTCGTCAGCAACTCGAGATTAACCAGAGCGTTCAACAGCATCTCGGTTGCCCGCGGATCAGTTCCTATCTTGGCGCCGACTTCCGCCGCGGTTGCCCCCGATGCGATCTTGCTGAAGACGTCGAGTTCGATTGCTGAGAGAACGACTCGGGACTGCCTAAATGACCAGATGAGTTCCTGCAGCTGTTCGAAGGCGAGACTCATAATGTGCTATTTCAGCACACCGGCAGTAAAAGCGTCTGTGTCTACGCTCCAGCCGCCCGCTTCCTGCCCACCGTCGCCACCACCACCCGATTCCTGCCGCGCTGCTTGGCCGCGTAGAGGGCCTTATCAGCCGCCTCGATCACCCAGTGGACATCGTCGTTTTCCGCCCGAGGCTGGGCCACTCCAATGCTCACCGTGACCGACGTTCCCACACGTTGATTCTGCAAATGCCTCGGGCTATGGCAATACCGCCGCTCGTCGCGCTTCCTCTGGCTGCGTTCCGGACCACGCACGGTGAAGGTTGTGTCTTCAATCGTGCGGCGCAGGAGTTCCGCGTGCTCCATGGCCTCTTCCGCCGACTTCCCCGGGAACACCACCGCAAACTCTTCGCCGCCGCAGCGGAACGGTCTCCCCTCGCCACTGACGTTCGCCAACCGCGAGGCCACCATGCGCAGCACCTGGTCTCCGACTTCGTGCCCGTAGGTGTCGTTGAACTTCTTGAAATGGTCTACGTCCACCATCGCGATGGAGTACTTGTCATCCAGCGCGGCGATCGTCTGGTTGAAGGCGCGCCGTCCCGGCAGACGCGTCAACTCGTCTTCATACGCGAGCTGGTAAGAGGTTTCGATCACGGACACGGTAATCGCCACCGCGCCCGCAGCGAGGTACGCCGTTCTGACCGAACCAGCCGCGTGACACGCCAGCAGCGAAGGTAACAGCGACCACGCCAGCCCCGCATCCAGCGGACGCCGCTCCTTCACGAACTTGTAGAGCAAAGCCGCCGTAGCGAGTGCAAACATCAACGTCGGGATGGGCCCGATTGACAGGGGCCACGCCGACTTTCCCGCGTTCACCCAGGCCCAGAATGTACCGGCTTCTCCCGGACGACATGTGGCTGCTAGCACTCCTGCCTGCACCGTAGCGAATCCCGCCCAGTACCCGATCGGCTCCAGCGAGAGCGTGAATTCCTCCACCATCAAGAGCGCCACCAGGTTCAGCGGCAGAAGCAGGCTCAGCGCCGCCCCCAACGACGGGTTCTGTGCGTTGGCGTACTGAAAGGCGAATGTCACCCCGGCAAACAGCAACAGCCCAGCGATACTCCTCTTCGCATGGAAGCGCCACGCCGTGAGCAGGCCTGCCGCAATGACCGCCACCGCTGCGTAGTCAGCTGTGTGTGCTATCGGTTTGCGGAACAAGCCGCTCGCAATCGCGATCGCTGCCAGCAGGACGACTGTCCCGTTCGGCCATAGCAATTGCCGGAGCACGCGTTTGAGTTCCGATTGCGGCATTGGATTGGCTAACGATATGCGTTTGCGGGAGCCTGAACGATTGGCTTGAATGGTACGGTTTGTCCCAAAAGGGAACACCCGTATCTGCCTCATGGCCACGTCCTTGAGTGCAAAAAAATCCGGGACCGCAAGTTTGCAGTCCCGGTAAATGAGCTGGGAGTCACCAGCTCTTATCCGGCTTGGCAGGTCATGCCCGCCGCACTTCCCGCCGCCGGACGATCTCTTATTCCTTCGGGCTCCTGCGCCAGAGGAAATGCGTAAGATTCCAGGCCGTGACGCTCTCCTTCGTTCCCGCCTCGGCCGCGTGCAGCGACTCGTTTGTCTCGGCTTCCACGATGGCCATGTAGTTCTCGACTTTATGGCCTAAGTCCTTCTCGCTCAATCGGTCAACCAAGTCAGCCTTGCACAGCTCGCCGCGCCCTTCACATAGCGGACATTTCAGCATTTCCGTCTTCGGGTTCTTCGGGACGTCATTCATGGCACTTCCCTCAGGGGCACTCGTTTCCCTGCCGCTGATTACAGTACCGGTAGGTTGCCCCTGCCGTGACATGGGTCACGTCCCACCGTGCAACGGAACGTGTTTTGCGGTGATAACCCCTCGAAACCACCGTTCCCAAAACGGATTCCGGATTCTGGGAATTGTGATTCAGAACACGTCCGTTATGAAAAACTCCTGCGATAATTCGCCGAATCATCTGGAGTCTCCATGTCCAAAGTCCTCAGCTGTCTGCTTTTTCTACTGTTATTTGCGAATGTATGTCTCGCCGACAAGCCGGTTGAAAACGGTAACTCCGATCCTGTCTATCGACAGTTACGCGACATCGGCGTCGGCTCTGAAGGAGTGACCGTTACCAACTTCGTGCTGAAGCGCGACGCTGCTACGTTCACCTTCACGCAGGGTACGTTTTCATTCCTGGCTCCCGTAAACGGAAAGGTCACAGGGGCAATATTCAATGGGCAGGGTACGTTCAACCTCGCTCCACCACTTCCCTTCGAACAGCGTGTTCTCTCTTATCTCACCAAGAGCAACGAAACCAGCATGACCGAGACCTTCACCCGCGTCGTTCTGCGCTTCACCGACAACACGTATGAAGAGCTGAAGAAGGCCGGTACCCCTATGCAGGGAGCAGTACCAGGAGCTTTCGAAGCGCTGCGTGAGTCTCAGGAGAACGCCCGCAAGCGAATCCAAACGAATTACGACGCCAGGATCTTGCAGGATGTCCTAAGCTCCGATCCCGGAGGTTTCTTCCTTGCCTTCATCAATGGGCAGAAATACAGCGGCAAAATGCTTCTCTGCATCGACCCGCATGGGTGTGAAGGAGTACAGCCGGAAGAAATCTCGCTGATGATCTACGACGATATGAAGTTCGGAATCTACACGGCCTTCCACTACAGCGGCGAATATGCAAACGGCACAGCGAATGGCACCCAGGAAAACACGACCTTCAACATCGAAGCCCAGAATCTCGACACCGTAATCGAGAGAAACGCCTCCCTGAAAGGTAACGCCCTCGCGACGGTGGTATCACGGGTGAACGACTTACGTGCCTTGAACTTCAGCCTGTTCTCGAGGCTCCGCGTCCAGCAGGTAACCGACGCAGCCGGCAGCCCGCTCCAGTTCATCCAGGAGGACAAGGATCGCGATTTCGATTACTGGGTCATTCTTCCGAAAGGTCTGACGAAGGGCGAGAAGTTTCAGGTTCGCACCAAGTATGAAGGCAAGGATGCCATTCGTAACGAAGGTGGCGGGAACTACTACCCCGTTGCCCGCTCTACCTGGTATCCGAATGCCAGCACAGACGAATTCTCGATGTACGAGTTGAAGTTCAGTACCCCGAAGAAGATCCAGGTTGTCGCAACCGGAACGCTGGTCAGCGAAGGCATTCAGGGCGACCAGAACGTTACGATCTTCAAGAGCGATATCCCGCTCACCGTGGCCGGATTCAACTTGGGCGAATACAAGAAGGTCGAAGTCAAGCTGCAGAAGTCCAACTACCTGGTTGAATCCTACGCCAACAAGAACTCGCCCGACGTGATCACCGCGATTCGACACGTCGCCGAAGGAACTGACGATATCTCTGTCAATCATCAGGACAGCGGCTTGGCTTTAGGCACCATGGATATGGGAACACTCATGAAGAAGCCTTTGGCGGAAGCCCAGCTTTCCATGGCACTGTATGACTCCTACTTCGGGTCCATCCCACATAAACGTGTATCCATGACGCCCCAGACGGCGTGCTCGTACGGTCAGTCGTGGCCTAACCTCGTCTACCTGCCCATGTGTTCCTTCTTCGACGGCACGGTTCGACATCAGCTTGGCCTGGACGATACTCGCGGATACTGGAAAACGGTTGCGGCTCATGAAGTCGCGCATCAATGGTGGGGACACACGGTCGCATGGAACTCTTATCGCGATCAGTGGATGAGTGAAGGGTTCTCAGAGTTCGCGGCTTCACTTTTCATCCAGGTGATCCAGAAGAACAACGGCGAGTTTCTCAAGTTTTGGAAAGATCAACTGGACCTGCTCACGGAGAAGAACAAGGAAGGTTTTCGTGCGATCGATGTTGGCCCGCTAACCCTCGGGTACCGCGCCAGCACTGCTCGCACCGGCGGAATCTACAGCCGGCTTGTCTATCCGAAGGGTGCTTTCGTGCTTCACATGGTGAGGATGATGATGTGGGATCCTCAGAAGCGTGACGGGGAATTCCAGGCCATGATGCACGACTTCGTCCAGACCTACCAGAACAAGGCCGCTTCCACTGAGGACTTCAAAGCAATGCTGGAAAAGCACATGACGCTAGGTCGGCATGAATCTCGGCGGCAACGGCAAGATGGACTGGTTCTTTGACCAATATGTTTACGGAACTCAACTGCCCAATTACAAGCTGGAGTCTGCGGTCGGCAACGGCGAGAACGGCGTTTTCAACGTCAGTCTGAAAATTACGCAGTCGAATGTAGACGACAATTTCCGGATGCCTGTGAACGTCTACCTGGAACTTGCGGACGGGCGGGTTACACGCCTGGGGGCAGTTCCGATGAAGGGCAACTACACTTTCCAGCAGGTGATACCGCTTAGCGGCCTGAAAGATGCTCCTAAGAGGGCCTTCATCAACTACTACTACGACGTTCTCGGAACCGGCTATTAGAGTCTGCTGCTCCCTGCCCCGGGCTTCGGCTCGGGGCTTTTAAGTTTCTGGCAACACTGGGGTTGCTGGCTCAAGCTTCGCGTCCCATTGTTCCGATTATCTTCTTGCCAATCGGCAAAATCGCTAAGTACAATCCGCCAACTACACGGCGCGGCGGCAGGTGCATAAATATGGATGCGAGTCTCCAGTGCCTTGAGCAGCAACATCGGAGACGATGATTCTGCGATACGATTTGCTTCGCACCACCAGGGCATGGAATGGGTTTCAGGGTTGAGGTTGCTGGAAAAACCGACGTCGGCTGCGTTCGCTCGAATAACGAAGACAACTTCGGGTACGACACGCGTTACGGCATTTACGTCGTCTGCGACGGCATGGGCGGACAAGCCGCCGGCGAAGTCGCAAGCAAGATCGGCGTAGATACCGTCCTGAACTACTATCGAACTTCGGTCCGAAGTGGGCATTTTCCCAAGATAGGTGAGCAAGTCGAAGGACTCGCCGACCGGGCCAACCGCCTTGGCAGCGCTATTCAGTTGGCGAACCAGGCTGTTTACGAAGCAGCCAGCGCGAATGCCGCACACTCCGGGATGGGTTCGACGTTGGTCGCTGTCAGCACAGACGCAAAGGGAGCGTTCTTCTCCATTGGCCACGTCGGCGACAGCCGCATCTACCTCGTCCGCAATGGCGACATCGAACAACTCACAAATGACCATTCGCTTGTGATGGAACAGGTTCGCCGTGGCCTGATCACTCTCGCCGAAGCTCGTGTTTCCAAGATGCAGAACATCATCATCAAGGCCCTCGGCAGCGAACCATCAGTTAAGCCGGATCTTGATGACCGTATGGCCGCTCCCGGCGATGTCCTCATTCTTTGCAGTGATGGCCTTACGCGCCACGTCCCCGACGATGCCATGGCCGAAGTTGTCAGCAATACACCCGATTTGCGGCACGCATGCCAGTTGCTAATAGATGCAGCCAGAGACGGTGGCGGGGAAGATAACATCACGTGTTTGCTGCTGCGGTTTACCGTGCTCCCATGGTACAAAAAGCTGCTGAGCACGGTGTTACCCGGCGGAGGGAGTCCGAAATGGCAAAACTCTATTTGAAGTTCGAGCAGGCAGTCCTCAAGGAATATGAGCTGAAGGACGGCTCTTCGATGACAATCGGCCGCTTGCCGGACAACAACGTCCACATCGATAACCTTGCCGTCTCCGGGCATCACGCCCGTCTCGTGTGGGAAAACGACCATTTCGTCCTCGAAGACAACAACAGCCTGAACGGCACCTTCGTGAATAACCGCCGTATTAATCGTGCCGCCCTGAAGCATGGAGACGTCATTCTCATCGGCAAGCACACGATTTCGTATTGGGATGAAGTACGCGGTGAGACTGGCGAACCTCACCACGCTGAGGCCCCTTCCGCTCCCGTGCCGCAGTTGGAAGCCACCATGGTCCTCGATACCCGCAAGGCGAAAGAAATGATCGGCCAGCAGGCCGCAGGTGCGGGTGCTGCTGCCGCACCGGCGAAAGAGCGTATCGGGCAACTCCAAGTCATGCATGGCAAGACGGACCAGCAGGAGTATGTGCTCAGCGGCAAGCTTACCGTCATCGGCAAGTCCGACATGGCTTCCATCAAATTGAAGGGTTGGTTCGCGCCAAAGGTGGCGGCTGTCATTAACAAGCGCGAGAACAAATACTTCATCGCCGCATCAGAGAAAGACGTCAGGGTGAAGGTGAACGACAGCGAGATCTCAGGACCGACAGAACTCACTCATGGCGACCTCATCGAAGTCGCTAAGGTGAAACTGACTTTTTCGTACGCCGAATAAGAACTGAACAACTTCACCGTTAAAGCGCGCCACCTCGGCGCGCTTTTCTTGTTGGCCCTATATTGCACCACAACTGCGGCATTCCCATTTTTGGAACACAGAAGAAAAGGTCGGGTTTGCACACGTCATCGGTGCTAAGCTCCTTCTGTTTCAGACGCACTTCTGTCTGAGACGACTCCTTGGTTAATTCAGTCCCCACCTTTCAAGGAGGAAAGATGCCTGAGAAAACAATCCCATTCCCACCCTCAAAGGGATACTCACTTCACATCGGTCTGAACCGGGTCGACCCCGCGCACTACAACGGTTGGTCCGGTCAGCTTAACGCCTGCGAAAAAGATGCTCTCGATATGGAGGCAATCGCGAAGGCGCAGGGCTATCAGACACAGAAGCTACTAACCGCTCAGGCAACTGCGGCGAATGTGATCACAACGATCAAGAAGGTCGCCTCTCTTGCTAAACCAACGGACACCTTCCTGCTCACCTATTCCGGCCATGGTGGTCAGATCAATGACGCAGCCGATGATGAACCGGACGGTCTCGACGAAACCTGGGTCCTGTATGACCGGCAGTTGATCGATGACGAACTATTCCAGCTCTGGTGCTCTTTCAGGCCAGGCGTTCGCATCTTCTCCCTCTCCGACAGCTGCCATAGCGGCACCGTCACCAAGGCCATGTTCCAAACGCCAAGGGAAATGCTGCCGAAGTTCGAGGAAAAGACCCGGATGGCAAAAGACACTTCGACCAAGATCAAAGCAATGCCGCCGGATGTCCAGTTCGAGACATATCAGAAGAACAAGAAAATGTACGACGACATCCGCCTCACTTTGGGGCCATTCCGTCGCATCAATCCAGCCTGCTCGGTGATCCTGATCTCCGGATGTCAGGACAACCAGACCTCGATGGATGGCCCAGTCAATGGCGCCTTCACCGGGGCTCTGCTGAAGGTATGGAGCAATGGGACCTTCGTTGGCAGCCATCCGCATTTCCGCAAGGACATTGCGGCCTTACTGCCGCCGACACAGAGTCCAAACTACTATGTGGTCGGTTCCAGCAATGTGCTGTTTGAAATGCAGCGTCCGTTCACGGTTATGGCACCCCATTTTGCGGCGGTTGGCAAGGCCGCCTGATTCCTCACACTGCTTCTTTCGCGCCCGGCTCACGTAGCCGGGCTTTTTTATCGGCAGAATTGCGGAATTGCCAATTCATGCTCCTGCAAGTGAGAATCGAATTTCGGAATGACAGGGGAATACATTAGCGCATCTCTCTCGCTTGCGGCAGCGGCAGCGTGGGGCGCCGGAGATTTCACCGGAGGCCTCGGCACTAAGGGCTCTAATGCCTTCGGTGTCGTTGTTGTCGCGCACGGCACCGGACTCATTTTCATGTTGGCCATGGCGATCCTGACCGGCGACCCCATGCCTTCACAGACTGCCCTCTTATGGGGCGTTGGTGCGGGACTTACCGGTGGCCTCGGACTTGTCTCGCTCTACAAAGCGCTTGCCGTCGGGCACATGGGCATCAACGCTCCGATCGCCGCAATCATTACTGCTGCTCTTCCGGTCGTATTCGGAATCTGGAATGAAGGTCTGCCCTCCGGTGTTCAGTTGGTGGGCTTCGGCATCGCCGCGATAGCAATATGGCTCATCGCATTGCCAAACGGTGAGTTGGGACGGCCTCGCGGACTTGGCTTGGCCGTGATTGCTGGAGTCGGATTCGGAGCTTACCTCATTTGCAGTAAGCAGGCGTCACACGAGGCGGTGTATTGGCCGCTGGCTGCCGCGCGTGCCGCTTCCATCATCGAGATGTTCCTGATTATCGCCGTCCTCGGACGTCCCTGGCAGCCCGTTCGCAAGTTCCTGCCGTTCATGATGTTCTCCGGCGTGATGGACTCGGTGGGAAACGCTCTGTTTGTCTATGCAGTGCGGCATGGTCGTCTCGACGTTGCCACCGTACTTTCGTCCCTTTATCCGGCGACCACAGTCATTCTGGCTTGGATCGTTCTGAAAGAACGTGCGGGACGGCTGCAGCGCGTGGGAATGTTCGCTGCCCTGATCGCGGTTCCACTGATCGCCCGGTAAAGAGCTAAGGCTGCGCTGCAAACGCGAGCGTAGGATGCGGTTCACGCCACCGTGCCCCTTCCAGACGCAACAGCTTCTCTTTCACATCCAATCCGCCACCGTAGCCACCCAACTTGCGGTCACTGGTGATCACCCGATGACACGGCACAATGATCGGAATCGGATTATCGTGGTTCGCCATACCTACGGCGCGAAATCCTCGCGGACTCCCCACCTTGCGGGCCAAGTCCGCATAAGAACACGTCTCGCCATAGGGAATCTCCAGCAACGCCCGCCAGCAGCGCATCTGGAAGTCTGTCCCGCGAAGATCCAGAGGAACCGTAAACTCCCTCAGCGTACCCGCGAAGTAGGCATCAAGTTCAGCTCGGCACTGCAAGAGTGCTTCGTCCGACTCGATCCCGTCCTTCCTCCCGCGAGCAGCAGCAAGCCTCGCCCGGTTGTAGTCGAAGGAGATTTCGCGAACGCCCTGATCAGATGCGACCAGGAGAAGATGACCGATTGGCGAATCGTAAGACGAGAACCGCATAACCAAATCAGCATATCGCAGCATGCATTACCCGCACTCGCCAAATTCGGCTGTAGAACTGTGGACGTGGTGCGGCAAAAAAGAAAACCCGCCGCTATACGCGACGGGCGTTCCGTTCTGGGGGTTGTTGGAACTATCGATTGCTCTCGGGCTGCTGAGCCGACGGCTTTTCCTGCGTCGTGTTGCTCTGCACACCCTGCTGCTGCATACCGCTGGACGGCGTCTGCTGGTACTGGTTCTGCGACTGAGAAGCTGCTCCGGCCACGCCACCCTGCTGCGACTGCGTGCCGAACGTGTTCTGCTGCGGCGTCGCCATCGCCTGCTGGTTCAACTGGTCAACGCTGGTGTTCTTCAGCACCGAAACCTGCACGCGAGGTCCGCGGTAAGCCTTCGCCGGCTTGCTGCCTTCCTGCTGCTCAGCCGCGGGCTGCGCCACTTTGGCATTGCCCATGCCCAGCGTGAAGATGCGATACACCGGGATGTCGTGGTTCAGCACCATGTAACGGACAACCGCATCGGCCATCTTCTGCGAAGCCTGGATCGAGGCCGCGCTGTTACCCGGCGAGAATCCCTGCACTTCGATGATGTAGTTGTTCTGACCCTGTAGCGAGCTGGCCAGTTCGTCCAGAGCCTCCTTCGCGTTCTTGCTCAGCGCGGTCTGGCCCGAGCGGAAACGAAGTTCAGTCTGGTTGGTCGCCTGATACTGGTCGAAGTTCGTGATCACCTGCTCCACGGTCTGCAAACGAGTGCTGGCCTGCTGCGCAGTCTGGTGAGCCTGCTGAGCGCGATTGCCGGCTTCGATTGCATGCTGGTCGGCTTCGGTGGCTTTGTTGTTCGCTAGGCGAATGCCTTCCTGTGCACGGCTATCGACGTCCTTAAGGTTCTTGGCGTTCGCCGCGGTGAGTTCGTCCAGTTCGTTCACGCGATTGCGGATCGGGCTCATCTGGCGCTGAACATACTTCTTGCGGGCAAATGGATTCAGCTTGCCCCAGAAACCTTCATGCTGTTCGGGAGTGAGCGGCTGGCGGGCCGAAGTCTGGTCCGGCTGAGCCTGGGCCTGGTCCTGGGCCGGTTGAGATTGTGTGGCCTGATTCTGGTCCTGGGACGCGTTCTGCTGGGCAACGGCTGGCAGCATCAACGTGGCGGCCAACGGAAGCATCATTAAGCTACGGATCTTCATTGCGAAATTCCTCCGGGAGATAAGGAGTTCGTCGACTCCCTGCGCCGCTTTCCGCTCGTTCGCGGGCCATTCTGGCTGCGGCGCACAAACTGTCCGATCTTGCTATTGCGATTGGCGTGCCAAAACTCCCGGCCTGTAAGTCCTTCAAATACAACACGCAAACAGGCGGTGCTTTGGCCAGCTACGTAGGAACGCTCGCAGGCTCGGTAAATATTGCAGACGAGTCCGGATTTGCCCCGAATACGCAGCACCTCCTCCACCGAACGAAGTTAAATGCAGGATTTGGCATGACTTGCACGCCGTTCAACTTACATCTCGTCAGGTAGGCAGGGCATCCACACTCTACGTCCGTGCTGGGGACGCACGGCGTCTACTCTCGTATTTTGGGGAACGAATGAGGCTGGCGATTGTTGGATCTGGATACGTCGGGCTGGTGGCAGCCGCCTGTTTTGCCGAATTAGGTCACAACGTAATCTGCATTGATAACGATACTCGCAAGATCGATGCCCTGCGGCACGGCGAGATTCCCATCCATGAAAAGTTCCTGCCCGAACTGCTGGCCCGCCATGTAGGCGACCGCCTGACTTTCAGCTCTTCCCTGCGGGACGCCGTTCAAAAAAGCCAGGTGATATTTATCGCGGTTGGTACTCCCTCGAGCGAGGACGGTGAATGCGATCTGTCTCATGTAGAAGCGGTGTCGCGCGAAGTAGCTCACGTCGTCAACGACTACAAAATCGTCGTTGAAAAAAGTACCGTTCCGGTTTGTACCAGCGAATGGGTGCGGAAGATTATGGTTCTGAACGGCGCACCCGAGCACCTCTTCGAGGTCGCTTCCAATCCGGAGTTCTTGCGCGAAGGAACCGCGGTAACAGATTTCCTATTCCCTGATCGCATCGTGATCGGCGCCAACTCCGACCGGGCTGCCAGGGTACTTTCCAGTCTGTACGAGCCTCTTACTTCCGGCGCGTATCGCAAGCAGGAACACTCGATCCCTGAGCCCGACCACGCCTCGGCACAACCTCAGTTGATCGTTACCAGCGCTCGTTCAGCAGAGTTGATCAAGCACGCTTCCAACGCCTTCCTCGCCATGAAGATTTCTTTCATCAATGCCGTGGCGAATCTCTGCGAAAGCGTAGGCGCCGATATCGAGCAGGTCTGCAAGGGAATTGGTTCGGACTCTCGCATCGGGTCGAAGTTCCTCAGTCCCGGCATCGGCTATGGCGGCTCCTGCTTTCCGAAAGACTTGAAAGCTTTCCGCTCCGTGGCGCGCACAAACGGTTTCGACTTCGGGCTTCTCGACGAAGTCATCCGCATCAACGAGCGTCAGGCCACACGGTTCGTGCGCAAAGTTCGAAATGCGCTTTGGACTTTGAAGGGAAAGCGCATCGCCGTTTTAGGTTTGTCCTTTAAGGGAGGAACCGACGACATTCGCGAATCGCCGGCGATCGCGATCATCCGGCACTTGTTGAATGAGCGTTGTGAGGTAGTCGCCTATGATCCGGCCGCGATGGATCGTGCCCGCGAAATTCTGGATGGCAAACTCGGCTATGCCGAAAATGCCTACGATGCGGCGCTGGATGCCGACGCCCTTCTCATCCTTACCGATTGGGAAGAATTCGAGAGCCTTGACCTTGCCCGGTTGCAGCTACAGATGAAGTACCCGATCGTAGTCGATGGCAGGAATCTTTATGTTCCGGAAGAAATGTCCCAGGCTGGTTTCATGTATTACAGCATTGGACGCCCGGAGGCATTCCCTGCAAAGAAGAGAGCCGCACGCCTGAAGAAAGCGGGATAGTTTGCGCCGCTATGCTCTTTTTTTGGCAGGCTGCAATTTCTCCCACGGCCGCGGCTTGCGCGCAGCTTCCTCGCGTCCGTTGACACGGTCGTAGTGATAGCTTTCGCTCACCGTTCCCAAAGACTCGTTGTAGAGGCTCGGCAACCCGGTTGCCTCTTTCAACTCCTCGGCGAAGGCATGCAGTGCCTTCAGGATGTCGGCGGTGGCGCCGATCTCCGTCTTCGTCGTCTTCAGGAACTGTTGGTAACCTTTGTTGACCAGCTTGGAAATCTCGCCGCCCAGCAGGTATCCCGGATATGCAAACACCTTGGTGTTGCCGTCCGCCGTGCGCTCAATCGCCGCAGAAATATTGTTCTTCTTCAGGAAGGTACGTCCCTGTGTGCCGGGGGCTTCTAGAAGTTCAAATCCGTGTCCGCGCAACCACTCGAGCGCTTGATCGTAAGTGCGAAGTTTTGTGTCGCTGGACCGTAACGATGTTTCTCTCTTTTTGGCCATTCTCTGTTGTTTCCAATCGGTTAGCTCAAACCATGAACCATACCATGTTACGGCTATTCCCCTCTACCTGTACCGCACCAAGGTTCGGGCACCCAAGTAATTTTGACGCCTTCTGACACCCTCGTGCATCGGATCAGGTAATTGTGGATGGTGAGATGTGCCGTCCGTTGCCCCTTTTGGGGTTCGCTCTGGCGGGACACGAGCGTATATCGCTCCTTTCTCATTGATGGACAGAATCCCAGTCTTATGACAGTTGCCTTCAATCAACTGGCGGCGAAGCCTATCCGAAATACATACCGGACGGGCGTCCGCCTATTGGAAACCATCGGCAACACCCCGCTCCTTCGCCTGGAGCGCGTAACAGAAAACCTGCCCGGCATTGAGCTTCTCGGTAAGGCCGAATGGACCAATCCCGGTGGCTCGATCAAGGACCGTGCAGCTTCCTCCATCGTGAAAGCGGCGATTGAATCCGGCCAACTTACCGCCGGCAAGCGCCTGCTCGATGCGACGAGCGGCAATACGGGAATTGCCTACGCGATGCTCGGAGCGGCACTCGATTTTCCCGTCACGCTCTGCATGCCGTCCAATGTCTCGCCCGAGCGTAAGCGCATCCTCAAGGCTTACGACGTCGAGATCGTTTACAGCGATCCAGCCGAAGGATCCGACGGTGCCATCGTTATGGCCCGGGCACTCGCCGAGGCGGATCCCGCGCGCTACTTCTACGCCGATCAGTACTCGAACGATGCCAACTGGCGCGCCCACTATTGCGGGACCGCTCGAGAGATCTGGGATCAAACCGGAGGACGCGTTACCCACTTCGTTTGCATGATGGGTACGAGCGGCACCTTTGTCGGTACCAGTCGCCGCCTGAAGGAACTGAACCCGTTCATTCAATGCATCTCACTTCAGCCCGACTCACCTTTTCACGGCATCGAAGGCGCTAAGCACATGCTTTCGGCGATCGTCCCGAAGATTTACGATCCGAAGCTCGCCGACGCCAATCTCGAGATCACCACAGAGTCGGCTTACGACATGTGCAAGCGACTGGCTCGGCAAGAGGGGTTGCTGGTCGGCGTGTCTGCGGCTGCGGCTGTCGTAGGCTCATTGCAAGTCGCGCACGAATGCGCACGGCGCGGAGAACGCGCGACAATTGTTACTGTCCTTTGCGACAACGCGGACAAATATCTAAGCGAACGGTTCTGGGAGGAATAATGCTTCTGATGCGCCAACCCGAGTACGATGAGATTCGCCGTCACGGCGAAGAGACCTATCCGCACGAATGCTGCGGAGTCCTGCTCGGGACCATCACGGATGGCACTAACTACGTCAGCGCCGCAGTTCGTTGCGGCAATACCCGTCAGGATCAGCCTCACGACCGCTACAACATCGATCCGCGTGAGCTAGTAAAGATCCAGCGGGAAGGACGCGAACGCGGTCTCGATATCGTCGGCTTTTATCATTCCCATCCGGATCATCCCGCCCAGTGGTCAAAAACCGACCTCGCGGAAGCTCACTGGATCGGCTGCTCGTACGTGATCACCTCGGTTGTACAAGGTCGGGCGGACAAGACAAATTCGTTTTTGCTCTCGGGCACGCAGGAAGAAGACAAGTTTTTTCAGGACGAACAGATCAGGCTGGAAGTCGCTTCCGGCATCGCTCGCTGACAATTCAATCCAAGAAGGATGTCAAACTCGCTATGAAGGTTCTGATCCCTACACCACTCCGTCAGTACGCTGAGAAGAAAGACGCCGTGGAAGTCTCGGCCGCAACCGTGGGTGAAGCATTGTCGCAGCTCACCAGCGTTCACCCTGACTTGCGCAAGCACCTGTTCACCGAAGCCGGGCAGCTTCGCGCCTTCGTGAACGTTTACCTCAACGACGAAGACATCCGTTACCTGGCCAAGGACAAAACTCCGGTCTCCGCCACCGATACCTTGTCCATTGTGCCTTCCATCGCTGGTGGACGCTGAGTTATGGCTACTGTTACTTCTCTTCCTCAATCCGTTTCGCTGTCGAATGACGAAGTTTTGCGCTATTCGCGCCACTTGATCATGCCGGAAGTTGGCATGGACGGTCAGTTGAAGCTAAAGGCCGCCAAAGTTCTTTGCGTCGGCGCCGGAGGCTTGGGCTCGCCGCTTGCGCTGTACTTAGCCGCCGCGGGTGTCGGCACGATCGGCATCGTCGATTTCGACGTCGTCGACTTCACCAACCTTCAACGTCAGATCATCCACACCACTGCCGACGTTGGTCGCAAGAAGCTCGATTCCGCGGAAGACAAGCTGAAGGCCATCAATCCGCATATCAACGTCGTGCGTTACGAAACGCGCCTCACCAGCGCCAATGCTCTCGAGCTCTTCCGTGACTTCGACATGATCGTCGATGGCACCGACAACTTCCCCACGCGCTATCTCGTCAATGACGCTTGCGTGCTCACCGGAAAGCCGAATGTCTACGGATCCATCTTTCGTTTCGAAGGACAGG
Organism: Terriglobales bacterium; assembly: GCA_035561515.1. Classification (NCBI taxonomy): domain Bacteria; kingdom Pseudomonadati; phylum Acidobacteriota; class Terriglobia; order Terriglobales; species Terriglobales bacterium. Next base: position 196,166 of record DATMXP010000027.1, on the reverse strand, counting down.
TCAGCGTCTTCGCCACCGAACAGGGGCCGTGCTATCGCTGCCTGTATCCCGAACCGCCTCCGCCCGGACTCGTTCCTTCCTGCGCTGAAGGTGGCGTGCTCGGAATCCTCCCCGGACTCGTTGGTGTAATGCAGGCCACCGAAGCCATCAAGCTTATCCTTGGCTCCGGAGAACCGCTCATCGGACGCCTGCTCCTCGTCGACGCTCTCGCCATGCGCTTCCGCGAACTCAAGCTGCGGAAAAATCCTGATTGCCCTGCGTGCGGCACGCACCGTACTATCAATGCACTGATCGATTACAACGAATTCTGCGGAATTCGTGGGGAAGAAAAACCAGTGGACAATCAGATTCCCACCATCTCGGTGGAAGAACTCAAGCGCCGCAAGGATGCGGGCGAAGACCTGTTCGTGCTCGACGTGCGTGAACCGAACGAATATCAGATCTGCAATATCAATGGCTATCTCATTCCGTTGAACGATCTCCCAAAGCGGGTGAGCGAACTCGACTCCAGTCGTGAGATCGTGGCTCATTGCCGCTCCGGCGTTCGCAGCGCCAAGGCCGTAGACTTCCTTCGTCAGGCGGGTTTCACCAAAGTCCGCAACCTGACCGGCGGTATTTTGGCGTGGGCGGAAAAGATCGATCCCAATATGCCAAAATATTAAGTGGGATAAAGCGATCAAATTGAGACGACGGCCCGTGACAATTCAGGGATGCTCACCTTGTCACGGGTCATGCGTCCAATCGTGTAAAGCCCTAGGCTGACGCTCGTCAGCAACCCAAAGGAACATCAGTAATGCAGAAAGTTTGGAAAGTCCCGACGTGGGCTGCCGCCCTCGTCACGCTCTTATGTCTGTGTGTTCTGTCCGCTTGCGGCGGTGGTGGATCGTCGACGACCCCGCCTCCGTCACCTGTTTCCATCACCATCTCTCCGGCAACGGCGAATATCCTCGTGGCCACCGGCGCGAATTTTTCCGCCACCGTCTCCGGCCATTCGAATACCGCGTTCACTTACAGCGTTCGCGAAGGCACAGCGGGCGGCAATGTGCTGCCCACCGGTGAGTACCTCGCACCAACCACACCCGGCACGTATCACGTGCGCGCCACCAGCGCTGCCGATTCCTCGAAGTACGCCGAAGCCGTTGTCACCGTTCGTGACTACGCCAAGCGTTTCGACCTGACCTCCAATCCCCCCGACGGCTTCGATTACCACACCACCAACTTGCTCGCGGATGGCTCTGTGCTCATTGTGGGCGGACGCGGTCTTAACAACATTCACCAACTCGCGTATCGCTATGTCCCCGCGGAAAACAAATATGCGACTGACGGGTCTCTCACGACCGCCCGCATGGCTCACGCGTCGTTTTCACTTCCGGATGGCAGAGTCATCATCGCCGGCGGCTACAACCCGCTGCTGCCGGGCGATGACTTCGATCCCGTCTTCACGTCGAGCGAACTGTACGATCCAGCTACAAAGACATTTTCTGCCGGACCGGACATGAATTTCCCTCGACGTCATCACGTGACTACGCAGTTGAAGGATTCGCGGGTGCTCGTCACCGGCGGCATTCAGTTGCGCGGAAGCGGGTTCGGCGCCTCCACCAATACGGAGATCTACGATCCGGCGACCGGCAAGTTTACCGCCGCGAATACCATGAACGAAGGCCGTTGGCTGCACACGGCGACTTTGCTTCCCGACGGTCGCGTGCTGATTGTTGGTGGACGCAACAACAATTGCACCGGCAACTGCCCTGTTTACTCGCTGAGTAGCGCTGAAATTTATGATCCGGCCACAGGCAATTTCACCACGACAGGCTCGCTCCATATCAGTCGCTTCAATCACACCGCGACGTTGCTGACGAATGGCAAGGTGCTGGTCCTCGGCGGCCAATCCACCGACGACCTCGGCGGGCAGACCGACCAGGTCGCTACGGCGGAGATCTACGACCCCGCGACGGGTCAGTTCACTCTCGCCGGTAACCTCGTGCTCGCCCGGAGCGGGCACACCGTCACCTTACTGAACAACGGCAAACTACTTCTGGCCGGAGGGTGGAAAATCAGCGGCGTTGCCACCCAGAACACCGAAATCTTTGATCCCGGCACAGGCACCTCGCAGGAGGGTCCGCAAATGACCGAGGCGCACGTTCGGCATACTGCGGTTCGTTTACCTGGCGGCGAAGTCTTGGTCGTCTCTGGGAGCAACGGTTACCAGCCGATTCCGGTTGCGGAAATTTTCCGATGAGTACTCGCGCAACAACTTGTACGCAGTCGGGTTCAAGAAAAATCCAAGTTAAGTTGTAGGGCCCCATCGACAGGAGAAGAAAGGATAGTTATGAGGCTCGTACTTAGCTCGTTATTTGTAATGTTTTCGCTGGTAGCGATCGCGGCGGAAGGTCCTCGCGTTTATGTCGAGGAAAGCAGTTCCTGGGAAGTTCAGGGCCATTCGGGCGGCAGCGATGACTCGTTTGGCGGCGAAATGAGTGGCGGTGCGCGCCCGCAAACCGCCGAGATCATCAAGACCTTCAGCGAAAAATGCGGCAACGTTGTCGTCAATAACAGGCGCGAAAAGGCCGACTATGTCGTACTGCTCCACCACGAAGGCGGCAAGGATCTCGTCCGTCGAGACAACAAGGTTGTCGTCTTCAATCGCGACGGCGACGCCATTCTGAGCCGTTCCACTCGCACCCTGGGCAATGCCGTCGGCGACGCCTGCCAGGTCATCAACCGTGACTGGGCGCTTGCGAAGCCGGCCGTGAATGCCTCCGTCAATCAGTCGCCGGCAACGGTTTCATCCGACACCAAGGTCGAGGTCTCGTCCTCTCCAGTCGGCGCTGACATCGAAGTGAACGGCAAGTTCGTCGGCAACACGCCATCGGCCATTCACCTCACGCCCGGTGAGTATAGGATCGCTGTGAAGAAGAACGGTTACACCGCCTGGGAACGGGAAGTAAAAGTCACGGGCGGCAATGTCACGCTTCTTGCTGAATTGGAAAAATTGAAATAGGCAAAAGCTGTAACAAAGAAGCAAGGCGCGCCGTGGCGCGCCTTCTTTGATTTCAACTGACGCTACTTACCAACTGCGGTGTCGCCGGTTTCCAGTCGAATCACTTTCTTGTCTTTTGCGACCTGGATCTCTTTCAGCGATTCGGAACCGTCCGCATTCGGGCTGCGAACCACACCGTCGTAGCGAACACCGTCCTTCACGTCCACAACCGATGCCTTGGAAGTGGCAACCACTTTCTTACCCTTGAGAATCTGCACGTCCGCCGTATCACCTTTCACGTCATAGCGAAGGGTATATTCGCCGGCTGGCAACTTCTGTCCATTTACGACCGTTGGCGTCCTGAAATTCACGGTGCGGTCTGTAGCCAACGCGACAACACTAAGAATGCAGACCAACATGATGGCGATCAAAACTTTCTTCATTTCATCTCCAAACAGCTTATGGGGGTGGCAATCTCGTATTACTTCCGTGATTGCTCAGTTTGCATGTTAGCCCTTGGCCAATTCGGCTGCCGTGACGCAACGCACCTCGGATTGTGGGTCGCATTACCACCAATTGTGGCAAGAAAAAAAGCGGGGAGCCGCAAGGCTCCCCGGGTCACCATGGGAGAACTTCTGTTATTTGCCGGAAGCCGTCTCCGGGCTAAAGCGAATCGCAGTCTTATCTTTCGCGAACTGAAGTTCGACTAGCGAGTAAGTGCCGTCGCCGTTCTTGCTGTTCACAACGCGGTTCCGATCCGCTTTCTGCGTGGCGTCAATCACTTGGCCGGTCGCGGATGCAACCGTTTTCTTGTTCTTCAGGATCTCTACGTTAGCCGTGGTGCCGTTAATGTCGTACTTCAGTTTGTAATCACCAGGCTCAATCTTCTGACCATTCAGGTTTGTCGGCGACGAGAACGTAATCGATTTCTCGGCTGCGAACGCCCCTACTGCAACTGCCAGCACTGTCAACAAAAGCACACACTTCACGAACTTCGTCATCTCAAATCTCTCCTGAAATCTTCAGCTAGTTCAATATTCAGACACATCGTGTCCGAGCTTCATCCGTGCAATTGATTAACTTGCGACGTCGAAGAGATAGACGAGCGAGAAGTGTGAAAGTAAACGATTCGGCATAGGCAATCCCATTGATTGGGATGAGTCGATGGTTTTTGAGTCTAGAATTTCAGGACAAGCTTTCCGTAGTTCTTTCGCTCCAGCATTGTGCGAAATGCTTCCGGCGCTTTCTCAATCGGATACACATGTCCAACCTGCGGACGCAAATGTCCTTGCGCAATCCACTCCGACAACTGTTTCCACGCTGGTTCCATGTATTCCGGATGCATCGACAACGGAGATAACCACAGCCCGTGTACCGCACAGTTCTTCGCGTACATCGTTCGCGTGTCGAAGTGGTGCGCTGCTCCTGTCGCCGAACCATAAACGATGACCCGCCCGCCGAACTTCAGGCAACGCGTACTCTTGGCAGTATGTTCTCCGCCGAGCATCTCCAGCACGGCGTCAACGCCCTGGTTCTTCGTTCGTTCGCAGACCACTTTTTCGTAATCCAATTCCTTGTAGTTGATCGGATGATTCAGCCCGAGTTGCTGTGCCTTCGCGAGTTTCTCGTCCGAGGACGACGTGCCGTACATCTCGACGCCAAGCAATTTACCAATCTGCACCGCCGCCGTTCCCACACCGCCGGCGACTGCATGGATTAGCACGCTCGGCTTTCCCTGCGACACCCTCGATGGCTGCTGTCCCGCGGGTGCCCACAATCCCGCCCACCAGTACGCGAAGAACGCAGTGAAATAGTTCACCGGGAATGCTGCCGCCTCTTCGAATGACCACGCGTCCGGCTTCTCCCACAGGAATTCGCGCCGCGTGACAATTCGCTCGGCGAATCCGTTTGCCTGTGCGTAACCCATTACGTTTTCTCCGGTCGACAGCACGCGACCAGAAAACTCGCGCCCGGCGATGAAGGGAGGCTTCGGCCCGCCCGCATAGGTGCCACTCGCCATCAGGATGTCGGCGAAGTTCACGCCACAGGCTCTTACGTTAACGAGAAGTTGGTTTTCTTTTGGCTCGGGGCCGGGAATCTCCTGCACTTCCAGGGAATCAGGCCCACCGGTGCGGGTCACGACAATGGCTTTCATAGACGGTTAGATGAAACGGAGGATTGTAACAAAGAGGTCAATTGCTAGTCGGTGTCACAGAATTTCATTTCCGGCCGGCTGCCTTGGCTCGCGCCTTCTTAGCTTTCGATTTCGAGGAAGACTTCTTCGCGACGGGAGCAATGTTGTATTGGGTCTGGACTGCTCCGCCTTTCGAGCTGCGGGTTCTGACGTGCTCGAGCCTGATGTCTTTCGCTAAGGAACCAAAAAGTGGGATGCCTTTCCCGATCAGAACGGGCACGCGAGTGACGGTCATGCGGTCGATGAGGCCGGCGGCGAGAAAGCGCTGGATGGTGATGCCGCCGTCGATATAGGCGTGCTCGAAGTTTTGCTTTTCGAGCTGCTTCACGACGTCGGCGGGTCTGCCGGACATTTGCTGGATGACAGCGCCTTTCAGTTTCGAAAAATCGAGTTTGCGGCGGCTTAGTACCACAACCGGCTTCTTGCCGTAGAACCATCCTCCAAACCCGCGTACGACTTCGAACGTTTTGCGGCCGATCACAACGACGTCCACACTGTTATAGAACGCATGGAAACCGAGTGGCCCGCCTTCACCAGTGCCATGGAGGAAGTCGAGTTTGTGATTGGGACGGGCGAGAAAGCCGTCGACGCTGATGCCGCAGAAGACCGAGCACTTCATGCGAAGAGAGTCTACTGGAAGAAGGCACGTAGTGGTTAGTGGGTAATGATCGAAAAAAGACGAAGCCGCTCGAAGACGAGCGGCCCCAAATGCTTCGCGAGTCGTTGACCAACGACTAACGACTAAAAACTAACGACTGTTTTACTGCGCTTCTGCTTCCTTCGCGACCGTGACCTTGATTGATGCCGTCACTTCGCGGAACAACCGGAGCGCCACATTGAAATCGCCGAGCGTCTTGATCGGCTCGTCGAGTTGGATCTTGCGGCGGTCCACGGTGAAACCCTGCTTCTCGAGTTCAGCCGCGATGTCCGACGACGTAACCGAACCGAACAACTGCTCGTGCTCGCCCGAACGGCGGACCAGCGTGATCGACACGCCATCGAACTGCTTCGCCAGCGCCTCGGCATCGGCTTTGTCCTTCTGCGTCTTGCGGACCGCAGCGGCCTTCATCTGCTCGATCACTTTCTTGTTGCCTGCCGTCGCCTCAATCGCGAGCTTCTTCGGCAGCAGGAAATTACGGCCGTATCCGTCGGCGACCTTTACCACATCGCCGCGGTGGCCAAGCTTTGGAACATCTTCTTTCAGGATGACTTCCATCTCATGACTCCGATCTTGATGTATGCCGCCTGCACGGCGGCGCTGCCATGGCGGAACTCCGCCACGCGTAAACCAAAATGCGCTACTGGCGCTGTCCGAACGGCAGCAGGGCGATGTTGCGGGCCTGCTTGATCGCCCGTCCGAGCCGACGCTGATGCGGCGTGCAAACTCCGCTCAACCGCCGGGGAACAATCCTTCCGCTCTCGGCAACAAACTGTCCGAGCAGCCGGAAGTCCTTGTAATCAATCGCGTCAATCTTCTCGGTGCAGAACTTGCACACCTTCTTGCGGCGGAAATACTTGCGCGGCTCGCGCGCGCCACCCGGGCCGCCGGGGCCGGTGCGTGGCGGACGTCCACCCTGCGGACGTGCTCCACCTTCCGTCGTTGTCGTCACGGCTGGTGCCTGCGGTTGGTCGTTCACTTCGTCAGCCATAAATCTCCTATTTCTCTTTCGCCCGTGTGGGCTTCAAATTCGTTGTGCACCTTCGGTGCAAGGGTTCTTACGCCTGGGCTGGTGCTTCCGGCGTGGGCTCCGCGCTGGCCTGCACCTGCGCGGCTTCGGCTGCCGCCGCTGCGGCGTGCGTGCCCTGTCCACGACGATGTGCATCCCGGATCTTCTTCACCTTGTCGAGGCGCTTCTGCTCTTCGTCGACGCGCACGGTGATGAACTTGATCACCGGTTCCGTCACGCGCAGGCGGCGCTCCACTTCGCGGATCGCCGAGCCCGGACCTTCAATCGTCACCAGGATGTACAGTCCGTCTGCAAAATTCCGGACCAGATAGGCCAAGCGGCGCTTGCCCATGCGCTCGACGCTCTTCACCGTTCCACCGGCGGAGGTGATCTGGTTCTCGACCGTCGAAATTACCTTGTCCACGTCTTCGTCCGCCATGTCGGGACGAACGATGAACATGAGTTCGTATGTGCGATTCATTCTTGTCTCCAATCCTTTACTTTCCCGCCTCGGCGCTTCCTGTCTCTTCCGATTGCGCCTTGCGGTTAAAACGGTTCATCGCTGCCTGCGCCCCGTCGGTAACGATCGCCATCACCGCGTCCGCCGCTGTATCCAGCAACAGGTCAACCGCCTCGTACTGCGACTTCTTAAACTGCGCCAGAACGTATTGGGCTGCGTCGCGCACCGGATGTTCCGGCGCGATGCCCATTCTCACGCGCGTAAACTGATCGGTCCCAAGCGCGCCAAGAATGCTTTCCAATCCGTTGTGGCCTGCCGTCCCGCCGCGCTGCTTGATGCGAACCGTGCCAAACGGCAAATCGAGTTCGTCGTGCACCACGATCAGGTCGGCGGAAACATCGACTTCGTACTTTTCCACCAGTTCCCGCACCGCCTGCCCGCTCAAGTTCATGAACGTTTCCGGCTTGGCCAGCAAAACGTCGTGCGGACCGATCCGCATGCGCCCTGTCTGTGCCCGGCAGTGCCGGTTGTTCACCGTGACCTTCTCGCGTTCTGCCAGCAGGTTCACGGTAAGAAAACCAAGATTGTGGGGCGTGAGTTCGTATTCCACACCCGGATTTCCAAGCCCCACGATCAGTTTCATATCTCTCAACCACAAAGGTCACTGGGTTCCACCGAGGATGCTCCAGGGCGGAAACCCCAGAACATCTTCGTGCCCTGTGTCCTTGGCGGTTACTTCTTTCCCTTCTCTTCCTTGGCCGGAGCAGCGCCCTCTTCGGTCTCCTGCTTGCCCTTCTTGATGACTTCGGGCTCGGCCGGAGCAGCGCCAGCGGCAGCTTCTGCGCCTTCCGCGGGAGCGGCTTCCACCACTTCCTTCACGGCGATGACGTGTGCGACCGGCTGGTCTTCGTCCGTCAGGAACTTCAGCTTGCCTTCGCCATGCGGTAACTCGCTGACGCGCAGCACATGACCGAATTCCAGGTGCGAAACGTCTACGTCGATGTGCGGAGGAATATCGCTGGGCAAACACTCAACTTCCACTTCACGCAGCACCTGCTCCAGAATTCCACCCTGCGTCTTCACGCCGATCGGATCGCCCTTCAGCACGACCGGTACCGTGACTTTCAGCTTCTGGTCCATCGCGATCCGCTTCAGGTCGATGTGCAGAAGCGAACCCTTGATCGGTTCCGTCTGCCAGTCCACGATCATCGCTTTCGTCTTTTCGCCCTCGAGTTCCAGGTCGAAAATCGTGTTGTGACCCGAATCGGACTTCAGGATGCGGAACACCTGCTTTGGATCCACAGCCACCGATAGTGGCGCTTTGCCCGCTCCGTATACCACTGCGGGGATGGAGCCGCTCTTGCGCAGACGACGCGCTTCGTTTTTACCGCGGCTCTCGCGTCCGGCGGCCTTCACATTGAAGCTCTCTATTGCTGTAGCCATAACTTGATTCCTTTAGCGTCTATCAGACAAAAAGTTTGCTGACCGAAGTCTCTTCGTGAATCGACTTGATCGCCGAGCCAATCAGGCCTGCAATCGACAGCACCTTGATCTTCGGCTCGTTACGTCCGGCTTCCGTCAGCGGAATTGTGTTCGTCACCACTACCTGTTCCAGCACCGAGTTCGCGATGTTCTGGATCGCCGGGCCGGAAAGTACTGCGTGTGTTGCACACGCGAAAACTCGTTTTGCTCCGTTCTGTTTCAGCGCAGCCGCTGTCTTGCACAAAGTGCCTGCGGTATCGATGATGTCGTCCAGAATTACGCAGGTCCGGCCTTCCACATCGCCGATCACGTGCATCACTTCCGTCACATCCATCGCTACACGGCGCTTATCGACAATCGCCAGCGCGCTATCCATCTTCTTCGCAAAGAACCTTGCGCGCTCCACGCCGCCCGCATCCGGCGAAACAACCGTCAAATCCGGCAACGCCAGCTTGCGGAAATAATCCACCAGCACCGGCGACGCAAACAGGTGGTCCACCGGGATGTTGAAAAATCCCTGCAACTGCGGCGCATGCAGGTCCACAATCACGGCGCGATGCGCACCGGCCGTCGTCAACAGGTCGGCAATCAGCTTCGAAGAGATCGGCGAGCGCGGCTTGTCCTTGCGGTCCTGCCGTGCGTACCCGAAATACGGGATCACCGCCGTAATGCGCCGTGCCGACGCGCGCTTCAACGCGTCGATAAACAACAGCAACTCGATGATGTGCTCGTCCACCGGATGCGATGTCGGCTGCAGGATGAACACATCCGCACCGCGCACGTTTTCCAGCAACTGCACGTAGTTCTCGCCATCCGAGAACCGCGTCACCAGCGATTGCCCGCGCTCCAGGCCGAGGTAATGGCACACTTCGTCCGCCAGCCCGGGATTCGCGGTTCCGGAAAAGATCTTGAACTTTTCATCGATCCGGCGCTGTTGGGGTTTGCGTTCTTTGGACTGAGCGTGCTCGTCCTTCTTCTCTGCGGTGGTTGCCGCCGTCGCCATAGCGTCCGCCCTTGCGGTCGTTTGACCAGGATTGGATTGCTTTGCCAATTCAGGAGCCGTTGACATGAGAATTCAGAACCGCTTTCCTTTGACCCAATTTACCTTGACCCTAAAACCTGGCTGGGCGGCTAGGATTCGAACCTAGACAAAGTGCTCCAAAGGCACTTGACCTACCATTAGTCGACCGCCCAGTAATACTCATCTGCAAACGCCAAAACCATTCTCGACCCGGGGTCCCCGACGAGCGCGCAGCGCTTGGCGGGGTGGAATGGCACTTGACCTACCATTAGTCGACCGCCCAAAAGCATTTGGTAATTTCGAAATTTGGTAATTCGGTAAATTGGAGAACTGTCGTGACGTTTTTCAATTACCAAATCACTAAATCATTCGAACATCCTCTGCCAGTACTCTGCTCTGGTCAGTGTGCTTGTGGCCCGCGCCGGTACGCCATCCGCATTCAGCTTTGCCGCCGCATTCTCGGCAGCTTCCGCCTCATCGAACAGTCCATACAGAGCGGAACCAGAGCCCGACAGGGACGCATAACGCGCACCTTCGCGCTCTAACACACGCTTCACGTCACGCAATTCGGGATGCTTAGGAAAGACGACGCGTTCGAAGTCGTTTTCGATCCCGGCACGGACGAGGTCGAGAAGCAGTGTCTCGGCCCGGTCCCCACTCGCAGTGGGAACACCGGTTGAGGTACCCATCAGCCAGCTAAATGCAGCTCGACTGAACGGCTTAATTGTATCGGAGCCGGTACTCTGCGTCAATTTAGACAATTTCGCGGGATCGCGCGCCGGCCCCTGCGTTGCAAATTTCTCGTCCCACTCCGCGAAAGCTTCCGGAGTTGATACCGCCCGATCAGGTGTCACCAGCACACACGCAATCGGAGGCAGATCCTGCAATGGGAACACCTGCTCTCCACGTCCGATGCCCAGGATGGTCCCCCCCACCAGGAACAGCGGCAGATCCGAACCCACCTCTGCCGCAATATTCAACTTGTCTTCCGGCGAAAGCGGCTCTTTCAGTTCCTTTTCCAGCGCCAGCATCGTTGCCACCGCATTCGACGAACCCGCCCCCAACCCGCCTTGCACCGGCAGGTTCTTCTCAATCGTGATGGTCAGCTTTCCGCGCTGCCTCACCTTCCGCAGGACACGTTCAGCTACCCGGTAACAGGTATTTGTCTCGTCCGCCGGAACTCGCGGATCTTTGCACCGGATTTCGATCCCCGTGCCCTTTCCCATCTGCACGCGAATCGTGTCGTAGGCATCCACCGTCTGGTAGACGGTCAGCAGGTCGTGAAAACCATTGTCCCTTCGCGCCCCGATACACAGGCCGATGTTGATCTTTGCATATGAGCGCGCTGTAACTGGCATAACCCTTGATTGTACAGGCATGCCCTACGGAGCGCCGGGCTCGTTACTTCTGGTAACTCACCCTCCAGATCACCTTTCCTCCATCGTCCGAGACCAGCAAGCTTCCATCCTTCATCACCGCTACTCCCACAGGCCTGCCCCACACATCGCCATCCTGCGTTACGAAACCTGTCATGAAGTCCCGATACTCACCGGTTGCCTTTCCATTCTGGTCCACCGGAACAAAGATGACCTCGTATCCCGTCCTTATCGCCTTGTTCCACGATCCGTGCTGTGCCGCGAAAATTCCGCCACGGTACTCCGCCGGAAACTGCTGCCCCTGGTAGAACAGCATCTGCAACGACGCATTGTGCGGCTGGACCAGCACATCCGGCACAATCACCTTGTTCTTCAACTCCGGATGCTTCCCCTTATGCCGCGGATCCTGGTTCCCGCCGATGTAGTACCACGGCCATCCGTAGAACCCGCCGTCCTGCACATGCGTGATGTACTCCGGCGGCAGGTTATCTCCCAACTCGTCGCGCTCGTTTACTGATACCCAAAGTTGCCCGGTCTTCGGGTGCACCTCGATTCCCACTGCGTTCCGGATGCCGGACGCGTAAATCCGCCGCCCCGATCCGTCCGGACTCATTTCCAGGACTGCCGCCCGTTCATGCTCAACCGGATTATTGTCCGTATCGTCCACGTTCGAGTGCGAACCGACCGACACATACATCTTCTTTCCATCATTTGAAAAAACTATGTCTCGCGTCCAGTGACCACCACCACGCAGACGACCTCCACCCGGCAAATCCGCGATTTGCTCCGGCTTACCCGTCGCCTTCAGATCGCCAGCCTTATACGGAAACCGCACCACCGAATCCGTGTTCGCCACGTAGACCCACTGCGGGTTAGGTCCCGGCGGATAGAAGTTGATCCCAAACGGCTGCTTCAGTCCGGTCGCATAGACTTCCGTCTGCTGTGCCTTGCCGTCATTCGTCACGCCACGAAAGACCTTGATCTCCCCTGCTCTGCTCTCGGCCAGGAACACGTCTCCGTTCGGCGCCGTTCGCATCAACCGCGGATTCTGTAATCCCGTGGCGAACAACTCCACCTTGAAACCGGCCGGCACTTGTGGCCACGCTTTCGCTGGGCGGTCGACCTGGTCGGGCCCGTTATCGACAGACTTCGTGACATACGGTGCCGGAAGATCTGCGGGCGTGATCTTGTGAACTGTTCCCGGTTTTTGCGTGCGGTAGTCAGAGAATGGCGACTTCGAAGCAGGGCTGTCAGCAGCATTGGACGTACAGCCAACACCAGCCACCAGCAACAGAACTAAAGCAATAAAGGCGAAAGGGCGCTTGCAGACGAACATTCAGCAGGTCTCCAACACAGGTTTTCGATTCCTGTATCGGATGCACTCAGCTGCCTTCACGAATCTTTAATACCGCTGCTCGGCGCTTTCCTAACCCTTTGCCCCGCCATTAACATGGTGCGCATGTCCGAAATCGACCGCATCGTTGACCAACTCGACCGCGCCTTCGACGGCGACGCCTGGCACGGCGATCCTTTGATGAAGATCCTCGACGGCATCACCGCCCTGCAGGCTGCCGCTCATCCCGTTTCGAATGCCCACTCAATTTGGGAAATCGTCCATCACATCCGCGCCTGGAAAGTCGCCGTTGTCACACGTTTAAGCGGACAGCCGATGGAACTTTCTCCCGCACAGGATTGGCCAGCCGTCACAGACACCACCGACTCCAGTTGGCGAGACTGCATCAGCGATCTTCGCAAGAAGCACGAAGCATTCATTCGTGCCGTGCGAGCATTCCCGGACGCGAAGCTCTCTGACAACGCACCAAACCGCGATCACAGCTTCTACGTTCTGCTCCAGGGAATGGTCCAGCACGACCTCTATCACGCGGGACAGATCGCAATCCTGAAGAAGGCGGTCAGCTAGGTGGCAAAAACGAAAGTCGCAGTCATTGGCGCCGGAGCTTTTGGCAAAAACCACGGGCGCGTATATCACGAACTTCGGCAGGAAGGTTTAATCGACTTCTGCGGCATCGTAGACTCCGACCTCGGCCGCGCGCAGGAGCAGGCATCCAAGTACGGCGTCTCCGCGTTTTCCTCCGTCGCTGCCCTTTTAAAAGCCGCTAAGCCCGATGCCGCCTCCGTTGCTGTCCCCACCATCCATCATGCTGCCGTCGCTCGCCAACTGATGGAAGCTGGTGTCGATGTCCTGATCGAAAAGCCGATCGCTGCCACACTCCAGCAGGCCGATGAAATCCTTGAACTGGCCGCCCGACACAACCGCATCGGCATGGTCGGGCATCTCGAACGATTCAATCCCGCCGTGCGTGCCACCGTCCCGCTGTTGAATCACCCGATGTTCTTCGAGGTCCACCGTCTCAGTGTGTTCACTCCTCGCGCGCTCGATGTGGACGTCGTTCTCGACCTGATGATCCATGACCTCGACATCGTCTTGTCCTTCGTCCCCTCCCCCGTGAAAGAAATTCGCGCCGTCGGCCTGCCGATCCTTTCTCCGAAGGTGGACATCTGCAACGTCCGAGTGGAGTTCGAATCCGGATGCGTCGCCAATTTCACCGCCAGCCGCGTCAGTACCGAACGCGTTCGCAAACTTCGCTTCTTCCAGAAACGCCAGTACATCTCCGTTGACTACGGCCGGCAGGACGTTCTCGTCTTCACGGTCTCGAAAGGATCCAGTATGCCTGTCCCGATGCCCGCAACCATTCCCGAGCATCCGGGTTTGTTGGGCTCAGCGGATCTGGCCGCCGCTCGGCAATTGTTTTCCGGTGCGGCGGTTCTCGCGCAATCGGGAATCAAAATGGAAAAACCTCCCGTCGCGCAGGAAGAGCCGCTGAAAGCAGAGTTGAAAGCTTTCTTGCAGGCGGTGCAGGACCGTTCGCGGCCCGTGGTAACACTGGAAGAAGGACGTCGCGCTCTCCAGTTGGGACTTGCCATCCTGCAGCAGGTTGAAGAGCACACGAAACGCTTCGGCTTGCACGATTTGGACTAGGGTGTGGTAACCGCGACTCAGTCGTGGCGATCTCACCACAGATTTCCATTCGTCCCAATCGCGTAAACGGTTTAATTAGCAGGAATTTGGCGTGATAAACTGCTGCACTTTATAATTCACATTTCCTTCATCACGTGACCCGAGGTTGTCTTATTCCTAGCTTCCATCTGTCGCGAAGGGAACCGGCGCGTTTCTATCGCACCCTCGTCCCTAATTTAAGGCTGAACTCTCCCGGTATTGTTTCCCGGTTGTTGGGTCTTTTTCTCGTTCTGATCCTCTTTGCCGGATTTGCCTTAGCACAGCAGGAGGTAATCACCGAAATTGTGCCTCACGGCAACCGCCGTATTCCCGGCGAAACGATCCGTGCCCGCATGTTCAGCAAGCCCGGCGACGTCTACGATCAACAGACACTCGAACGTGACTTCAACTCCCTCTGGAATACCGGCTACTTCGAAGACCTTCGCTTCGAACGTGAGCAGAGCGATAAAGGCTGGATCATCCACGTCTACGTGAAAGAAAAACCGACTATCCGCGAAATCAAGTATGTCGGCCTGAGTTCCGTAGCCCAGTCAGATGTCCTCCAGCGCTTCAAGGAACGCAAAGTCGGACTCACCCAGGAAAGCCAGTACGACCCAACCAAGGTCAAGCGTGCGCAGGTCGTCCTTCAGGCATTGCTTGCGGAACACGGCCGCCAGTTCGCTACTATCACCCCGGAAGTTCGCCCCATTCCTCCGGCCTCAGTGGGCGTCACCTTCGTGATTAAAGAAGGTCCCAAGGTCAAAGTCGGCAGCATCAAGTTCGAAGGCAATAAGAAGTTGGGCTCTCGCGAACTCCGCAGGGCGATGAAGAACCTGCGGCCCATCGGCATTCCGAGATCCATTTTCCTTGAGAATCTTTTCTCGAAAACCTACGACGCAAGCAAGCTGAACGAAGACGCCGAACGCGTTCGCGATGCCTACCAACAGAAGGGCTACTTCAAGGCCCTTGTTCAGGATCCGAAAACGAAGATTCGCGATGTCGGTGGTGTGGCCTGGTACTTCCCCTTCAAGCCTCGTCACGGCAAGGTCGTGGACATCACCATGCCCGTCGAGGAAGGGGATCGCTTCCGCCTGAAGGAAGTCAAGTTCACCGGCAACAAAGCCATTCAGGATCTCGCGTTGCTTCGACGTCAAATCCCCATGAAGGACGGCGAGATATTCAACGTTGAGAACCTTCGCAAGGGCATCAAGAACCTCCGCGACGCCTACACCGGAATTGGCTACATCAATTTCACCCCGGTTCCGAATACCGACATCGACGACGAAAAGAAGCTCATCACCGTCACCTTCGACCTCGACGAAGGCAAGCAGTATTCGGTCCGGCGCATTGAGTTCAAGGGCAACACCACCACTCGCGACAAGGTAATCCGTCGCGAATTGGCTCTTGAAGAAGGCGGCATCTACAACGGCAAGCTTTGGGAACTCAGCTTGCTCCGCCTCAACCAGCTCGGCTATTTCGAACCTCTCCAACCGGAGCAGGATTCGGAAGTTAAGCAGGACAATCAGAACGCCACGGTTGACCTTCTGCTGAAGGTAAAGGAAAAGGGCAAGAACTCCATCGGCCTCAATGGTGGTGTCAGCGGTCTTTCCGGATCGTTTATCGGAATCACCTACGAGACCAACAACTTCCTGGGTGTCGGCGAAACTCTGACCGTTCAGGCCTCCGTTGGCGACCGCTCGCGGAACATTCTCTTCGGATTCACTGAGCCCTATGCGTTCGACCGTCCGCTGCAGTTCGGCTTTACGGTGTTCAGCCGCCGGTTCGACTACAACTACGCGAAGGAACTCCAGATCGCGTCCGGCGTTCAGCAGAACTTCAATGAAGCGATCCTGAACACACTCCAGAACTTCAGCCAGTCCTCGACAGGTTTTACAGTCTCCGCCAGCTATCCGTTGCGGCGCTCGTTCACCCGACTCGGACTCACCTACGCCTTCGACAACTCCTCCGTTGAAGTATTCAGCGATGCCTCACGTCTGTACTTCCAGACGTTGAGTTTCCGTACCATCTCCGGACCCGACTCGCTGAAAGGTGTCATCACCAGCAAGGTCATTCCCAGCATCTCGCGGAGCACCATCGACCATCCGCAACAGCCGCATTCCGGAAAGAGCTTCTTCCTCGCAAGCGAAATCTCAGGTCTCGGCGGCAACGTCGCATCTATTCGCCCGATCTTCGAATGGAAACAGTTCATTCCGATGAAGGGCATCAAGCCGCGCATGAAAGAACCGTACGAAGCCCGGCAGACTCTCGGCTATCGCATTCAGGCCTCGTTCCTGAGCGGTTATGCCGGCAAAGTTGCGCCCCCCTTCGAGCGCTTCTTCTCCGGTGGCGAGAACGACATCCGCGGCTTCGACATTCGCTCAATTTCGCCGTTGGCGTATTTCGTCGAGAAGGTGGACGCTCCCTACTTCTCTCCTGACGATCCGTGCCTTACCAACCCAGGTGTTCCTTGCAGCGGCATCCCGCTCGACCCGAACAACCCGCGTCGCGGAAGTCAGACGGTACCCATCCCGGTTCGCCGCCTCATTTATCCCGGCGGAGACACCAACATCATCGCGAACCTCGAGTACCGCATTCCCATTGCCGGCCCTGTCACCCTGGCGACCTTCGCCGACTTCGGCCTGAATATGGCTCTGCGTAACTCTCAGTTGAAGGTGAACGACGAGCAATTCAATACGCTGCAAACCACTAGTTTCGGGTGCCCGGTTGTTGACGTCAATTTCAAGTGTGTCGGCATCGGCAACCAGTCCTTTAACCAGGAACTCCAGATCGTTCCCGGAACCAACTTTGTGCCGCGCATGTCGACCGGACTCGAACTTCAGGTCATCATGCCCGTCGTCAATGCACCATTCCGTATCTACTACGCGTATAACCCGCTGCGCCTGAACACGTTCATCACCACGCCCAGCACCATCACTCGTAACATGTTCCCGGCCACCGGCGCGGGTGATGTCAGCTACGCTCAGGCAATCGCAAACTACGCCCCCGGATACTCCATACTCGAACCCCGCAAGACACTGCGGTTCACTGTCAGCACCACGTTCTAAACAGACTCGCATCACAAAAGCCCTGCGCGAATCACGCAGGGCTTTTGTTTCACTAGCCGGGTGACGAATCACCCGGACGGATTACTGTTTCGATAGCTCCCTTTTCACGATCTCGCTCACGACCTTCCCATCCACTCTCGCCCCGCCGAATTTCGCCATCGTGTTCTTCATCACCGTTCCCATGTCTTTCATGGTAGGCGAACCAATCTCCGCAATCGTCGCTTTCACCGCGGAGACGATCTCATCTTCGCCGAGTGCCTTTGGCATGTAGGCCTCAATGATGTCAATTTCAGCCTTCTCTTTGTCCGCCAGTTCCTGACGACCACCCTTCGTGAACTGATCGATGGAATCCTTCCGCTGCTTGATCAGCGTGCTCAACACCGCCAGTTCTTCCTTCTCGTCCAGCGGCTCCCGCTTGTCGATCTCTTTGTTCTTCAGTGCCGATTTCACCATCCGCAACGTCGAAAGCCTCAGTTCCTCCCGGGCCTTCATCGCCGTCGTGATGTCCTTGGTAATACGTTCTCCAATGCTCATATCGTCCTCTTTATCACTGCCTCAAATCGCCATTATAGAGGCACCACCCTACATGACCTTTCGGCTACATCTAGGGAAGCTTTCGGCTTGAATGCTCCGCGAGGACAGGGATATCATTCGCCCCAGCCGATTTCGCGCCAAATTTCGATCATGCTTACATCGCTTTCGCCGGTACAAACCGCCTGTCTCATCGTCCTCGCCGTGGCTCTGGTTGGCGCAATTGTTGCCTACATACGCTTCCATAGTCGGTACGACGGGCACTGGCACGTGTCCGGCGCGGCGCGCGAAATCGCGGGCAAACTCAAGGCCGAGGTCACCCGTGACGGGCCGGACCTCATCATTAGCGGCGCCTACCGCCAATTGCCCACATTCCTTCGGTTTTCGAATTCGGAACACGCTCCCGGCGTCACTGTGCACATGCGCGCGCGGGCCAGTTTCGGTCTGTCCGCCACCCCGATTTCCGCTGACGTCCCCGATCTCGGCCGCAACGAAATCCGTTCCGGTGATTCCATCTTCGACCAGCGCTTCACCATCCGGACGGATCAGCCAACTCAGGCCCGCCTCTTGCTTTCGCGTCAGAACCTGGGCCATTTGCAGAAGCTCTGCTGTTCCAGCAACACCTTCTTCAACATCTCGCGCGGAGAGATTGAACTCAACGAGATGGTCGTTCCCGCCAGCAACACCGCCGACCACCTCCTCCAGCACATCGAAAGCATTCGGTCGCTTGCGGACGCAATTCATGCCATCCCCGGTTCGGAAAACGTACGGATCCCCGAGTATCACCGAGACCGCCATATCCCTCTTCGCATCGCGCTGGTCTTGGGTGTCCTGACTGCAATCATCGTCGTCGTAGGCGCAGCCCGCTCTTCGAAAATACTGCCGTCATTCGCCGCTCAATCCCAATACGTTCCCGATGGCATGTCGCCTAACGAAGCTGTTGTCATCAACAAACTCGAAGGATGGCGCCTCGCCACCATGGAAGACCTTCCGCCCGAAGGTGCCGGATGGCTTCGCAGTGTCGGACTTGAGCCCGGCAAGGTTACCGGCGACTTCTCCGGTCTCGGCACCAACAACGACGTCGCCTACTTGCTCGTCAACGACAAGCACCATTTCCGGCTTCTTCTGATCGCGAACCACGCAGTCCGTTATGACGTCGAGTACCCGAACATGGGAGCCATCGGCCGCATTCCGAAAGGCGTTGTTCGCAGCACCCAGTGGAATGGCGACGCGCCAGAAGCCGTGACCGACGGACTCCTTGTCATTCCCATTCCCCAGGACCGCAGCGGTGCTATGGCCATGTTCTTTGGAGAAAAAGGCATCACCGCCGGATCGCCGCAGGATTATCAGACCGTGTCCGTCCGCTGAACACTCAATTTATCCTTCATACGCGGACGCAACATTTACACTGGAATCATGCTCCGCAAGAATCGCCTTTTTACTCCCGGACCTACCCCGCTCCTCCCGGTCGCGCAGCGCGCCATGGCGGCCGCTGATTTCCATCACCGCACCGCCGACTTCCGCAACCTTTACCAGCGCGTCCTGTCCGACCTCAAGACCTTCATTGGAACCCGCAACGACGTACTTTTGCTCGCATCCTCCGGAACCGGCGCGATGGAAGCCGCGGTCTCGAACCTGACGAATCCAGGTGATCGCGTCCTTGTCATTACTTCAGGGAAGTTCGGCGAGCGTTGGCATGAGTTGGCGAAAGCGTTCGGTCTTGCTGTCGATCTCGCTCAGGCGCCTTACGGACACCCCGTCTTTCTCGATTCCATCCGCGCTAAACTCGCCTCCGACACTCGCGTCGTCTACATGCAGGCCACCGAGAGTTCCACCGGTGTTCGTCAGGACGTCGAAGGAGTCGCCGCTCTGCTCAAGGGTACCGACACCCTCCTGGTCGTCGACGCCATCACCGGACTCGGCACCACCCATCTCGATGTCGACGATTGGGGCATTGATGTCATCGTCGGTGGCTCGCAGAAGGCTGTCATGATCCCGCCCGGGCTTGCTTATCTGGCTGTCAGCGAACGCGCCTGGCAACGCATGGATACCACTCGCCAGCCCCGGTATTACTTCGATCTTAAGAAGGAACGCAAGAACGCGAAGAACGGCGAATCCGCCTTCACTCCCGCCACGTCGCTCATCGCCGCTCTTGCCGCCGCCATGGATTACATCCGTTCCAATGGCCAGGGCGATCTCGTGGCCGGCCGCGAACTCCTCATCGAAAACGCCGAAACTGCCGCCGCCATGACTCGCGCCGCCGCCAGTTCACTCGGCCTGGAACTTTTCTCGCCCTCGGCGCCGGCAGCAGCCCTGACGGCTCTTGTCCCTCCAGCCGGAGTCGACTCCACCGAAATCGTTCGCCGATTCCGCGATCAATTTGGTGCCATCGTCGCGAATGGTCAGGGCGAAATGAAGGGGCAGGTCTTCCGCATCGCCCACCTCGGCTATTACGACTACATGGACACCATCGGTGTCCTCGCCGCTCTCGAGCAGATTGTCGCCCAGATCAAACCTGGCCACATCGAGTTCGGCTTCGCACTGCGCGCGGCGCAGGAAGTCTACGCCCGCACGCGTGCCGACAAAGCAACGGCTCGCTAAAGCTGTAAGAGAGAAATTAAGAGTGGCGATTAAGAGGTAATCGCCACTTTTTTCATTAGGCGTCCGGCGCGGACTGTCACTTCCACCGGGGCCGACAGATGCAGTACCGGCTCCAGCTTCACTTCGCCGTCCACGCGCACGGCCTTCGCCTTGATCTTCCGTGCACCATCCGACGCAGATTCCGCCAACCCTGCTTTCGCCAGCAATTTGTCCAGCCTGACTCCATTCGACCCAGCGACATCCGCCAACGCGATCGTTACCGTCTCGATATTCTCCGGAACTTCATCCTTCTGGAACTGCTTCGCCCAGTCTTCCGCCGCTTGGCGACCTGCCTCGACGCCGTGGAAGTCTGCCACAATCCGCTGTGCCAGTTCTTTCTTGAACTGCATCGGATTCGCTTCCCCTGCATTCGCCTTTGCCGTCATCGTTTCGATTTCGGCGGTAGTCACGTCCGTCAGCAGCTCGTAGTAGCGCCACATCAACAGGTCGGAGATCGACATCAGCTTGCCGTAAATTTCTTTCGGGCTCTCCGTAATGCCGATGTAATTTCCATACGACTTCGACATCTTCTGAATGCCGTCCGTGCCTTCCAGCAGCGGCATCGTCAACACGATCTGCGACGGCTGTCCGAACTCTCTCTGCAATTGACGTCCCACGAGCAGGTTGAATTTCTGGTCCGTGCCGCCTAACTCAACGTCGGCTTCCAGCGCGACCGAGTCATACCCCTGCGCCATCGGATAGATCAACTCGTGTACGGAAATCGGCTTCTCTTCCTGGAAGCGCTTGTGAAAGTCCTCGCGTTCGAGCATCTGCGAAACCGTGAACTTCGCCGTCAGCCGGATCATCCCTTCAAACCCGAGCTTGTCGAGCCAATCGCTATTGAAGCGAATCTCCGTCTTTTCTTTGTCAAGAATCTTGAACACCTGCGCCTTATAGGTCTCGGCATTCGCATTGAGCTGTTCGCGAGTCAACGGCGGACGAGTAGCATTCCGCCCCGTCGGATCGCCAATCAATCCCGTCCCATCACCGATCAGGAAGATAACCGTGTGCCCCATGTCCTGGAAGTGCTTCAGCTTCCGGATCAGCACCGTGTGTCCAAGATGAAGGTCGGGCGCGGTCGGATCGAATCCGGCCTTCACCCTCAACGGCTTGCCCGTCGCCAAAGACTTCTCCAGACGAGCCTTAAGCTCCTCTTCGCGAATGATCTCAACGGAGCCTTTTCTTATGTATGCGAGTTGTTCATCAACAGGTAGAAATTGCGGCATTGCACTTTGATTATAACGATGGCCATCTAAACTCTGGCTTGCTCAACACTTCAGCCTGGCCCGACTAACATCTTGCTTCTCGAACTTAGCCTGGAACTTTTCCCATCTTGACACAGCTGCACTTCTACTTCCGTCCCGTCGACCCAAAACCTCCGGCAGCTCTTCTCGACTCGCCCAGTTCTTCCACCACTTCCACCTCGCTCGTAAGCACCGGATACGGAATCAGATTCGCGATCTTATCTCCCTGGTGAATCTCCGCCGGAGCATCGCCAAGATTCTCCATCACCACGCGAATCTCCCCGCGATAGCCGGCATCCACCACACCCGCAGTGCAGATCACCCGTCGCGCCGCCATCGACGACTTATCGCGAATCAACGCCCCCGCCGGGCGTCCGTCAACGTCCAATTCAATGGATATCCCGGTCGAAACGATGTGGTGTCCTCGCGCCGGGATCGTCACCGTCTGCGCCGAATAAAGGTCGTACCCGAGGTCTTCTCCCGGATGAGCAATGGTCGGCGCCTTGGCCGACGCGGTCAGAAGCTTCACTTTGAGCATGGGTTCCCAGTGTAAAACACGTGTGTCGCAGGTCACAGAGCGCCTGTCACGGCCACGTTATGCTTTAGCTCGAATCCTGCTCCAGATGCGGGTTCTCAGGAGTCACGTTGCCAGTCCAGGCGGTCCAGCACGTCAAGCGTATGCGCGGAGGCGCACAGTCCCACCTCATGCGCGCCGATGACGGCCACTTCTACGTCGTCAAGTTCCAGAACAACCCGCAGCATCAGCGCGTGCTCGCCAACGAGTTCTTCGCTACCCGCCTCGCCGAGCGCGTCGGCCTGCCCGTACCCATCGTCGAAATCGTCGAAGTCGACGGCTGGCTCGTCGAGCATACCGCCGATCTCAACTTCCAACTTGCCAGCCACGTAGTTCCCTGTAAGGAAGGCCTCCACTTCGGCTCCCGCTATGTCATCGATCCGCTCAAAGGGCAAGTTCTCGATTACCTTCCCGAGAGCATGATCGGCCAGGTTCGCAATCTCGAAACTTTCGCTGGCATTCTCGCCCTCGACAAATGGACCTGCAACGCCGATGGCCGCCAGGCTGCCTTCTGGCGCAAAATGCGTGAGAAGAAATACACCGCCACTTTCATCGATCAGGGATACTGCTTCAACGCCGGCGAGTGGACCTTCCCCGATTCGCCCCTCCGCGGCGTATACCTTCGCAACGACGTCTACGTCGGCGTCACCGGATGGGAGAGCTTCGAACCATGGCTCAGCCGCCTCGAAGAAATGCCGCTCGACGAAATCGCCGCCTGCGCCGAGAACATCCCCGCCGAGTGGTTTGAACACGATTTCGACGGCCTCACCCTGCTCATCCAGGCACTCGATCACCGCCGCAAGATCGTCCGCCGCCTCATCGAAGAATTCCGCAAGAGCACGCGCTCGCCCTTCCCCAATTGGCGCGACGAAGCGCGCGAGAAACCGGCCACTGTGCCAGCCGCTTGGGTGAACTGATGAAAGAATTCAAGCACAAGTGCGAACTTCAACTCCTCATGTGCGAACCAAACCCGCTGCGGCCGGATAGAGTAACGATCGGCTTCATTCTTCGCGACATGAATCCGGAATCGAATCGTGTGGAGGTTCGTCTTGCGCGCGATTTGCGCCCGATCCAGTGCATCTATCCCGCCGTCGACCTCGACGCGATCCAAGGAACACTCGAAGATATGCGGTCGATAATGGAGAACGTCGCCGACTTCGAGCAGTACCTTCAAAATCTCCCTTCCGATTTCCCTGTCGATCTGAGTTTGATGCCTAAAGGAGCAGTGTTAACGGAATCGATGGAGTCCGAGGTCAACCTTTTAGAAGATCAATATTTGAAGCGAATGAAATTGGCCAAGGTAGACAGAGCTTCCACGAGCGACAGTGAAATTGGGAACAGTGAAACTGAGAACAGTCAAAGCGAGAAGAATGATTCGGGCCGTGAGTCTACATCTGTCCAGGGCAGAGCGTACATTCGTCGACGGATGCAGGAATCTTTTGTTCACTTCGGGCTGTGGGATTTCCTTCACAAGGAAATATCGATCGAGAGCTACACCTTTAAAGGCGATCCGTTGAAGATCGATTTCGGATATCTGAACCCTGCCGCCAACACGTTCCGCATGCTCCACGCCGTTTCACTCACAATGAACCTCAATCAAACTCGGAACTTCGGACTGAGTTGGGAACCTATTCGAGATGGCTTTAATAAAGGAAAGAATCAAACCGCAGAAATGATCGCGGTTGTAGAAGCGGAGAACCTCTGCCAGAGCGAAGTTGCGCGCAGTGCCCGGTCCTGGATGGAGAGAAATGGAATACTCGTGCGGCCGGTAACAGAGATGATGAACATTGCTGCCGAAGCGCTAGCAGAACTCCGCCTCTAGCGCACCACAACCCTTCTCTCCACCACCTCATACTTCCCGCTCAGCACGACGTTGATCGCCTCGCTATATGCTACGTGCTCCTGCTCGAGGATCCGTGCCGCCAGTGTGTGATCGTCGTCATCCGCCAGCACCGGCACCACCTTCTGCACGATGATCGCTCCGTGGTCCAGGAATTCGTCCACGAAATGTACCGTGCATCCGGACACCTTCACTCCATACTCGAACGCCTGCTTCTGCGCATCCAGCCCCGGGAATGCCGGCAGCAGCGACGGATGGATGTTCAGGATCCGCTGCGGAAAAGCCCGTATGAAATCCGGCGACAGCAGCCTCATATACCCGGCCAGGCAAATCAAATCCACCTGCGCCTGCTTCAACGCCGCGATCACCTCGGCATCATGCTGCTCGCGCGCCTTCCCCTTCGACGGTATGCAAACTGCGTTCAGCCCCAGTTTCCGCGCGTGCTCCAACCCGGGTGCCTCCGGACGGTTCGATATCACCGCCGTAATCTGTGCCTGAATGGTGCCGCGCCGAATATTCTCGGCGATTGCCATGAAATTCGAACCGCGCCCCGAAAGAAGAATGCCAAGGTTTTTCATTTGAATTCGTACACATTGTACAAACGCGGCAAAAATTGACTACCACCACCCCGCTGTTCCACGATGGCGTCATGCGCCGCCTCATCCTTGCTGTGCTTCTCGCCCTCATAGCTATATCGGTATCTGCTCAGCAGAAGTCACTTGCCGAACGACTCGGATATCCCGCGGATTCGCGCCTCCTTATCGTGCAAACCGATCTCGGCATGATGCACTCCATCAACCGCGCCGGATTCGAAGCGCTCGAAAAGAAACTCGTCACCTCGGCGACGATCCTCGTTCCTTGCCCATGGTTCCCCGAAGTCGCCCAGTTTGCCCGCAATCACCCGGATCTCGACTTCGGACTTCACCTCGCGCTCAACAGCGAATGGCGTCCGTACCGATGGGGTCCTGTGAGCCCCCGCGCTGCCGTCCCCAGCCTCATCGGCGCCGACGGCTACTTCCCGCCGCTTGAAACCGACGTCTACAAAAACGCCAAACCCGCCGAAGTGGAACAGGAATTCCGCGCCCAGATACAGAAAGCCCAGAACGCCGGGGTCCGCGTTACTCACGTCGACTCCCACATGAGTGCCGTCTTCGGCTCACCCGCTCTCTTCGAGATCTACAAGAAAGTCGCCGACGAGTTCGGCCTGCTTTACCTTCTGCCGCGCACCTCGAAACTTGCCGAGAACGCGCCATCCAACGCCATTCTTATCGATCGCGACATCCAGATGAAACCTCGTATCCCGGCCTCCGAGTGGCTCGATTGGTATCGTCGCGAACTTGCTGCCCTTCCGCCCGGCGTTTACCAACTCACCGTCCATCTTGGCTACGACGACGAGGAAGCCCGCGGCGCCACCGAGGGCCGTGACTGGGGAGCCAAATGGCGACAGACCGACTGGGACGTGGTTCGCAGTCCCGAGTTCCAGCAGATGCTGCGCGACCAGAAATTCGTGCTGATCTCGTGGGGCGACCTCGCCAAAGCCGCCCGCAGCACTCCGTGACTTAAGTCGTATTCCGATGTGTCTGGGCGCGAGTCTACTAATGAGCGGAGGATTACATGCGGAAGATCGCATCTTGCATTCTGTTTCTGCTCTTCTCAGTCGCTGCCTTCGCTCACTGCGACGGACTCGACGGTCCGGTCGTCAAAGCGGCCCGCGCAGCGCTCGCTGCGAAGAACGCCAACCTTGTGCTGATCTGGGTCCAGCCCAGTCACGAAACCGAGCTTCGCGAGGCATTCCAGTCCGCTCTCAAAGCTGCCGGTTCCACTTCCGAAGAAGCAGCCAACCATAAGTTCTTCGAAACCGCCGTCCGTCTCCATCGTGCCGGGGAAGGCGCTGAATTCGACGGACTCAAGCCTGCCGGCAACATACCCGCTCCACTTGTCGCCGCCGACCGTGCCCTCGAACTCCGCTCGCCGGACATGCTTCTAGAGCAGATCAATGCCGACCACCGCGAGAAAGTTCGTCAGCAATTCCAGAAGGTCGTCAGTGTCGCCGACTATCGCCCCGACGATGTTTCCGCCGGACGCGAATACGTCCACCAGTACGTGGTGCTGCTCCATCTCGTCGAGCACCTCACTCAGGAAGCAGCTCCGGCTTCAGCTCACGATCACCAATAAAAAAACGGCGCGTCATACGCGCCGTGTCCCAAATCCAAAACTCTGAATTATCCGATCAACCCTGCATTCGCAGCCAACCGCAGGAACTTGTACGGATTCACTGGGCTCCGGTGTACCCAAACTTCGTAGTGCAGGTGCGGCGCCGTGCTCCGTCCAGTATTGCCGACGTAACCAATCACCTGTCCCCGGGTCACGTGCTGTCCGGAATTCACCGCGAACGCGGACATGTGCCCGTACCGCGTCGTGATTCCGTGCGAATGCTCAATCTCGATCAGTCTTCCGTATCCGTTCTCCGGACCGGCATACATCACTACGCCGTCCGCGGGTGCCACAATTGGCCTGCCGTAGTCGGTCGAGATGTCGATTCCGCGATGGAACGCGCCTTCACCGTTGAACGGATCAATGCGCTCGCCAAAAGCTCCCGTAATGCGCCCTGCGACCGGCCAAAGGTTCGGCATTTCTGCCATACGCAGCCACTCTGTGATGCTCGTCTTCCGGGTCACTCCCATGCCGATTCCGATCGTCGCGGCGCCGCTCATCGCGGTGTGTCGCAAAGCATTCAGTTGGTCGATGGAAAGCTGGATGGAATCCTCAGGACCTTCGACGTCAGCCGTCAGGTAGGCGTCCTGCTTCAGACCGTAAAGGGCAGACACTTCGCTGGCCAGTGTACCGAGTGAGGCCACTTGGATGTCCTTCTCCTTGGCCACCTGCTCCAACTGGCTATACCGCGTTTTAAGCGCTTCCTTCTCGGACCGTAACTCGTTGAAACGCATCACCTTGGTCAGCATCCGGCCATACGAGCCGGCCATGCCGGTGATCGTCATCATCCCGATCAGGGCACCTGCCATGAATACATACAGATAATGCAATGGGATCGGGATTTTGCGCAGTTCACCTTCGGGGTCGCGCGCTACGAACAGAATGTAGAATCGCTTACGCAAATTCACAAACTCCATTGAATAAAAATCAGGACCTCACGACGAAGATCAGGTCCGATACTGCGCCGATTGGCTGGTAGGCCCTCAACAACGCTGGCGCTTCTCACGTCCCGTGGCGCCGGAACGCTTCCAAACCCGGCTTGACCGGGTAACGTACCTACCGAGTACTAAGGTACTTTGGAAGCTTGAAAGGTACCAAAGGCTTTCCGGCAGTGTCAACTTTCTTCACTTCGAGGGAAAATCTTTAGAACTATTGGACACTCCTGCTGTTCCTCTGGTTACCCACTGGCCGTAAGTTCATGGTCCGGCATGACCTCACGGATAAATCCGCCCCCGGCGCTGTATATTGGCAGCGTGCCACGGCCCGAACGACAACTGATTCAGCGCGTGCGCAGTCTCGCACAGGCCAGTAAACCCACTCTTAGGACATTGATCACAGGAATCGGTGACGACTGCGCCGTCCTCCGCCCGCCCGCCGGACACGAGCTCCTCGTCACCACCGATTTCAGCCTCGAGGGCGTTCATTTCCGCCGCGAATGGCACCCCCCGGAATCCGTCGGCCACCGCTGTTTGACGCGCGGATTGAGTGACATAGCCGCCATGGGAGGACAGCCCCTTGCCTGTTTCCTCTCGCTCGGCTTACCTGCCGGCTTGCCGCAATCCTGGGTGGACCGCTTCTATCGCGGACTCCTACGCCTCGCCTCCGAGCACAACGTCGCTCTCGCCGGTGGCGACACCGCTCAGTCCCCTGCCGGCGTTCTCGCCGACATCATGGTCCTCGGCTCAATCGCTCGCGGCAAAGCCGTCCTTCGCTCCGGTGCGAAACCCGGCGATCGCCTTTACGTCACCGGACGCATCGGCCTCGGGGGTTCGACCGTCCGCCGCCTTTACGCTGGTGAGAAAATCCGCCCTTCCGCCGCTTCCGGCTACTTCTATCCGCAGCCCCGTCTCTCGGCAGGCCATAAGCTCCAACGGCTCGCGTCCGCCATGATCGACATCTCCGACGGCCTCACCACCGATCTCTCCCACATCTGCGAGGAGAGCAACGTCGGTGCTCTGGTTTTTCAAACCGAAATTCCGATTCATAGAAACACAAATTTGAATGACGCGCTCTCCGGTGGCGACGACTACGAACTCCTCTTCACCTCATCGAAACGTGTCCCCCGCGAAATCGCCGGTCTCACCATCACGGAAATAGGCGAAATCATTGATCGTCCCGGCATGTGGCTCCAGGACTCTAACGGTCGCACCAGGCCCCTCAAAGCGAAAGGATGGGAACACTTCTCCGCCGATACCCGTCCTTGACTTGGTCCGTTTGGCGCTCCATTTGAATCCAATCATCAGGAGCCAAGTTCCCCTATAATTCAAAAATGGCGACGCTCCGCCACCCATTTCAGAACATGCTGAAGGTCACCCGCTTCCGTGATCTGATGAAGCAGGTTCGTATCAACCGGCCCAACGACGACCTCGTCGTTATCGAGCGCGCCTACGAGTACGCCCTCCAGCATCACGAAGGACAATCCCGGGCTTCCGGCGAACCCTATGTCGTCCACCCCATTGGTGTGGCCGCCATCCTCGCCGATATGAAGCTCGACCCCAACGCCATCGCCGCCGGACTCCTTCACGACTTGGTCGAAGACACCTCTGTCACCATCGTCGACATCCGCAAGGAATTTGGTGAGCAGGTCGCGCATCTCGTCGAAGGCGTCACCAAGATCGGCAAGATTAACTTCTCCACTCGCGAGGAGCGCCAGGCTGAAAACCTGCGCAAGATGATGCTCGCCATGGTGGACGACATTCGTGTCGTCCTCATTAAGCTCGCCGACCGTCTGCACAACATGCGGACTCTCGACGCGCTTCCGCCCGAACGCCAGGAGACCATCGCCCGCGAAACCCTTGAGATCTACGGGCCAATTGCTCACCGTCTCGGCATGGGCAAGATCCGCGGCGAACTCGAAGACCTTGCCTTCAAGTACGTCGACCGCATCTCCTACCAGCAGGTTCACGACGCCGTCGAACAGCGTCGCAAAAAGGGCGAAGAGTTCCTTACGCGGATGGTTTCCGTCATCCGCGAGAAGCTGAAGGAAGCCGGGATCGAAGCTCGCGTTGAAAGTCGTACCAAGCGGCTTTACTCCATCTGGCAAAAGCTTCAACGGCAGCGCATCTCCGTCGACCAGACCTACGATCTCTACGCAGTCCGAATCATCACCAAGTCCGTCAACGACTGCTACGCCGTGCTCGGCATCATCCACAACATGTGGCGTCCCGTTCCTGGCCGCATTAAAGACTTCATCGCCATGCCGCGTCCGAACCTCTATCAGTCGCTGCACACGACTGTCATCGAGGAAACCGGCAACGCCTTCGAAGTGCAGATCCGCACCGAGGAAATGCACCACATGGCGGAGGAAGGAATCGCCGCCCACTGGAAGTACAAGGACGGCCCCATCTCCGCGCGCGACGAGCAGCGTCTCGCCTGGCTCCGCCAGCTTGTGGAATGGCAACGCGACGTCAGCGACCCCGACGAATTCCTCTCGACGCTGAAGATCGACCTCTACCCCGAAGAGGTCTACACCTTCACGCCAAAAGGTAAAGTCGTCACTCTGCCGCGCGACTCAACGGCCATCGATTTCGCCTACTCGATTCACACCGAGGTCGGCCATCAGTGCGTCGGAGCTCGCGTCAACGGACGCATGGTCCCCATTCGGCACAAGCTTCGCTCGGGCGATATCGTCGAAATCGTTACCCAACCTGGACATCAGCCCAGCCGCGATTGGCTTTCCATCGTCAAGTCCACCCGTGCCCGGCAGAAGATACGGCATTGGCTCAATGTCCACCAGCGTGAGCGTGCGATCGAAATCGGGAAGAAGCTGATCGAAAAGGAAGCGCGCAAGTATCGCGTTTACCTCAAGGACATCAAGGAAGCCGACTATCAGCGCGTCGCCGTCGATCTGGGTCTAGGTCGTCCCGACGACCTGCTTGCTGCCATCGGCTACGGCAAGTTTGCCGCGCGCGCGGTTCTCGGACGGCTTTCCCCCGCTTCCACCGACGGCACTGCTGCCGCCGAAAAGACCGAAGCCGGACTCACTAGTGTCGTCCGCCGCGTCTTCGGCAGCGACTCCTCCGCCATCGTCGTTCGCGGCCACGACGACCTTCTCGTCTATCGCGCCCGATGTTGCAATCCCATCAAGGGCGAAGACGTCGTCGGCTACGTCACCCGCGGCAAGGGCGTCGCGGTGCACTCGAAATCCTGTCCCAACGTGCAGAACCTCATGTACGAAGTCGACCGTCGGATCGATGTCGAATGGGGCAAGAAAGAAGCCTCCCCCAGTGCTTACCCGGTAAAGCTCACCGTATTCTGCGACGATCGCGCCGGCATGCTGAAACAGATGACGGCGCTCATCTCCGACGAAGACACCAATATTCGCAACATCAGCTCCAAACCTACCGGCGACCGCCAGGCCAATATCGATCTCGTCGTCGAAATCGAAGACCTCAAGCACCTGGAGCGCATCATCAGCGGCCTTCGCAAGATCCCCGGCGTCCACGACGTCCAGCGCATCCAGAAGATCTAGTCTTCGCAGACCCGAAACAGAAAAGAAAAACCCGGCACGAATGCCGGGTCTTGGCTGGTATTCAGAAACCTAGTCGCGGCGAATCGCTTTCGCCATCGGAGCTACCTTCTCGGCGGCTTTGCGCGCCATTTCACTCCCGCGGTCACGAAGGTCGGACACTGAGTCCTTACCCTTTTCCCACATGTCCGCGGCCTGTTCCGCCCAATCTTCTACCGAATCCACCGCATCCTCATACTTGCGGCGGATGATTTTGCGGGTTTTGTCGCCGCTATGCGGCGCAAACAGCAGCGCCGATACCGCGCCGATCCCCAATCCGATAAACAGAAAGGTTATCGCCGTGCCGATTTGCGAACCTCGGTCACTGCCTTCGTACAGACCAAACCGTTTGTAATCCGCCATCAATCACCTCTTCGGATAGTTCTAGGGGCCCAGACAAACATTCTAACTCGCTCTCCGCTTGCTCGGCTTTTTCTGCCCGCGCGGAAGTGCATTCGCATCGTCGCGGATGGCCACCACCTTTTGCTGCCGCCGCTCCTCATCTTCCAGATCGTGGTTCGCGATTCCCTGCGTCGCGCTGCGTTCAGTCTTGCTGGTGGCATTCCGTGTCGCTGTGTTCGTCGTGCGCGGAGCCGGTTGCGCCGCCCGCCGAGATTCTTTTACTCCCTTCGACACATCTTTCAGGGCTTCCCCCGTATCCTGCTCGTCGCCCTGCTTAACCGCCAGATCGCCGATGGACACCATCCCGACCAGTTCCCCGTTCTCCACCACCGGCAATCGGCGAATTTGCCGACGCCCCATGATGTCCAGTGCCTCGGCCACATCGGTATCGGTATCCACAACTTCCACATCTTCGCTGACGATGTCTTCCGCGCAGAGTTCCGATGGGTCCTTCCCTTCCGCCACGCAGCGCAGCACGATGTCACGATCTGTAACAATGCCGATAAGTTCGTCTTCTTCCACCACCGGAATAGCCCCGGTGTCTTCCGACTTCATCATCGTTGCGATCTCTTCCAGTGTCGTGTCCGGTGCAGCGGTCACCACTTCAGACGTCATTACATCGCGCACTTTCATGATCTTCTCCTCCTTCTGCGATTGGCTTAATGGGATTCACGCCTATGCCAGACTGGGTTAGAACGGCACTCCGCAATGGCGCGTTGTCCACAATTTCCGCTCACACACACGATTCCCAAACCGGTACTTGCCCGTGTAAAATCAAATGTTTGCCAGCGCTGTTCCGGCATTGCAGTTCCCACAGCGACCATCCCGCTGTCCCGAATTTCTAGCTCATAGGAGAGTTTCCCAATGGCGATTCCAGCCACACAATTGCGCCCCGGCATGATCATTAAGCACAACAACGATCTGCACGCGGTCTTCAGCGTTGAACACCGCACCCCGGGCAACCTGCGCGCCTTCATCCAAGCCAAGCTGCGCAACCTGCGCTCCGGCGCCATGTTCGAGCACCGTTTCCGCTCTGCCGACGCCATCGAGAAGATCACCGTCGATGAGGTGAAAATGGAATACCTCTACAATGACGGCGACACCTACCACTTCATGAACACCGAGAATTACGAACAGCTCGGCCTGAATCGCGACATCCTGGGCGATGCGGTGGAGTACCTCATCCCGAACCTGCAGATCAGCATCGAGTTCTTTGACGGCAAACCCGTAGGCGTCGAACTGCCTCAGACCGTCGAACTCACCGTCGTCGAAACCGAACCGGGCCTGAAATCAGCAACAGCTTCCAGCGTTACCAAGCCGGCCAAGCTCGAAACCGGCCTCGTGGTGCAGGTTCCCCCGTTCATCAACGAAGGCGAAAAGATCCGCGTGGATACCAGCGAAGGCGCATACTTGTCGCGTGCATAGTTCTTAGTGACTGGTCGCGTAGCCAAACTCTTCTCGACCAGGTACCAGCTACTAACGACTAAATACCGAGTTACCAGAAGGCAATGGCGCTAGAAAACGTAAGAGTCGAGGCGAAGACCTACAGAGTACGCGGGCGCGTTCAAGGTGTCGGCTTTCGCTGGTTCGTCGAGAACGCCGCCCGCCAACTCGGGGTCGCCGGATGGGTTCGTAATCGTTCTGACGGATCGGTCGAGGTTCTGGCGCAAGGTTCGCGCGAGCAGTTATTTTCGCTGCGCGCCAAGTTACACGAAGGCCCCCGCGCCGCCCGCGTGGACGAAGTAGAAGAGTTCGAGTCGCAACCTCAGCAGGACATGAAAACTTTCCGCATTGAAGGAGCATGGTGATGCAACAGGCCCAGCAGCCTCAACACTCGTTTGACGGCGACAAACTGAAGAAGCTCATCCGCGGCGTGCCCGACTTCCCCAAGCCCGGCATCCTCTTTTACGACATCACCACCCTGCTGAAGGACAAAGTCGGTTTTGCCACGCTCATCGACGAACTCTCGCACCGTTACGTCGGCAAGGCGATCGACCTCGTTCTAGGCATCGAAGCCCGCGGCTTCATCTTCGGACCCGCACTCGCCTACCGTCTCAACGCCGGCTTCGTTCCCGTCCGCAAACCCAAGAAGCTTCCTGCCGAAGTCGCCCGCATGACCTACGACCTCGAATACGGACAGGACACCCTCGAGGTCCATAAGGACGCCATCCAGCCCGGACAGCACGTCGTCATCGTCGACGACCTGCTCGCAACCGGCGGCACCGCCACGGCAACCGCCAAGCTCGTCGAATCTCTCGGCGGCAAGGTCGAAAGCCTGGCCTTCATCGTTGAGTTGGATTTCCTGAAAGGCCGCGACAAGCTGTCGAAGTACAACGTCGTCAGCCTGCTGCACTACGACGAGTAGTTCGCGAACCCAAGGTTCCGCAAGCACAAAAATTGAGGCCGCCATCGCTGGCGGCCTTTAGCTTTGTTCGACAGAGCCTTAGTTGTTTTCGTTGCTCGCGCGCTTCCAGTCGATCAGTTCGCCGATCGTAGAAGTCGAGCTCGAACTCGAAACCGGATGCTTGTAGGCTTCCACTTCCGTGCGGGTCGCTTCGTCGCCCACCGCGCGGATGCTCAGGCCCACCTTCTTCTCGGCCGGGTTCATCTTGATGATCTTGAACTCGTGCTCCGAGCCCGGCTCCAGCTTGATCGGGTTCTGGTGTTCGTCCACGGCTTCCGAGTTGTGGCACAGGCCCTCAACTCCCTCAGCCAGCTCCACGAACGCACCGAAGCTCGCCAGGCGCAGAACCTTGCCCTTGAGCACATCGCCGATTTTGTGGGTCGCGAAGAAAGTCTCCCACACATCCGGCTGAAGCTGCTTCACGCCCAGGGACAGGCGGCGGTTCTCCGGCTCGATCCCGAGAACGACAGCCTTCACCTTGTCACCCTTCTTCAGCACTTCCGAAGGATGCTTCACGCGCTTCGTCCAGCTCAGGTTGCTCACGTGGACCAGCCCGTCGATTCCGTCTTCGATCTCGATGAACGCACCGAAATCCGTCAGGTTGCGGACGCGGCCTTCCACCTGCGCGCCGATCGGATATTTGTCGTGCAGCGATTCCCACGGATTCGACAGCAACTGTTTCAGCCCAAGGCTGATGCGGCGCTCCGTCGGATTCACATTCAGCACAACCGTCTCAAGCTCTTCGCCAACGTTGACGATCTTCGACGGATGCTTCATCCGCTTCGACCACGTCATCTCGCTGACGTGGACCAGACCTTCAATGCCCTGCTCCAGTTCGACGAACGCACCGTAGTCGGTCACGCTGATAATGCGGCCTTTCACATGCGCGCCAATCGGGTACCGTTCGGCG
This sequence comes from Terriglobales bacterium, assembly GCA_035561515.1. Taxonomy (NCBI): domain Bacteria; kingdom Pseudomonadati; phylum Acidobacteriota; class Terriglobia; order Terriglobales; species Terriglobales bacterium. The sequence continues at coordinate 161,636 of DATMXP010000027.1, read as the reverse complement.
GCGTCGAGCCACGGATCAGGCGTCAACTGCTTGAAGCCCAGCGATACGCGCTGCTTGTCTTTATCGAACTTCAGCACCTTTACCTGGATCTGATCGCCCACCTGTACCAGGTCGCGCGGATGCGTCAGGCGTCCCCACGACATGTCGGTGATGTGCAACAGTCCATCGATTCCGCCCAGGTCAACGAACGCACCGTAGTCGGTCAGGTTCTTCACCGTGCCGGTAAGGATGCCACCTTCTTCCAGGTGCTCCATCGTCTTTTCGCGCTTCTCGGCAACTTCCTCATCGAGAATCTGCTTGCGCGAAACCACCACGTTGCCGCGCTTCTTGTTGAGCTTGATGATGCGGACTTCGATCTCTGTGCCCTTCATGCCATCCAGGTTGCGCACCGGACGAACGTCCACCTGCGAACCGGGCAGGAACGCGCGGGCGCCCAGGATGTCCACGTTCAAACCGCCCTTGATGCGGTCGATCACGCGGGCCTTGATCGGCGTCTTTTCGTTATAAGCCTTTTCGATCTCGTCCCAGGCACGCAGGCGCTGTGCCTTCTGGTGCGAGAGGTTGACGTAACCTTCGTCCGTCGTTCCCTTCTCGCGCATCACGTCGATTTCATCGCCCGGCTGAAGCTTTACGTTGCCCTCGTGGTCTTTAACTTCATCGAGGGGAACCGAGCCTTCGGACTTCGTGCCGATGTCGACGACTACCTGCGTCGGGGTGATCTTGATGACCGTGCCTTTAATCACCCGGTCGTCACTGATGTCCGACTCTGCGTCGGATGTGAACGTCTCCAGGGCGGTGGCAAAATCGTCCATCGTTTCTTTCTGTGGTTGTTCCGGTCCGTGACTGGTTTCGGCCGGGGAGGATTGCGCACGCACTTCGCCGGAATTCTCGGTTGGGTTTTCAGTCGAAGACGTAGCGTTTTCGGGTTGGTTGTCGGTAACTTGGATTTCGTCGAACAAAGCCATTCTCAGCGCAACCGCTGCTCGCGACGGGCAACGGTTTAAATTGGGATTTACGGACTGCTGGCGTGGATCGTTAGATGAGATTGAACATTCCAGCGGCCGGATTCTCAGTGGCGAAAAATCACCAAAGCGAACCCTCCGACTATAGCAATCGCTCACCAGCAGTGTCAAACCAACCGGCCCACTTTTCCCACGTCAAATCCTGCACAAAATCTATGTCAGGTGCGCTTTTTACGCACCTCTGTCACAACGTCACATCGACGCGTGACGTAACCACCCTGTGGACACTGCCCACCCGTCTGCTACCCTGTCGCGCATGGACTATTTGTGGACTCCCTGGCGCTACGCCTACGTGTCGCAGGCCGAGAAAATCGAAGGTTGTGTCTTCTGCCACCGGGAAGAAGCCCGCGACGACGAGAAGGCCTACATTCTCCATCGCGCCGAGCACTGTTTCGTCATCCTCAACGCTTATCCCTACACCTCGGGGCACGTTATGGTCGTCCCCTACCAGCACACCGACGAACTCCAAAAGCTCAGCCCTGAAGCCGCCACCGAAATGATCCTTCTCACCCAGAAACTCGAGGGTGTTCTCCGCCGCGCCTACAACCCTGACGGCATCAACGTCGGCATGAACATCGGCAAAGCCGCCGGGGCCGGCATCGCCGGACACATCCACATGCATGTCCTGCCCCGCTGGGTCGCCGACTCAAATTTCATGACCACGGTCGGCGAAACCCGAGTCCTGCCCGAAGCGCTCAACGAAACCTACCAGCGCCTCAAATCGCTGTTGGGCTAACCGAAACCGGCAACGTCGCGAACTACTTCAACCAGCCTAAAAACTCCGGTAGTGAGTGCAATTGGTCTACGTGGTCCGGCGCGGAGTTCCCCGCAAAACCCGCCAACAGGAACTTCCCCGACCGCACTTCGCTCAATTGCTGTGTGCCCATCGGCCCCCATTTCACCACCGGACGGCGTTTCAGCCCTGCTTGTGCCAGGATGTAGTCCGCCGTTTCGGTTGTGCTCGCAAACGTGCCCGGAAAAATCTCGGTGTGAGTGATGATCACCTTACGTTTGCCCGCCATCGCATCCTGTGCCAGTTTCACGTAGATCTTCAGGTACTCCGGGTCCAACTCCGACTCGAGCGGCCCAGGCGTTCCGTTCACGTACGACGTATGAATTCCATCGATCATGATGGTGTTGGCGATCTGGTCGTAGTACTCGGGCGTACTCATGATCTGGCGGATGGCGCCGCATCCTGCGCTCCATCCGGCGAGTGTGATGGGCCGCAGTTGCGCGCCTGCTTTCTCTTCGGCCTCCTTCAGCAGCCGCCCGAACAGCGCCGTTTCCGCAAACGGCTTTGCATACGTCGAAGATCCCGCCCCGAGTTGAATCGAGACCACCACCATTCCGTTCCTCGCTCCGGCGATTTCAGGCACGAACGGTGCTGAATGGAAGAAGAACAGCACCGGCATTGTCGGTTTCACTTTTAGCTTGGCCGGAACGAACAGTGTCCCCATCGACAGCTTTTCCCGGCGCCCCTCCGGAGGAGTAGCAGGCAATCGCGGATGCGTCCTGGTGTGCTCCACCATCGGAGATGGATTCTGCGCGCTCGTCTTCGGCGCCGATGGCGGTTGCGCCGGTGGCTGATTCGGTGGTGGCTCCTGCGCCATGGAGAGACCGATCAGCAGAACTCCACACAGCAGCAGCGCTTTCACTCGTTCGGGACGCATGTCGCCCGAATCCTACTGCAACGTTTTCAGGAATGCACTCTTGGACTAGTGCGCGTGGCCGTGATGCTGAGGGTCCGTCACCGGCATCACGCACCCGTGTGCGATCTCGCACTCGGCGTGTTCGAACTGGATCGTTGTGTGGTTAATGTGGAACTTGGTCCGTAGCTTCTCCTGAACTTCTCTGAGGATGATTTCGCTCTCCGATGGCGGAATATCGGCGATCGTGATGTGGCACGCCAGCGCTCGCGACGCGCTCCCGATGCTCCACACGTGCAGGTCGTGTACATCGTTCACCCCGGCAACACCCAGGATGGCCGTCGACACCTGCTCCACGTCCACGCCGCGCGGAGTCCCTTCCAGCAAAATATTCAACGTCTCGCGAATGATGCTGAACGACGACCACAGGATCAGTGCCCCGATTCCAAACGACAGCGCCGGATCCACCCACGTCCGGCCCGTCTCCATGATCACAACTGCGCCGACGATCACCGCCGCTGTCGAGAGGGTGTCGCCGATTTCATGCAGGAACGCGCTCCGGATATTCAGGTCCGTACGGCTTCCCTTGAACAGCAGGATCGCAATGATGCCGTTCAGCACCACACCGGCTACCCCCACCCAGATCATCTCTTTTGGGTGTACCTCTACCGGCGAGTAGAGCCTCTTCCCCGCTTCCACGAAGATAAAGAACGAAATCCCCACCAGGGCAAGCGCGTTCAGGAACGCCGCCACCACCCCGGCCCGATCGTACCCAAATGTCTTGGTCGCACTGGGCGGACGCCGCTGCATGTACACCGCGGCTAGCGAGAGTAGCAGGGCAAGAAAATCGGAGACGTTGTGGCCTGCTTCAGAGAGCAGCGCCAGGCTTCGGGCCTTAATGCCAAAGACGATGAGCAGCCCGATGTACACGACCGTCAGGACCAGCGAAACTCGCAGGACCCGCAGTGAATCTACGGGACTGTGATGATGACCGGCCATGCCCTCAGTTTAATACAGCCTTCACCCTCCTCTTCGTAACCATTTCTCCCATACTGATGTAAGCGCTTCGGTATCTCCGCATGGGGAACATGTGCAATCAAATGCCAACAGAAAGCATGCGCCGCACGATTCCAGATCCCTCCTCTCGCCTTCTCTGCAACTAGGTCCACAAGTCCATGAAATCTGGTGTTTTACGGGTGTTTGCAGCTGACTCCCTAATGGTGGATTACGTGCATAAGTCTTGTGAGCAGGTTTCTTCTGGCCGGACCTGTTTGCGCGCCAAGTAGTCGAGTTCGCCTCCCCGGCAGGTGCGCCGGGAACATTCGCATCGCGGAATGCTGCAAATCCAAACTATCCACGAATTCGGGGAGAAATAGAAAATGAAGAAGTCTCTACAGGCATTTGTGTTCGTACTGGCGCTCAGCACAGCCATCTCGCTGGCTCAAACAGGCGGGACAGGCAGCTCGAGTTCCGGTTCCGGAACGGGCACCGGCTCACCTTCGAGCGGCTCTTACGGCGACCAGAACCAGGGCATGGGCACCGGTTCCACCGCAGGCTCCACCGGCTCCATGACCGGCGACCAATCCACCGCTACCACCGGGACAGCGACCGACAAGTCCAAGGCCAATGTTCAGGTTGACGATCAGACGATTCACCGTCAGGTCCACGAGCAGCTTGCGACCAACCCCAATCTCCAGAACGTTCAGGTCACCGTTGAAAACGGCACCGTCAACCTGGCCGGCACTGTCGCCAGCAAGGAAGACCGCAAGGAAGCAAAGCGCCTTGCCAAAGCCGTTCCGGGCGTTCATAAAGTCAAAGACAAGGAACTCACCGTTTCGGCCTCGGCCAGCGGCACAACTTCCACCACTGGCGGGCTTTCGGGCTCCGCTTCTGACAACAACTCCATGACCGGTTCCAGCTCCAGCGGCAACACGGCTGGCAGCATCTCCGGCAATTCCGGCTCGACCGGCAGCACCAGTGGCCAGACGTCGACCACTTCGCCGAACAGCCCCTCTTCCAGTACCGAACCGACCACCCCTAAAAGCAACACCGCGTCGAGTGACATGAGCGGTTCGTCGAGCAGCGTTGGCAGCAGCACCGATACCAGCAGCACCACCGGTGCTCAGACTTCAACCAGCCCGAGCACCAGCTCCAGCTCTTCGTCGACTCTGCCGGACAGTGCGTCGTCGTCCTCGCAGTCCAGCACGACCAGCAGCACGGGCAACACCAGCAGCACCAGCTCCAGCACGTCGACCCCTGACAGCACCTCGAGCAGCAGCCCGCAGGTAAGCGGTACTACTGGCGGCGTGAGCGGCTCCGCTCAAACCTCTTCGACGCCCGGCAGTTCGACGTCTTCCACGACGCCCGACAGCTCGGCTTCGTCCACCTCCTCTGTGGGTTCGCAATCCACGAGTTCGCAATCAACCACTGGCAGCAGCACGACCGGCGCCACCAGCACCACGCCCGGCGCGAGCAGCTCCAGCAGCAGCATGCCCGGTCAGTCCAGCACCACCGGATCGACCCCCGAATCTGGTAGCGCTTCCTCGATGGGCAGCAGCACCACTGGCGCTTCCTCTGCCAGCGGCTCTTCCGATCAGGTTCGCAACGACATCCAGACCGCTTTCCGCAATGAACCCACGCTGACCAGCGCGAACATCTCCGTGAACGTTACGGACGATTCCATCGAACTGAGCGGCACGGCGCCTTCTGCGAAGGATCGCGACGAAGCCAAGCGCATCGCGCAGTCGTTCGCCGGCAATCGCCGCATTGTGGACAACATCAAGGTGAACGGTTCGGGTGCGGCTTCCGATCAGTCGGGCAGCAGCTCGAGCATCGGTGGCTCTTCCACCAGCCCTTCCACGACTGGAACCTCTGGCTCCAGCACGGGTAGCACTTCCACCAGCACTCCAGATCAGACCACTCCTCCGAAGAAGTAGCTCGGATTGTCAGTGGCCACAGGGCGGCCCTTGCGGCCGCCCTTTTTATTTGCTCGCGCGCACCGCTCGCGCTTTCGTCTTTCGGAAACACCCCACCATGTGGTCATCCACCAGGCCTGTCGCCTGCATGAACGCGTAGCAGATCGTGCTCCCCACGAAGTTGAACCCACGCTTCCGCAGGTCCTTGCTCATCGCGTCTGATACCGCCGTCTTCGCCGGAACATCTCCCATCCCCCGCGGCTGATTCACAATCGGCTTCCCTCCCACAAACTGCCAGATGTACTGATCGAAACTCCCAAACTCTTTCTGTACCTTCAGGAACGCCTTCGCATTACCCACTGCCGATGCAATCTTCAGCCGGTTCCGCACGATGCCCTCATCCTTCATCAGCGAGTCCATCTTCTTCTCCGTGTACTTCGCCACGCGCTCCGGATCGAAGCCATCGAACGCCTTCCGATATGCCTCGCGCTTCTTCAGGATCGTGTCCCAGCTAAGCCCCGCCTGCGCGCCTTCCAGGATCAGGAACTCAAACCATCGCCGGTCATCGTGTACCGGCACACCCCACTCTTCGTCGTGATAACGGATCGCTAACTCGTTCGACGGCCAGCTGCATCTTTGTCGTTCAGATTTCATCCGATGAACCCTATCAGAATTCCGCCAACAAGCCCATGAACCACCCGCTCCCATTCCCGTATACTGTCCCGTTCCTTTTAGGAGACAGTCATCATGGATTTCAAAACCATCGGCGTCATCGGCGCTGGCACCATGGGCAACGGCATCGCTCACGTTTTCGCCAAGTCCGGATTCGACGTCATCCTCTGCGACATCGAAGATCGCTTCCTCCAGCGCGGACTCGACACCATCGGCAAGAATCTTGAGCGCGAAGCCGCCAAGGGCAAGATCAGCGTGGCCGACCGCGAAGCCGCCCTTCGCCACATCCGCACCACCACCCGTCGCGATCAACTCGCCTCCGCCGACTTCATCGTCGAAGCCGCTACCGAAAAGTTCGACATCAAGACCGAGATCTTCCGCGACCTCGACGCCATCACCCGGCCCGAAGTCATCCTCGCCTCCAACACCTCCTCGATCTCCATCACCAAACTCGCCGCACAAACCAAGCGCCCCGACAAAGTCATCGGCATGCACTTCTTCAACCCGGTTCCGGTGATGAAACTCGTGGAAGTCATCCGCGGACTCGCCACCTCGCAGGACACCTACAACGCCGTCCGCGACCTCTCCGTTAAGCTCGAAAAGACTCCCGTCGAAGTCAACGACTACCCCGGCTTCGTCTCGAACCGCGTGCTCATGCCGCTCATCAACGAAGCGATCTTTACAGTTATGGAAGGCGTCGCCACCCCTGAGGCCGTGGATGAAGTCTTCAAACTCGGCATGGCGCACCCAATGGGACCGCTCACTCTCGCCGATTTCATCGGACTCGACGTCTGCCTCGACATCATGCGCGTGATGGAATCCGGCCTCGGCGACCCGAAGTATCGCCCTTGCCCGCTGCTCATCAAGATGGTCGATGCCGGCTGGCTCGGCCGTAAATCCGGACGCGGTTTTTATAAATACTAATCACGAAGAAATCAGGTACTCATGACCCGCGACGAAATCATCAAGAAGCACAAGCAATACGTCTTCCCGGCGATCACCACCTACTATCCCGACCCGCTCGTCACCGACCACGCCTCCATGCAGTACCTCTGGGACGTCGACGGCAACAAGTACCTCGATTTCTTCGGCGGCATCGTAACGATCTCCGTCGGACACACCAATCCCCGCGTCACCTCGAAAGTTAAGCAACAGGTCGACAAACTCCAGCACGCCTCCACGCTCTTCCCCAACGAAGCCATCGTCGCCCTCGCCGAGAAGATCGCGCAGATTACGCCCGGCGAAATCAGCCAGAGCTACTTCACCAACAGCGGCTCCGAAGCCAACGAAACCGCTATCCAACTCGCGCGCATCCACACCGGCAACTTCGAAGTCGTCGCCCTCCGCCACGGCTACAGCGGACGCACCGCTCTCGCCCAGTCCCTCACCGGACACAACACCTGGCGCAAGAACGTCCCCATCGGCATCGGCATCACCCATGCGCTAAACGCTTACTGCTACCGCTGCCCATTCGGCAAAACCTATCCCGATTGCGGTGTCGCTTGCGCAAAAGACGTTGAGAACGTCATCCAGACCACCACCTCCGGTCAGATCGCCGCCTTCATCGCCGAACCCATCCAGGGTGTCGGCGGACTCGTCACCCCGCCGCCCGAGTACTTCAAGATTGTCTTCAAGATCGTGAAGGACTACGGCGGCCTCTTCATCTCCGACGAAGTTCAAACCGGCTGGGGTCGCACCGGCAAGAAGTGGTTCGGCATCGAGCAGTGGGAAGTCACCCCCGACATCATCACCTCCGCCAAGGGACTCGCCAACGGTGTCCCCGTCGGACTGACCGCCACCCGCGCCGAGATCGCCTCAAGCTTCCGGGGACTCCAGATCTCCAGCTTCGGTGGAAACCCCGTCACCTGCGTCGCCGCCAAGGCCACCATCGACCTCATCGAAGAAGACCGCCTCATGGACAACGCCGCCGAAGTCGGTGGGTACTTCCGCCAGGGCCTAGAAGACCTCCAGAAGAAGCACATGCTCATCGGTGACGTCCGCGGCATGGGACTGCTTCAGGCCATGGAATTGGTGAAAGATCGCAACACCAAGGAACCCGCTCCGGCCGAAACCAACACCCTCATGGAAGAATGCCGCAAGCGCGGTCTCCTCATCGGAAAGGGCGGACTCTACGGCAACGTCATCCGCATGTCGCCGCCGCTCAACATCGCCAAGTCCGACGTCGACGACGCCATCCGCATCATGAACGACGCCTTCACCGCCATGAAGAAGTAACCCTCGGCCACTCGCCGTGTGTCAGCGCGGGCCCGTCGCCCGCGCTTTCATTTTCCCCGCCGGAACGACACAGCCCAAACGCTAGCGCCTTCCTGCTCTGTTTGTGCTAGCATCCCGGCCCATGCGAGCAAAACTTATTGCTTTCGTTCTCTTCTTCTCTTGCTTCGCTTTGGCACAATCCAATCCCAACCTCTTCCCCGTGCAGGAAGGCTTCGTCCACAGCAACGGCGCCTTCATCTATTACAAGGTCGTCGGACAAGGCCCACCTCTCCTCATTCTCCACGGTGGCCCGGGCATGTCCCACGACTACCTGCTCCCCTATCTGCTCCCGCTGATGAAGACCAACCGTCTCGTCTTCATCGACGAGCGTGGCGGAGGCAAGTCGTCCAAGCTCGAAGATCCAAAGCAATACACCGTCGCCAACATGGTCGAAGACGCGGAAGCCGTTCGCCAGACGCTCAATCTCGGCAAAATCAACCTGCTCGGCCACTCCGCCGGAGGCGTTCTCGCCCAGGCCTACGCCCTCAAGTACCAGAAGAACCTTTCGCACCTGATTCTCGGCAGCACCTTCGCCAGCACCCGCGAACTCAATCAGGCTCTCGCGAAGATCAAGTCGGAAATGGATCCTCGCGATCGCAAGCGTGTCGACGAACTTGAAGCCGCCGGACTCTTCGGCAAAGGTGAGCCTTGGGAACGCGGACGTTACCCGGATGAGTACGCCAGACTCGCCTGGGGCAAGGGCTACTTCCCACACCTGTACGCCAATCGGCCCGATGAGAATTACGATCCCGTCGCGGGAAACACCGGGACCGCCTGGGATGTCTATCGCGAGATGTGGGGCTCCCACGGCGAGTTTGTCGTCGACGGCAACCTCACCGAAGTTGAGTACCTCGACAAGCTTTCGCAGATCAAGGTTCCAACCCTTATCATCGTCGGCGACAACGACACCACCGATCCCCGGATGTCAGAGGAAATGCACCAGAAGATCCCCGGTTCGAAGCTGGTCGTACTGCCCAAAAGCGGGCACATGACCTTCGTCGATCAGCCGGACAAATTCCTTACCGCAGTCGAGACCTTTTTGTCTCACTGAAGATACGTGGCCTTACGTTACTAGAGTTACGCAACTGATTGTGACTAACATGGTTTCCATATCCAGCGGCAGACAAGTTCGGAGATGCATATGAAATTCACCAAGCCGTTCATCTGTTTCGGTCTTCTGTGCTTCTTTATGTTGGCAACCCTGGCGGGTATGGCTCAGACCCAGTTTCCTCCGCAGCCCACCCAAAACATTCAGGCGAACATTTCCGGTGCGCCGGGCAAAGGCAAGTGCACCTTCGAAGCTGTCGTCGACGGCTCTGCCGATGTCGAGATCCGCGGCAATGAAGGCCGTCTCCGCTGGGTCTCCGGCGGCGCCATTTCCTGGCGCCGGCTGGACTGCAATCAGCCCCTTCCGCTTAACCCCACCAACTTCCGTTTCCAGGGCGTTGATGGCCGCGGCAGTCAGACGCTCATCAAGAGCCCGAACCAGAACAACGGTGTCGCCGTCATCCGTCTCGACGACCCCCAGCGTGGTTCCGAAGGCTACACCGGCGACCTCACCTGGGACGGCGGTAACGACAATGGTGGATGGAGTGGCGGCTGGAACAACCTCCGTATCGTGCGCGCCGAATACGGCCTCGGTAACCGCTTCATGGATGTCACCGATCGCCTGAATTCCCAGGTCCAGAACAACCAGCTCACCTTGCAGGTGAACAACTACACCATGGGTGGCGACCCGGCCCGCGGTCAGGACAAAATCCTCCGCATCCGCTACACCTACAACGGTCGCCAGGAGGAAACCTCCATCGCCGAAGGCAGCTATCTCCGGCTCCCGAACGGCAATGTACCCCCCGGCCAGAATTACCCCGGCACGCTGCAAATCCTTCGCGCCGACTACGGCTTTGGAAACCGGTTCACCGACGTCACCTCCCGTCTTAACTCCCAGATTCGCGGAGGCCAGCTCAACTTCCAGGTCACCGACGACTCCATGGGAATGCCCGGAGGCGGAAGACGCAACGGAATCCTCTTGATCCAGTACACGTACAACGGACGCGTTAGCCAGGCCACCGTCCGCGAAGGCGAATACCTCCGCCTCCCGGCCCCACAATACTGACGTTAAGAGACCTCATGTAGAAAAAGGCCCACTCGCAAGAGTGGGCCTTTTCGCTTCTGTTGTGAACGCAACTACTTCCCTTCTAGCAACCTCGCCGCCCGTTTCGCCCGCTCTTCCTGCGTCCCTTTAACTGCCGGCGACTTCGGATGCGTCACTCGGAACTCCCGGTCCAGCATCGTCCAGAAGTCCGGGTCTTCCATGCCGATTACCCAGGCCGAGATTCCGGGCATACCCGACTCCACTGCAAGCGTGAGCTTCGGTTGCAGACTGCGCGCGTCTTCGTACCAGATCACGCTGTTTGCGCCGTCCGCTGTAGTCAGTTCGTACCGGTTCGCCTGCTCCGTCTCGTCCCATATCGGCGTGCTTTGCGCCACCACGTCCTTCAGCCCCGTGAACCACATCGACTTCACCGTCCACTTTTTCTTCTGCGCACCCGCGTTGTCCTGCACGAAGTCAGCCGGCTTTACGTTCTGGTCCGCACTCACAGCCGTCCAGCGGATCCCATACGTCGGCACGCCCAGCGACAACTTCCGCGCCGGCACTTTCGAGAGCGAAAACTCCGCCACCTGCTTCACCCACGGCACTCCCGCCAGTGGGCCGGGATCGGAGAACCCCGCGTGCTGCGGATACGCCATGATGCTCAGAAAGTCCGCCACCTTCCCCAAGTCTGTGTAGTCGTACACGCCGCTCCAGTTGTCGTAGCCTCCCGGCGACTCCGAGTTGCGGTCGTCCGAATATTTGCCCACCACCGCCAGGCTCAGCTTCAATCCGTGCTTGTGAAACTCCTTCGCCGCTTCGCGCACGAACACCGTGAACTTGTCACGATACGTATAAAGGATGTTCTCGTAATCGAATTGAATTCCGATGTAGCCATCGCGCAGCGACAGGTAGATCAGATACTTGATCGCACGTGCCCGCGAGTCGGCGTTATCGAGCATCGTGTGCATCAAGGGCTGGTTAAATCCTTTGTTCGTCACCAGCGGCATCAGCGCGACACCGTTTGTTCGCGCGATCTCCAGCACCTCGGGCGGAACTTCTCCGCCGACAAATCCTTCCGCATCCATCGAGAAGCACTGCGGTGCAATGATCGACACCTGTTTCGCATGTTCGCGAAAGCTCTGAATCGAATCCGCCCGATTCACCAGGTACATTAACGTTTCAATCTTCGCTTTTTTCGGAGCGGATTTGCTTGGCGTGGCGGCGAGGGCAGCGTAACTACAAAAGACCAATAACAGTACGACGACAATTTTCTTCATGACCTGGTCCGTTGTTTCAATGAAATATGCGCGCAGCCTACTCCATCGCACGCTGGATTCACAAGTACAGGACGTCACCGCCGGTTCGCCCAATCGGCGAGTGGCCCACTCAACCTTCTCGTTAACAACTGCACTGAAGAATGGGCAGATAGCCTCGTTTGGTAAGGCGAGTAACTACCCTGCTCGACCCGTTTGGTTCGAACTGCAGTAGCCATCTCCTCCTTGTGAGGCCTTCATCACATTACGGAGGAGCATCCACACATGCACGAACGACAGTTCTCGCCACTTGAATTTGCCATCTTCGCAGGAACACGCGTCGCTCTCGGAATCGGCATTGGGCTTTTGCTCTCCGGGCGCCTCGGTCGAGACCAGCGCAAAGGTGCCGGAATCGCTCTGCTCGCTGTGGGAGCGAGCTCGACCGTTCCGTTTATCGTCAACGCCATCATAAGGAAAGCGCGCCACCAGAAAGAATGGGAGCACGCTGCCTAAAATCAGCCACTAAACCGTAGTCAGGCGACCGGTCCTTTCCTGCTTTTGGAAAGGGCCGGTTCACCACAGGATCTCACCGCGCAGCATTGCCTATTCGTTCGAAAAGAATGTTTTCTCAATCGGGGCTGCGGAGAGCGAGCACGACCCGCGCATGAAGTCCGGGTCGTTAATCACGTCAGTTCCAAAATGGACCTGAAGCCTAAATTTATTTCATCAATTGCAGTTGCCAGTTCACGCCAGAGCTATAATTCGCGCGTCTGAATTTCCCCCATCAGAATATTTGCAAGGAGACAGTCTCCATGGGATCACTGTCGGGCCTTGCTGTAATCGTTGAACACCAACGTTCCTCCGCCAATAAACTCGAACTGCAACTTCTCTCAACCACATCAGGAGCAGTCTTATGATGAGCACGTGTACGACTGCGCTTCGGGCGTACTTAATCCTTGGTCTGATGATTTGTGCGCCCACGTTAGCTTCCGCTGATTTAACCTCGATGTCATTCACCGGTACTCTCGCTGACGCCAACGATGTCGCACTGGCAACATTCACTCTGAGCGATCCTTCGTCCGTGTTCCTTCAGACCTGGAGCTATGGCGGAGGGATGAATGCTGCAGGCACAGCGATACCATCCGGCGGCTTCGCTATGGAGTTGGCTTTGTATAGCCCGTCTCCAGACGAAAGTCTGCTTCTGTGGCTTAGCAATGGGCTGGATTTGGGATGCCCTCCTGGAAATGACACGGGAGCATACTGTGGTGACTTAGCCGGCAACGTTTTTCTTTCCGCCGGGACGTACACGCTGGCTATCTTCGCTCAGGGAAACCAAGCGCCTCTGTCTTTGCCAAACAGCTTCGGTACATCGGGTCAATTCTGGAACTTCGATTCCAGTGCGGACGCCACACCCGCTTATGCTGTGGATGTTTCCGTATTACAAATACCAGTGCCCGAGCCTTCCAGCGCAGTTTTGCTTGCTTCTGCTGCCGCGCTTTTCCTTCGCAAATGGCGCCGTATGCCTTAAGTTGCGACGCGACAAGGTAGCCCCGGCCTCTTCGGCTCCGGACCCACGGCCCTAAATTTCCGTGGAGGTTACCCATGCTTCGCTCTGTTCGCTTGATTCCCATCATTTTGTTGGCCCTTGCACTTACCTCGAATGCCCAAACCCTGCGTCTGACGGACGACGCCTACACAACTCCCGCGTTCGCCGGCAACAATTACGGGACCGCAGTGGTCATGCTGGTCACAGGACCGAATGCCACCGCGACCATCTACAACGGCCCCAACAACCGCGCGTATGTGAAGTTTGACCTTTCCACGCTTCCAGGCACTCCCATCGGATCCGATGTCGCGTCTGCCACGCTGACCCTTTATGCCAGCCGCGTTTACACCCCGGGCAGCATCGACGTGCAGTACGCAAGCTCTGCCTGGACAGAACTGACGGCCAAAGAGGGCACCGTAGGAGTAGGCGGTGTTGTAGCTTCTGCACAGGCCATCTCGGCTTCCAACACGTTTGTATCGGTGGATGTAACGGGAGCCGTTCGCGATTGGTTGAATGGTACGGAGAACAACGGATTCATCATCGCCGCCAATGCAACCACGCCCGCGGTAGCCGTAGCGTTCGACAGCAAGGAGAACACCGGTACAAGCCACCCTGCGGTGCTTACAGTTGTGTTGAACAATAGCCTCACTGGTCCAGAAGGCCCGATTGGGCCGCAAGGTCCTATCGGGCCTATCGGGCCTATCGGACCCATAGGCCCGGTTGGTCCACAAGGTCCTGCTGGAGTGTTGAGCTCGTTTGATTCAATCTCGGGACTTTCCTGCACCCGAAACGGCTACGCCGGAACCGTTTCGGTAACCTATTCAGGTTCGGGCGCGGCGACGTTGACCTGTGTCTTGCCTCCCCATCTGACTGCCGACGCGTATGAGCCCAATGATGTTTTCGGTACCGCCTACAATCTCGGAACTGTTTCCGGAGACACGGGAATGGACATCCTTACTGTGGCAGCGAATCTGCACCTCAATACGGATGTTGACTGGTATCGGTTCACCCTGTCGGAAGACGACAACAGTATCCTCTACTCGATTTACCTTTCAGCTGACACGAGCCTGTTCAACATGCCCCCGTCATCTGATTACGACTTGTACGTATACAACAGTAGCGGTGCGGAGATCGGGAGGTCCATCCTGGCCGGAAATGCAACCGACAGCGTCTGCGTCAGGAAAAACGATGAGTGGCTTTCGGATGACAGCAGAACCGTGTATCTGAAAGTCAGGCCATACACGTGGAACTCCAACGCCACCGCCTATTCGCTTCAGATAGTTGGAAACACTACCTGTCCGGTGGCCAATTTGGACTAAGGGACGAAGGAGGGCGACAACTAGTATCGCCAGTGGGTGCCCCATCCTTTAGCCGCGAAGCGGCGTAAGGGTGGGGCCAGAATCTGACGCGGGTGCCCCATCCTATTCGTGAAGCGAATAGGGTGGGGTGAGAAACTGCCGGTGTTGCGACACTCTGTGTGCCCGATTGTGGCTCGCGTTAACCCGCCTGCGAGGCGACACAACCGGGAGCCCAACGCGTAAGCGTTGGGTTCTCGAACACACAGGTCGTTGTCCCGTGGCGGTGCGCAGCACCGCACGGTTAACCACACCTTTCGTATTTGGCCGATCTTGTTGTGCTGTAATCCCCTTCGGAGACCGTTACTCCACAACCCGACCGTAAACGCCGCGCGGGTGCTCCACCCTATTCGTCGAACGCGACATTTCTGAAGCAGTTGTAGACATTGCCCGTTTCGGGAAATCGGGCCGGTCGAGATCGAATCGAAATGGACATAACGCGAGCGTGAGAGGAAAATTACGGTAAGGTCGGAACGTAGTTTCGAACGTTAACAATACGAGAAAGGACTCTCACGCGAATGAAGCTCTGTAGAAAAGTCCTGTTTGTCAGCTTCTGCTTGGCGTTCCTATCCTCCGTCGTCGCTCAGCAACCCAACGGCCCTATGCGTCCCCACGAGGTCGATCCTGGGGGCTACCTCCGTTTACCGAGTGAGGTCATTTCTCATGGCAACAACGAGCGGCCAGTTGGCAAGTTTGGTCTCACGACATATCGATTGGAGCGAGTTAAGCTGGAACGGCCGCTGCAGTTGGCAAGAGGGGCCCTGATAAAGAATGTCTATCATCTGATAATAACTGGCGGTCCTTTTCTGGGCGCTTATACCATTTGGATGGATGATGTCGCTCTACCGACGTTCACGTTTGACGACAAGCACTTAGTCGCTCAGTTTCTTGGCTCAACGATAAAATTGCCGGACGGGGCTCTGCTCTCTGTATCAGATCGCAGTTGTCCAACGACCTCGGAGTCAGTGGAGACGGGAACGGCCTCGGAGACAGTGCTGCCGGAAAGGCTATCGGTTCCTCCAGAGCTGCGCGCCGAACCGCCATCAGAGAGAATCGAACTGCGAACATTCACAAAGAAGGGTCAGCAATTTGTAGGTATAACAGTTGCTACAGATATGGCCGACCCGTTCCGTAACGCGTCGCTCTATATGCAGATCGGGCGACGAGTATTTCGGGCTGCGAGCGGTCTTGATCAACACGGGTTTTCCGCAAAGACTGCTTCGACGTCAGTTCCGATTGACACATTTTGGAAGATTCCGGACGGTGCCCAAGTGATAGTGAAGTGGGGAGCTTGCGCCCCAGGCGGTCATGTAGTCGGCCGATTGCGCAAGGATACTCTCGATCAATAACCCGGGAGGAGGTGGCCCGTGGTTCCCGTTCACCTACAAACAGTCGTTGATGGGGCTGGTGGCCCACGTAACAGACCAGTTACACGGCTTCCGTGCCCCACCTTCACGTCTCGTATTGAGGGACGTTAAGTGCCTGCCCTGAGCGAAGCCGAAGGATGGGAGACCACCGCACTCCGATCCCGGAGGGTTCTTCAACGCCTAACCGGTGACACCAATGACCGGGACTACCGCCGGCCCTCACGCCGAGTTCTTTCCCATTCCAACTCTCTGTGTCTCTGCGCCTCTGTGGTCATCTTTTTGTTCCCATTTCGGCACAAACCGCTCCAAACGATGTCAAGGGGGTCACCGCACCCTTTTCCCCGCAAACTCCTGAAAACACTCACAAAATAAATTTCCAAACTGTGGCATGTTGCCCCCACCCAAATTGCTATTCTGAAAATGTAGATGGTTTTGGTTCTTGTCATTCTGACCCTGACGCTCGAACGAAGTGAAGCGGAAGGGCAAGAATCTCTATAGTCATCGCTGACTCTTCAGGAGGAGACCTTCTGCCTACGACCAAGTACTAATAACTAATGACTAATGACTTGTCGTTTAACTCTTTTGTTTTCATATACAAGCCGTATAGTGTTGATTTTAAAGGATTTATAAGCCCTTTGTTTTCATATACAGAGAATCCGACGCTCGCGTAACTGCTTTGTTTTCTTATAGGAAGCCAAAACCGGGGGGAGGGGGGTACCCCCTCGAAAGGTTCTTTAGAATGGAATGGGAACTCCAATGACCGATACCGCCTGGAACTCCTTCGCCCGTGCCAACGCCTCCGAGCGTTGGCGTAAACACTCCGCCTCCATGGGCACGCCGCTCACCGAGCTCATCGTCCGCGAAAGCGATGCCCAGCCCGGTATGCGCCTGCTCGATGTCGCCTCCGGCACCGGGGAACCCGCCATCTCCCTCGCCACCCTGCTCAACGGCACCGGTGAGGTCGTGGCCACCGACGTCTCCGCCGAGCCGCTCAAGATCGCCGAAGACCGCGCCCGCCAGCGCGGTCTCACCAACATTCGCTTCCAGTCCGCCGACGTCCACAAACTCCCCTTCGAAGACCAGCACTTCGACCGCGTCACCAGCCGCCTCGGCCTCATGTTCTTCGCCGACCTGAACCGCGCCCTCTCCGAGATCCGCCGCGTCCTTAAGCCCGCTGGCCGGTTCACCGCCGTCGCCTGGGGCACCATCGACCAGCCCTACTTCCAGACCACCATCGGCACCATCCTCGAGATGTTCCCCTCGCTCGAACTGCCGAAGTCCGGCGCCAACATGTGCAAGTTCGCCAGCCCCACCACCCTTACCCGCGCCTGTATCGAAGCCGGCTTCTCCGACGCCTCCGCCGAAGTCCGCAACGTCGACTGGACCTGGCCCGGCACCCCCGAGGAAGTCTGGGAATACTTCCAGGCCGTCACCGTCCCGTTCGCGCCGCTGTTCCAGTCCGTCCCGGAAGACCGCCGCGCCGACGTGACCCGCGTCGTTCTCGAAAAAATGCACCGCTTGTCTTCGAACGGCGAAGTCCGCTTCGGCGCAAAATTCGTCCTGGCCACCGCCGTTCGCTAAAACAAAAAGCGCACGGCCAAAACCGTGCGCTTTCACCCACAACAGAAACAACTTACTGTCCGATCACTTCCTGCAACACACGGACTTTCCAGCGGTTTTCGCCGGCCGTCATCACAACCGTGTAAGTCTGCGTGCGCTGCTCCGAGTTCACCATCTTGTCGCCATCGAGATACTGGACTTCAAAGTCAGCCACATCGCGCAACTGGATCGCCGAACCTTCCGGCGAATAAAACACGGCTTGCAGTTTGTGACCGCGATCCACGTAACGCGTTCGCAGTCCCGACTGCTGTTGCTGGTTCACGCGCTCGCGGATCTCGTCCAGCGCAACGCCGACAAAATCCGCATCCAGAACATCGGTTCGATTCTCTGCCAGCGCAGTGGCCATCGAACTCCAGGCTTTCGCATAGTCGCGAGCTACGGCCTTTTCGGTCGTGTCCTCGATCTCGCGCGGACCTGCGGACGAAACATCGAGGTTCACCTGCGGAATGTTCGACGCCGCTTGCACCGCCACAATCCAAACTGAACACGCGAGAATCAGACCGGCGATAAATACATAAGAAACCCAGCGCTTCACATTCCACCTCCCCAGCGCATTTCATTCCCCATCACAACGCCGGAAGCAACGCTGAGAGTGGCACTTTCCAAGGCCGGGAATTGCGCCCGCGCAATTCCCTTCTTGACCCTCGAATCGATGGTGCTGCGTCCGTTCTTACCGATTGCGGTAAACGTAACGATCGTTCCGTCCGGAACTGGATTGCCCGCGCAGTCGCGGACTGGATCCGTTTCGACCACAACGCCATCCTTGGACTTCTGCACCCGCATGCGCAGGTTGCAAGGATCAGACGCGGTCTGCTGAACGACGCGACGAACCGACTTCTCGCCGGCGCTCGCTACGAATTGCGCAGCGCCTGCTTTCCGTCCCGAATCCATCTTGATGTAGGCAATTCCGTCCTTCGCCTGAACGGAATGCGATTGCGCAGCGCCTCCCTCAACAGACAGGTCGAACTTCACCTGTGTCGGAGTTAGCACCATGTTCTTGTTCTGGTCGAAGAGGAACACCGTTCCGGCGATCACACCTTGCCTGTCAGCAGGAACGCGAGATGGCCGCGCCAGAAACGCGAGATCTCCAATCTTTCCAGGTGTGACTTCGAACGTGCTCGCGGAACCATTTAGGATCGCCGTGTAGCGACCAGCGTTCTTGACCGCAACGCGCACTTCCTCACCGGACTTCACGTCCTTCTTCATGGCCGTTCCCGGACCGAACAGGTAAAGGGTTCCGCTGCCGCTGGACGAGAGGCTGATCTCAGTTCCCGCGACAGCTTTCTGGGGAACCTGGACCTCAGCTGCTTGCGCCACGTACGCAGCGAACCAGCAGACAGCGATTAACAACGAGATTTGCAAGACGCGATACATGGATCCCGAATCCCTGTTACAGCTGAGTCTTATTGATGCTGTAGCTGTTAACTGTCACCCGATAGGTCTGAACCTTGTCGGCGATGTCGTCGCGCATACCCAGCGTGAACGGCTCGGGCGATTGCGGCAGCAGCGCACGGTCAACGTAACCGTCTGACACCCAGATCACTCGTCCCTGGTTGTCGTAGAAGGTTGCGAGAACGTGCGGGATATTGACCGTTTGTCCGCTCTCGTTAATGAGTTCCCCGCGCAGAACCTTGCGGCCGTTCGAGTCCGTATCCAACTTCTGGTTCAGCACACCAATGGTCGGATCGGCGGAAGCGGGCACAAGCAGTGCGTTTGGCTGCATCCGCACGTTCTTCACATCGGCCAGCTTGATGCCGGGAAAATCGACGCGGAACGGCGAGACTTCCTTCGGCAGCAGCACGTGGGAAATCTTGTCGAAGCTGCTCTCTTCTCCGAGTGTCTGGCCGTTCTTGCCGACCAGCGTTGCGTTGACGGCAACGAATCCCGGAACAGTGTCTTCATTCACGATCTCGCCCAGGATGATCGTCGCGTTGTCGCGCTCGACGGCGTTCATCGACACGATGCGCACGCGCGGGGCTTCCACGTTCTGCGCACCCCAGTCGTCGTCGGCACCTCGCGTGACGATATCCCAGCGGAGGAAGTTCACGGGAATGACCTGCGGCGGAACCTTGGCCTGCACCGTGACCGGCCAGTCGAGTTTCCAACCGCCGCCTGATTTGACGAGGTTCAGATCCTTGCTCTCGTACATCGCGCCAACCGCGGTGGACCATTGCAGGTCGGTGCGGACTAGCGCCTGCGTGTCATTCTCTTTCAGCACCTTCGGCGTCGCCTTCGACAGGGTGGAGAAACTGCGGAGGTCGCCATTGTTGCCATTCAGTTCCTTGACAAGGCTGGTGAGATCAACCTTGTTCTGGTTGTTCACCAGGTTGTAAGCAGCCTTCCAGTCCTTTGCCTTCACGTAGTCGTAGAAGGTTCTTACGGCTCCGTCCGGAGTGCTCGTATCAACTTCGGCCTTGCCGGCCGTCAGCGTGCCGACCGCAAAGAGAAGGACTGTTACTGCAACCATTACGATGAGAAATACGCGGCCCATTACTTCGCCTCCCGCAACGCCACCGCTTCGTCAGTGGCTGGGAATTCGTAGGTTTCAGCGAGTCTGCGACGCTCGTGCAACAGCACAACGCTGAGCAAGGAAAGCAGCGCCACCGAGATCGGCAACAGGCCCCAGATCAAGCCTTGCCATGGCGGAGGCGGAGCGCCAAAGTCCATTTTCTGGGCGGGAGGAACATCATCCTTCACCCAGAGCGTAACGTTGCCGTTATCGTACTGCTCGGCCGTACGCCATCCGGCGAACGCGAGCAGCGGCTCATAGAAACGGTCGCGCACGAAAATGTACTTCAGGCCGTACTGGTTGGCGTGCTTGAGCATGGCACGGAGCGACTCCATGCCACCCAGGCCGTAGTACTTTGCGTTGTCCAGTTTTCCTGCGCCGTACTGCGTCATTTCGGGCAACAAACGGGCGGAGTTGTAGTCGCCGTCGACGGTACTGGCATTCACCTCGATCGAGACCTTCGAGAACAATGAGCCAAACCCAAGCGTCAGGTAGCGGAACTTCGAATGGTCATCGCGATTCATGAACGCGATGACCTGGTCTACCTTGAAGCTCGTGTCCCCGATGGGGTTGAACTGCATCCAGGCAACGGATGTCGCGAACGTCGCCACCATGGCGGCGAAGACTCCGACCAAGGCCTTCCGTCCATAACGGTTGATCAGATGAGCTGCCAGCAGACCCGCTAATGGAAGCACCATCAACGTGGATACGAACGTGAAGCGCTCGTAAGTGAAGACGTAGAAGAAACGATTGAACAGCAACTTCGCGAAAGGTGTGGTTCCACCGAGGCCGATCAGGAACGTGACCCACCATCCAACGAACAGTGGACGAAGACGACGGCTCGTCGCACCACGCAGGAACATGTACGGCACCACCAGCGCGAGCGCTCCATACGGAATCAGCCAGTAGTTGAGACCTGTTTTCAAATTGAGCAGATAGTTGTCGCGGCTCGGATGTGGAATCGGAAGCTGCGTGACCGGATTCTTGAAGAACGAAATCCAGAACGGCAGCAGCACAAGGGCAATTCCGATGCCCACAAGAGCGCCGAACGCCAGCGCGCGGGAAATAACGCCGGGCGCAGAAGCCTCGGCACCTTCCTGGTTGCGATCCACCAAAGCAAGCCAAACCACAGGCGCGGCAAACAGCACAATGCTGATGAGCGTGATGTGGTGTACAGCCGCAGCGCTCATCGTCAGCAGAACGCCCTTCACCAGGTTGCTGAGAGTGTTCGAGCGCAGCCAGCGATAGAAGTATGGGATCGCGTTCAGCGTTAACGCCGAGCCCAGGATCGTATTGATCTGCCCGGACTGGTAAGTGAGCATGCCGAGCGATCCCAGGAAGACGGCTCCCAAGGCGGCATAACTCGCGCTTTGTTCATCGACCCAGAGCCGCGCATAACGCAAGATGCCCACCGCAATCAGAAGAATGGCGACCAACTGCACGAACATGTAGGACATCGTCAGTCCGAACAAGTACGAGAACAGCGCGATCAACTGATGGGCGAGGGGCGGGTAGGTCGTCTGTGAGAAACCTGCAAACCACTTCTCATTCCACGGATTGAACCAATGTCCGGCATAGTGCGACGCCATGAACATATGCGTATAGGCGTCGTATGAATTCGCCGGCAGCTGCATCAGCAGGAGCGGACCATGCACCGCCAGGGCGAGGAGAAGAATGACTGTAACGGACACAGCGCGCGATGCGCTGGGAGATGGTGAAACCGAGTTCACTGAATTCCTCCATGCTTTTCCCTTCCGGAGCAGTTTTGATTCCTGACGTGCTTCTCGGGTTGACTTGAGAAGAAACGAAACTTATGTGAGCTGTTGCTTGCAACCAAAAGCCGCTCTGGAGTCACAAACAAGCAGCGGAGCAATTACGAACGACGCAGACGTCCCGTTACGTAATGGCGCAATGCGGAACAAGTGAGTACACAAAGACACATACTGGGTACTTTCGAGCTCACTACATTCAGAGATGGAATCAAGCGCAATCCAACTTCGGCAGTTTTCAGGCGTAAGCCGTAACCCCTTGAGATGGAATCCGGCTTGCGATGGTGAGAAGTGCCACGTCTGCTTACTCCTGGTGGTCCCGTGAAAAGTTTTCTTATAAACGTTACTAACTGTTCCCTCCTGGCGCTCGCGTTCGTAACCGCGAATGCGCAGACGTTTGAGATCGGCGGGCAGCAACAGGCCCAGCCGGCTCAGAACAGCCGCAAGGGTGCGGCTGCCAGCAGCAACTCATCCGGCGGAATTGGCTGGGGCAGCAGTATCGAAGTTGGTCGAATGGCACGTGCAGCAGAAACCGCGCTAAAGAACGGAGATACCTCCGGCGCCGCGAACTATGCCGAACGCGCCGTGAAGGCTGCCCCCCAGGATGCGAAGCTCTGGTTCCTGCTCGGTTACACTTCGCGCCTGGCGGGCCGATACCCGACGTCGCTCAGTGCGTTTCAAAAAGGCCTGCAACTTCAGCCAGGCTCAGTGGAAGGCCTTTCCGGTCTGGCGCAGACGTACATGCGCATGGGCCGTACCGATGAAGCCAAGCGGTTGCTTCTTCAGGTAATCGCAGCAAACCCGAAGCGCGACACCGACTTGCTGATCGCAGGCGAGCTATTCATCCAGACAGGCGACACCCAGCGCGGACTCGACCTCCTGCAACGTGCCGAAAACATGAAGCCCTCGTCACACGCCGAGCTGCTGATGGCCATCGCCTACATGAAACTGAAGCAGCCTGAACAGGCTAAGGCCCTTCTCGACAAAGCGAAGCGGCGTTCGCCGAACAATGTGGATATCTTCCGGGCGGTTGCAAACTACTACCGTGAAGTTCATGACTACCGCAATGCAGTTCTTACACTGAAGAGCGCGCCCAAGAAGACGCCCGACGTACTAGCCGACCTCGCATACAGCTACGAGTTAAACGGAGACAAGAAAGAATCGGCCGACACCTATTCGAAGGCCGCGGATCTGCAACCGCAACAGATCACGCTGCAACTGAGCGCGGCACAGGCACAGTTGCGAGCAGGAGATCTCGGCAAAGCCCGGCAATATATCGCCCGTTCCGAAAAGCTCGATGCCGGCCACTACCGCCTGCACGCTATTAAAGCGGTCCTCGCCCGAGCCGAAAACCGGCAGCAGGATGCGATCGCCGAGTACGAAAAGGCGTTGGCGGCGATTCCCGCCGGCGGAACTCCGGAAGGAATGCTTTATCCGATTCAGTTGCGGCTGAACCTTGCTGATCTCTATCGCGAAGCTGGAAACAAGGAAGGCGCGCGTCAGCAGATGCAGATCGCCGAAACCGAGATGAGCAAGCTCCAGGTGGAAGGTCCCGCGAAAGCAGAGTTCCTGCGTGTTCGTGCAGCGATTCGAACTGCCGGCGAAGACTACGCCGGAGCGGAAACGGACTTGAAACAAGCTCTTCAGATCGATCCGGAGAACATCAACATTACCCTCCAGTACGGCAACCTCCTGTGGAAGCTGAAGAAGAAGGACGAAGCACGCAAGTTATACATGACGGTCCTCAAAAGAGAACCGAACAATCGGTTTGCCCTTGAATCGCTCGGCTACCTGTATCGGGAAGACGGCGACGTAAAGACGGCTGCCGAATATTTCATGAAGCTGGCGAAAGCCTATCCGGACGATTACGTAGCGTACCTCGCCATGGGCGATCTTTACGCCGGGGCGGGACGGTTTAAAGAAGCGAACGACAGCTACGAACGCGCCTACAAGATCGCGCCGCAGAACCCGGCGGTGGTAGCCAATGCCGCCAACGCTGCACTTGAAAACCATCAAGTCCCGTTGGCCGGACATTGGGTTGAGCGTGCCAAAGGGTCGATGAACGATGACCCTCGCGTAAAGCGCGAAACGGCACGCTACCTTTTCCACATCGGCAAGTACCGCGAATCGGCCACTCTCGCCCGGCAGGTGCTTCAGACGCTTACTGATGACCGCAACGCCGCGGTCTATCTCGGATATGACCTGTATAACCTGGGCCGATACGATGACACGCTTGAGGTGGTGAGCCGCTTCGAGAGCATTCTGCCCAAGGAAGCGAACTTTCCGCTACTTGCCGGACACGTTCATAAACAGTCGCAGTTGCTGACCCAGGCTGTTGCCGATTACACGCGAGCCATCGAGAAGGATCCCAAGATGGTGAACGGGTACGTGAACCGCGGGTACGTCCTGAACGATCTTCAGAACGCGAACCAAGCCGTGAAGGACTTCCAAACCGCCCTCAAGATGGAGCCCAAAAATGGCGTCGCACAGCTCGGCATGGCGTTCTCAGCCTTACAGCTTCGGCGCTCGAAGGATGCCCTGGATCATGTGGACACGGCGGAGAAGTTGCTGGGTGAATCCGGTGCGACGCATCTGGTTCGCGCCACGGCGTACCGTCAGCAGCGCCTACTGAACAAGGCGGAAACAGAATATCGAGCGGCGCTGAGGTATTCGCCAAACGACATCAAGCTGCATCTCTCGCTGGCAGACACCCTGTATTACCAGCACCGCTACGGCGATGCCATCCAGGCCCTGAACACGGCGCTTCAATTGCAGCCGGAGGATCCGTTCATCTACGCGCAATTGGCACACGCCAATGCGCAACTTCACCGCCGGGCCGAGACGTTCCGGTACGTGGAAGCTGCGGAGCGTGAGGGTGGCGATCAGGCTGGCGTGCTGCTGGCCACCGGCGATGCCCTGCTGATACTCGGCGAACGCGACGCTGCCATGGAGCGGTTTACCGCCGCACTGGACGCGCCTGACACGAACCGCGTGGATGCCCGCCTTGCTTTCGCGAGGGTGATGGCACGCGACGGAAAGTGGGACGATGCTAAGCAGCAAGTCTCGCTGGCATTTGCCGAAGCGCGAATCGGAGAATCAACTCCGGTGACCGCCGATAATTACGTTGAAGCGGCGAACATCATGCTGGGGATGAACGACTTCGACCTGGCACGTCGCATGTTCGAGCGCGCGAAAACCGCTGGCGCTGCCGACGAAGTGGTGGCGATCGGCCTGGCGAACACCTTCCTCGCACAGGGAGACAACGCCGATGCCCAGGCCGTGCTGGCAAGCCTGGGAAGTCCGGACGACTATTCCGACAACTATGACTACAAGCTGGCCATGGCGAATATGTATCGGCAGCGCCATGAAGATGCCCGCGCTCTGACGGCGTTCGCCCAGGCCGATTCGCTGGCTGGGCAGGAGAACGACGTCACTTCGCGAGCGATGCTCGACCTCGCTGGTGAGCAGGGACTCACGATTAACAACAAGTTCTCCGTATCGAGCGACTTCACCATGGCGCCAATCTTCGAGGACGCCACCATATACGGACTCGATGCTCAGTTCTTTGGCACCGGCGCGAATGGCGCACTGCCTCCGCCGCGCTCGTCTCTGGAATCGCGGTGGACGAATGCCTTCCGCATGAGGCAGCCCGGATTGCCGGCCATCACCGGATTCTTCCAGGTACGTAACGCGAGAGGCGAGGTTTCGCTTCCAAGCGAGAATGTGATCCTAAGCCGTAACACTTACGACTATACCTTGAACGGAGCTCTGAACCCGATTCTGAGGATCGGACGCAATTCGCTAATCTTTAACACCGGGGTTCAGATGACCTTCCGGCGCGACAAGGAATCGCCCCTCGAGATCAACCAGAACCTGTTCCGGCAGTTCGTGTACATGACGACGAACTCATTCTGGAACTGGCTCTCGATCAGCGGCAATGCGTATCACGAATCAGGTGGATTCAACGAACGCGACTTGAGCTCGCGCGACCTCGGGGCGAGGCTGGAATTCACAGTAGGCCGTCCGTGGGGTAAGACCGCGCTGGTGACGGGCTACTCGGTCCGCGACCTTCAATTGAACCCGCTGCCACGTGAATTCTTCTCAACTTCGAGCTACGCGGGTATCTCGCGCAAATTCGGCCAGCGCGTAAAAGCCACAATATTGGGCGAATACATACGTTCCTGGCGCGTGCAGGACCAGTTCTACGCCATTGCACAGGCAGCGCGGCCCGCCATGCGCCTGGAAATCAAGCCGGCCAAGAATTGGGAGATTGAGGCCAACGGCGCCTACTCTCGTGGCATGGGTATTCACGATTATGACAACGTACAGAGCGGAATCTTCATCTCTTATGTGAAGCCTCTTCGTCGCATGTTCGATGACGGTTCGGGGCAGTTTCCGGTGGAGTATCCGCTGCGGTTCTCAATCGGTTTCCAGCAAGACACATTTATGAATTTCTCTGGCCGCGGCCAGTCGATTTTCCGACCGGTAATTCGCCTGTCGCTCTTTTAGGTCAGATAGGGGCCCATGAAGATCTGTTTGGTCACTGCGTTTCCGCCGAGCCGGCGGGGACTAAACGAATACGGATACCACATCGCGCGGGAACTCCAGGCGGATCCGTTGCTGAGTGTTACGGTGCTCGGCGATGAAACCGAAGGAATAGCGACGGAGGAGTTGCACGACTTCGACGTTCGCCGCGTGTGGGACTTCAATCGCCAGACGAACGCGCTTCGACTACTGAATACAGTTCGCGACATCAAGCCGGATGTAGTGTGGTTCAACCTGCTGTTCTCGACCTTTGGAAATCATCCTGTAGCCGCTTTCACCGGATTAACGGCCCCTGCGCTCATTCGTATGGCGGGCTTTTACACGCACGTGACTCTGCATCACCTGATGGACAACATCGACCTGACCGATGCAGGTGTTCGTTCGCCGAAGCTTTACCGTCTTGCCGGCAAGATCGCGACGCGCATGCTGCTGGCCGCGAACTCCGTTTCAGTGTTGTTGCCAGCGTATCGTCGAACATTGATCGAGCGTTATCGCGGCGAGAATGTTCATTTCCGGTCACATGGAATCCTGAGCGCACGTCCTGAATATCCGAACTTCGACCTTCGTGGAAATCCACACAAAATTCTGGCATTCGGCAAGTGGGGCACCTACAAGCGCCTGGAACTGTTGATCGATGCCTTCAAGCATGCGTCACGGGAACTGGCCGACTGCAAACTGGTGATTGCCGGCGCGAACCATCCGATGACCCCCGGATACGTCGAGTCAGTGGCAGCGAGCGTGCAGGACGATCCTCGGATTGTGTTCACCGGGTACGTGCCGGAAGAAAAGATTGCGGAACTGTTCCGCAGCGCAACCGTCCTCGTGCTGCCGTACTCATCGGCCACGGGAAGCAGCGGTGTCGCGCACCTCGCAGCCGAATACGGCGTCCCGATTATCTCGGCCGACATCGAAGATTTCCGCGACATGGCAATCGATGAAGGTCTGGCTATCGATTTCTACCAGACAGGTGATTCCAAAAGTCTCGCCAATGCGATGACTGAACTCGTGCATTCCCCTGAGAAGCAGAAAGAAATGGCGGAAGCAAATTTTTCCGCAGCATTGCGGATGACGATGCCGCAGATTATGCGGCGATACCTGCGGTCGTTTGACGTACACCAGAGAGCCAAGGCCCTTCAGCCGATTTCGCGGTTCCGGCGCCTGCCGGCGTGGATTCCATCGCGTTCGGCCATTTTCCGCGCCGCTGCGCCGAGGTGGGCACCATGGATGTAAGAGCGATCGTTGTTCTTGGGGCCCCGAGCAAAACCCACGAGAGTATCGGCGGACTTCCCTACGCGTTGTCCGACGTGCTCGGGAAGCCGATCGCATTCCGGATTATTGAAAAGCTGAGAGATGCGGGTGTGGAGCGCGCGACGGTGATCACCGAAGCGCCACCGAGCGCGTGGCCGACCGGCACGGCAGAACACGGGAACTGGCAGCAGGCAGCGGGAGACGATCTTTGGCGCAAGGCGGAGGCCGTATTCGAGGAGTACTCCACGGCCGGCGCCGACCTGGTATTGTTTTTGCGGTTAGGCGCATACGCGGACATCGATTTCGGCGACCTGATGCAGTTTCACAATGGCCGGGGAAGTCGCATCACCGCTGTCATCGACGAAACCGGCGAGCGCCTGGACATCTACGCGATCACCGGTTCCCGGCGTAACGATGCTGCGTACCTGTTCCGTCATGAGTTGAAGGAGTTCCGGCAGTCCTGCAATTCGTATCTGTTCACCGGATACCTGAACCGCCTTACGTCTCCTCATCACCTGCGTGCTCTGGCCGTGGATGCGCTGATGCAGCGCGTTCGGATTGTGCCGGAGGGGAAACAGATCCGGCCAGGAGTCTGGCTCGGACGCGGCGCTCAAGTTCATCGCCGGGCACGGGTATTAAGCCCTGCATATATCGGCGCGGGATCTCGTGTCCGTGCCGCCGCTGTTGTAACCCGTTGCAGCGCCCTCGAACACCACACCGTGGTGGACTGCGGCACTGTAGTCGAAAACATAAGCACTCTTCCCTACACCTATCTCGGCGCCGGACTGGACGTAAGCCATTCCGTCGTCGGCCGTAGCCGGGTGTGGAACCTCAAGCGCAATGTGGAAGTGGAATTCTCGGATCCGCGCTTGATCGGTGAGGCGTCGGCGAACGCTCCCCTGCGTGCCCTCGGCGGCTTCCTGTCCTTAGTGAGTTTCTTACCCGCACAAGTCCTGCGGGGGGTATTCGCGTCGTCCCATCGCGAATGTCCGCCGTCATTGCCGGATTCGATCGCTACGCCTGCGGCGGCGTTGGAGGTTCCGGCGAAAACCAAGGCACCGGCCGCCCCCGCGGTTGATGCCGGAGAGTTCCCCGCAAACCTAGCAATTGCGAGGAGATATGGAAACGAGTAGGCCCGTGATCGTGAAACGCATGCCCGACCGGCTTAATCAGAAACAGGCGAGCATGTTTCTTCGCGACATTCAGCCGCTCCTCAACACCGACAGGCCGCAACTCGTGTTCGACTGCTCCATGATTCGGCAGATGGACGCCGCCGGCGTAGACATGCTGCTCCATTGCATGGCCGAGGTGATGAAACGCGATGGCGAATTGAAACTCGCCGCCGTTTCGCCCCAGGCATCGGTGGTTCTGGAGCTAACGAGAACGGACAGGTTGTTTGAGGTATTCGAAACTTCTGGCGACGCGGTGCGCAGCTTCTACCGCTTCCTGCCGAACGCCATGAAGAACCAGCCCGTGTTCATGCCGCGCTCCGTCGACGACGGAACCGGCCACACGAATTCCGACGGTAACCACGTAGCAGCATAAGAACGGAACTGATTCATTCTCATGAAGCAAGGAACCATTGCGACTGCACCACCACGTCTCGGTTGGCGAGACGCGATGGCAACGCTGCGTTCGGAACCGGCACACGCCCGCGTCCTGGGCGGCAGCATCATCATGCTGGTCGGTTCCGGACTCGTCAGCGTGGTGAACTTCGGATACAACGTCGCGGTCGCCCGGATGCTCGGGCCCTCCGCTTTTGGCCACGCCGCGGCAGCCGTGACGCTGCTGATGCTGGTCTCGGCAATGACTCTCTCATTCCAGTTAGTTTGCGCGAAGTTCGTTGCCCGCAACGAGACGGATGCGGGTAAGTCTGCTGTCTACGCCTCGCTTACCAGGCGGGCGTGGACCGCCGGCATCATGCTGGGCTCGGGCCTCATACTCTGCAGCGGCATCGTGGCGCGATACCTTAACCTGCCTACGCCCTGGGTCGTAATTATCCTGGCGTTCGGCATTGCCTTTTACGTCCCCCTCGGCGCAAAGCGTGGAGGCCTCCAGGGAACCTGCGCGTTCGCGAAACTAAGTTGGAATTTCATTCTTGAAGCGGTGGTCAAGTTCCTGGGCGCGGTGGTGTTGATCCAGCTCGGATATGGAGTGCTGGGCGCGGTCGCCGCGATCTCCGTTTCTGTCATGCTGGCCTACTTCTTCCCGAGTGTTCCTCAGGAGTTGAAGGTCAATCCGACTGCAGCTTTACCAGCCTCATTCCGCGAAGGGATGCAGGCCATCATCTTCTTCACCGGACAGGTGATCATCAACAACATCGACATCATCCTGGTGAAGCACTTTTTCAGCAGCGATCAAGCCGGCATGTATGCGGCGATCGCTCTGGTTGGGCGCGTCATCTACTTCGCTTCGTGGTCGGTCGTCAGCGCCATGTTCCCGGTTTCGGCAGGCGCGAAGCCGAAGGACGAGAACCACGCGGTACTTGTGGTGCCGCTGGTCATCGTACTCGCCATCTCCCTGGTATTTATCGTCGGCCTCACCATGTTCCCCGAACCGGTGCTGCGAGCCGTGTTCGGCGCCCAGTTCGAAATGGCGCTTGGCATGGAAGCGCTGCTGAGCCTTTATGCGGCAGCCGCTGGAATCTACTCCCTCGGTGTGGTGCTCATGGCCTACGAGATGTCCCGGAAAATCGCCAACACTGGCCTGGTACAGCTGGCCGTAAGTGGCGCGATCTTCCTGGGAATCAACATATTCCATTCAACCTTGCATCAAGTTGTGCTCGTTCAACTTGTGCTCATGGTGGCATTGCTCATGATCGTGTCACTACCATTTTTCCGCTTCCGCCGGATGAATCGAGAGGAGGCAGCATGAAAAAGCTGCGGCGGGTAACTGAAGCAGAAGTAATTGCCGAGTTTCTCCGGAACGAGTTCTACCAGGAAGAATTTCATCGCGACCGCGACCGTTTCGAGCATCTTGTGCTCGAAGCAGACGTAACGAATGACGAGGACAATCTGATGCGCCGCGCACTTCTCTTTCGCCGTCGTGGCCACATGTGGCGTGAGTTACCCTCCGACACCCAGTGGTGGGAAGTGCAATTGGATCCCGAAGACCTGCCGAAATTACGTGTGTTCCCCCGCGCTCATTGGAGAAAGATCGCCAACGGCAGCTTCGGACTTTCCGACATCGTCCATCAGATCCGCTCCAGGAAATTCGGCGGCAAGATTGGTGACTTCATTTCGAAGATTCATTCTCTCAGCTACCGGCTTCGCTTCGACCACGAAGTTAGTTCCGTAATCCTGATCGGCGTGGATGAAGAACACACGGTCACGATTATCGAAGGCAATCACAGGCTGACGGCCGCCATGCTCGGCGCGCCGGAAACGTTACACACGCGGTTCCGGGTTTTTCTCGGGACCTCATCACGAATGAACGAAGTTTGCTGGCATCACCACAGCGTGGCGAACCTGATGCGGTACATCCAGAACCGCCTGAAGCACTTGTTTCACGACCCGGAGGCCGATCTCTCCCGCCTCCCAGTCCCAGAGAAGAGCTTGACGGCGGCCCAGTACGCAAAGGCAGTTGCGGCACGCAAGGTAATGCCGGAATCAAAGTAAGCACGATGGAGTTGTCTATGGGCAGTCCCGTTTGTTTCACTCGCTGCATGATCGCGGTGGTTGCGTTTGCACTCTGCGGAGGTCCCCAGGTTTTGGCCGCACAGCAAACCGAACAGCAGCCATCTCAACCCGCAACCCAGAATCAGGACTTGGGCACCTCGCAAGACAGCGCAACGCCCGATCCGAGCCGGGGTCCGCAGAAACCAGTCGAGAACCCGTTGCCCGATTCGCCTGGCAGCGCCCGGCAGAACCAGAACACGGCGCCCGCGCAGAATAAGCCGCAGGAAGCACCTGCGGGTGCAGCCGCGGCCGGAGCCGCTACCACCGTGGGTGGCGCGGCCTCGAAGCCCGCCGGTGCCGCCATCGCACCCGCGAAGCAGCCGCAGCGCCGATCGCTCGTATTGAAGATCGCTGCCATTGCGGCGGCTGGAGCGGCGGTGGGAATCGTCTACGGTCTCTCGCGCAGTTCACCGAGCGTTCCCCCGGGCGCGAACACGACCACTACGGCATCCGCGCAGCAAAGGTAAGCTTCGTCGACGCAGCAAAAGAACACCCGTGCCGCTAACCGGCGGCACAATCGGAAACGAATGAAATTGTTGCGCCCAATTCTCATTAGCTTCTCCGGCATGGACGGCGCCGGAAAGAGCACACAGATTGAGAACCTGCGATCTGTGGCAGAACGCCTTGGCCTGAAGACGACTGTCCTGACTTTTTGGGATGACGTGGTCGTGCTCTCCCGGTACCGCGAAAAGTTCGTGCAGAAAGTCTTCAAGAGCGAATCCGGTATCGGTTCCCCGGAAAAGCCCGTTAACCGTCGCGACAAGAACGTTCGCGGCTGGCATGTGAACCTTCTCCGGCACGGACTCTACGGCCTGGACGCCCTGTACCTGCCAAAGGTAATCCTGCACGCCCGCCGCCAAGGATCCGACGTCATCATCATGGACCGCTATATCCACGATGAACTGGCGAACCTTCCGTTAGAGCGAGCCATGACCCGCCGGTTTGTGAAGGCGATCGCAATGTCCGCTCCTCAACCTGACATCGCCTTCGTTCTCGACGCCGATCCCGAAGCGGCGCGCGCGCGAAAGCCTGAGTATCCGCTCGAGTTC
This sequence comes from Terriglobales bacterium, assembly GCA_035561515.1. NCBI lineage: Bacteria > Pseudomonadati > Acidobacteriota > Terriglobia > Terriglobales > Terriglobales bacterium. Next base: position 129,077 of record DATMXP010000027.1, on the reverse strand, counting down.
CTGCACCAATGCCGCGCCTCCTACCTCGAACTGGCAAACCTACTTGGGACTATCACTGTGGTCCCCGCCCTGAGTCTTGCGGAGGCCAAACACGTGGTCGAAATCTCCTTTCGACGCGTGTTGGCAAAACGGGGTCTCAGGCAAATGGGCATGTGGGCGGCCTGATCGAATCCTCGTCCAGAGTGTTTGCTAGCGGCGATCTGCACCAATAGATAAATCCGGGGGCACTGGATGGCGTTCCTGTCGAATCACTGTTCTTAAACGCCCGAGTTGCACTATTACCAGTGCGGATTCCGTCTTCCTCAGGCGTAGCTGCCAGCCCCGTTTTCCCATTTTGGGAATAGAAAAACGCAGTTTGATGATTTTTCCGTTGCAGCAGCGGGAAAGCGGAGGTATCGTCTTTGTGTGTTGAAAATGAATTTCAATTTCATTTTCAATTAGAATTCATACCTCTTTACTGCCCCGGAGTCTCTCGTGAAGTATCCCGGACTGGTTCTCTTCCTGATCCTCGCCCTTCCCTTCGCTTTCGCCCAACAACTCATGGACATCACCGGCACCGTCATGGACCAGACTCAAGCTGTGGTTCCCGGCGCCAAAGTCGAACTTCAGGACGCCACCGGAAAGACCGTGAAAGCCACGGTTTCAGACCCGCTCGGCCGCTTCGTTGTTCCGGAAGTCCTGGCGGGCGAATACACCCTGATCGTTCATCTCAACGGTTTCCAGTCGCAACAGCAGCGCGTCATCGTCGCCGAAGGCAAGCCGATTATGGCCTCGGTGGAGCTTCAGGCCGCCGGGTCAAGCCACGTCGTTAACGTTGTTGCCGAAGCCGCATATTCCGAAAGCCAGGCCTACACGGCCACCAAGACTAATATCCCCCTTCGCGACGTCCCACAGGCCATTGAGGTCGTGAACAGCGAATTGATTCGCTCACAAGCCGCGGTCTCCATGCAGGACGCGGTCCGCAACGTCAGCGGAGTAAGCGTTCACATGGGCGAAGGTCGCCGGGATCAGATCCTGATCCGCGGTTTCAGCGCTGTGAACGATTACTACGTAAACGGCGTACGTGATGATGCTCCCTACTATCGGGACCTTTCCACACTCGATCGCATTGAAGTGCTGAAGGGACCGGCAGCGGTTCTGTACGGACGCGGTTCATCTGGCGGGATCGTCAATCGAGTCACAAAGACTCCGGAAGCTGAGCAACCGCTGATGGGCGAGTTGACCACGATGGTGGGCGGATACGGCATGAAACGCGTCAGTGGCGACACGGGACTTTCGTTCCTGGGCGGAAAAGCTGCGGTCCGGCTTCCCGGTGCGTGGGAGAGTTCCGGAAGCCATCGGCATGATTTTTATGTCGACCGCTTTACCTTCGCCCCTTCCCTGTTGTGGAAGATCAGTGACAACACGAAATTTGTCGCGCAGATCGACTATCTGAACGACGACCGCCTTCCCGACCGCGGCATTCCATCCATCAATGGGCGGCCCGCCAACATCGATATCGGCAGCTATTACGGTTACGCACCCGATGACTTTCTCGATAATCAGGCCTTCAGCCAGTGGATCAACCTTGAGCACCGCATGGGAACCTGGTTGGTTCGCAACAACTTCCGCCACACGAACTACGATTCTGCTTATAGCAATACGTACTCGAACGGCATCCTCGAAACGGGCGGAGAGACCTTCGTAAAGCGGGCGCAGTACAACTTCAGCGGCACACAGCGCAATTACTTCAATCAGACGGAAGCGGTGAAGTTCACCCGAATCGCCGGCATGAACCACACCATCCTGATGGGAGCTGAGTACGGCTGGCAGGACCGTGATGGGATTCGATTCACCGGCACCGCCGGCAATGTAGCGCTGATCAATCCGGTGCTGACGCGACCGAACTATTCGACGACTCCGGCCACCGACAACATCTTCACCGGCACGGTGTGGGCCGCTTATATACAAGACCAGATCGACATCGCGCCGAAGTGGAAGGCTACGGTAGGAGCGCGTTTCGACTATTACCGTCAACGCCTTGACGATCGAAGGCCAGCGAACGCCGACCTTGGCCGCATCGATCGCGAAGTGAGTCCGCGGGTCGGGCTGGTCTATCAGCCGATCAAGTGGGCTTCGGTGTATGGCAGTTTCAGCCGGTCATTCCAGCCGTCGGGTGAAGCGCTTTCCTTAGCAACGGACAATTCCGAGTTGAAGCCGGAGACTACCCGCAATTATGAAGGCGGCGTGAAATTCGAAACCCTTGGCGGGCGCCTGACCTCGACGGTGTCGGCCTTCCACTTGATCCGCAATAACATCAAGACCACTGATCCGCTTGATCCGACGAAACTTGTGCTCTCTGGCGAGCAGCGCACCAACGGCATGGAGCTAAGTTTCAGTGGGCGTGTCGTCAGGAATCTTGAAATCTATGGCGGTTACGCCTGGCTCGACGCCAAGATTCTGAAGTCCAACTCTCTTTCCAGCGGAGTGCTGATCCAGGGCAAACGTCCGGGACAGGTGCCGCTGCATAGCGGAAGCTTGTGGGCGACCTATCGGTTCCAGAATGGCTTTGGGTTCGGCACAGGCGTCATCTACAACGCCGATCGATTCGTCGCCAATGACGATCTGGTGCTGCTGCCTGGCTACACGCGGGTGGATGCCACCGTTTCGTATCGCAAGAGCCGTTACGAAATTGCCCTCAACCTGCGCAACGTCGGCAACATCAAGTATTACGAGTCCGCGCACGCGAATTACAACATCTACCCGGGATCTCCGATCAGCGGCGTATTAACCACTCGCGTGCGCTGGTAGTTCACCGCGTTTTGGCAGGCCGCTCTTATATACTCACGGCGTGCGAGTTGGCATCGATATAAGAGCGGCCGGAGATTTCGGCGTTGGGACTTACATCCGCAACGTCGTCCGGGAACTGGGGAATCTCGACCGCAAGAACGAGTACATCCTGATCGGAGAGGCCGACCGCATCTTCGATGTCGAGCGTCTTCCGGCGAACTTCAAGACTGTTCAACTCGCCAAGCCGGTCACTTCCACCCGCGGATACTTCGAGCTTCGGCGGATCGTTCAGGAAGAACGATGCGACCTGGTACATCTTCCGTCACTTTTCTGGTTGCCGCCCTACCTGCCGCCGTGCCCATATGTCGTCACGGTGCACGATGTCCTCGACTACATGTACCGCACCACAAGCCGGCACGGACTTAGGGGGACCCTGCAGTTCTACTCGACACGCTACGTCCTTAGCAAAGCCTCCAAGATCCTGGCGGTTTCGAATTTCACCAAGAATGACGTGATGCGTTTGTTCCAGATACCCGGTGACCGGATCGAAGTCATCTACAACGCGATTGACGAACGGTTTCTTCAGGGCCACGCGACTCCTGAAGAGCGCCAGTTCATCGCCGAGCGGTACCAGGTGAGCTATCCGTTCATTCTTTATGCCGGGAAGATCAGCCCTCACAAGAACGTCATTCGCATCATCGAGGCGTTCTCATCGCTTAAATCCGAACTCAGCAAGGAAGACCGTTTCAGTGAGCTGAAACTCATCATCATCGGGGACGAAGTCTCCCGGCATCCTGACTTGCGGCGCACCGTTATTCGAAGTGGCGTACAGAATGACGTCCGCTTTCTGGGGTTCGTGCCGATCGACGTCTTAAGGATCTTCTACGACACGGCTGCGGTCTTTGTCTTCCCATCCTTATATGAGGGCTTCGGCCTGCCTCCGTTGGAGGCCATGGCGCACGGCACCCCGGTGGTGACCTCGAACACCAGTTCCCTGCCGGAGGTGGTGGGGAACGGCGCGATGCTGGTGAACCCCGAAAATATCTTCGACATCCGCCGGGCGCTCTACCGGACACTGACGGACCAGGCGCTCCGTGAGAAGTTGAAAGCATGCGGTTATCAGCAGGTGCAGCACTTCTCCTGGAGAAACTCCGTGACCCGGTTGATTGAGGTATACGAGACGCTGATCAACGGGCGGGAAAGATCCCGCAGCGCCTGAAGGGCTTTTCAGCCCTCTATTCTGTAGAACCTGAGCTCTGCATGCGATAATTAAAGATTCCGGACCTTAATTATGACGAAGTATGTAAACAGCTTTTTCTGGCGCATCTGTAGTGCTGCGCTCCTGGTCTGCGTGGGATGTGCGGCGCAGTCGAGTACCCCCTCCAATGCCGATCTCGACCGCAAGGTCGAACGCCAAATCCGCGCTCATTTTAGCGTCCCGGCGCAGGTTGGTATCGATGTAACCGGGAGGAAGCCCTCCACGGAGTTCCCTGCCTTCGATGCGCTGACGGTCACCTTTTCTGTGGGTGACAAGAAGCAGGACCAGGAGTTCCTGATCTCCAAGGACGGCAAGCAGTTGATCCGCATGTCCAAGATCGACCTGACCAAGGATCCTTACGCTGAGACCATGAGCAAGATCGACATCAGCGGCAGGCCTGTCCGTGGCAACAAGAATGCCAAGGTCACGATCGTCAACTACGACGATTTCCAATGCCCGTTCTGCGCCCGCATGCACGACACCCTGACTCAACAGGTGTTGAAACAGTATGGCGACAAGGTAAAGGTGGTTTATAAAGATTACCCGCTGGTGGAGATCCACCCGTGGGCAAAGCGCGCGGCCGTGGACGCGAACTGCCTCGGCCAGTTGAAGGAATCCGCTTATTGGGATTTCGCCGATGCACTGCACGCGAACGCCCGCTCCATTTCCCAGAAGCAGGGCGCCGACGCACAGCGTGCGGAAGTGGACCGTCTGGTGATGGAAGAGGGCAAGAAGGCCGGCGTTAACACAAGCGAGTTGCAGGCTTGTGTTTCGGCGCAGAAGGAAGATAAGGTTCTCGCTTCCATGGCGGAAGCGGAAGCTCTGGGTGTCAGTTCCACCCCGACGTTGTTTATCAATGGACAGAAGTTGGAAGGCGCCGTGCCGGCCCAGGAAGTAAAGTCCGTAATCGACCGGGCGCTGGCCGATGCCGGGGACACCGCTCCCGCGGCTGCATCACAGAAAACCGGAAACGGCGGAAACTAAGATACGGTGAGACGGAGGACCGATTGATCGCTCATCAACGTTGGACACGCAGTTATCTAAGTTCTGGGTTTTTACTGCTGGCAATTGCGCTCACAGTGGCCTGTAACACCGGCAAGAACGCCGCGGACGTTATGGCCAAAGTAAACGGCCGCAAGATCATGGCCAACGAAGTTGAAAAGTATTACAAGAACCAGACCGCCGGCGCCCCCCAACAGCCGACGGAAGAGCAATCCGCCAGCTTGCGCCTCAGCATTCTGCGTGAGCTCATCGACCAGGAAATCATGATGCAGCGAGCCGAAAAGCTCGGATTGCTCGCCACCGATGAAGAAATTGACCGCAAGCTGAACGAGGTGAAGGCTCCTTACTCACCGGAAGAGTTCAATCAGCGGCTTCAAGAGCGCAACATCACGCTCGACGACTTCAAGAAAGACCTGCGTCGCACGCTGACTGTGGACAAGGTACTGAATAAAGAGATCACGTCGAAGATCAACGTGACCGACAGCGAAGTGGCCGCGTATTACAACGCTCACAAGCCGGAATTCAACCTTATTGAGCCGCAGTATCACCTGGCGCAGATAGTCGTGACTCCGTCGCCTGAGCCGCCGGTCCGTAACCTGAAGAACGACAACGCCCAGAACGACACCGAAGCCAAGAAGAAGGCTCAGCAACTCTTGAACCGGCTCGACAGCGGCGATGACTTCGCGACCGTAGCGATGAACTACTCGGAAGACCCCGAGACGGCCGGCAACGGCGGCGACCTCGGCTTCACTCCGCAGTCGGGATTGCAGCGTACCGACCCGCAGACGCGTGACGTTGTCCTGAAATTGAAGCCTGGCCAATACAGTGACGTCATCACGGTGGTGAATCCGCAGACGAAGCAGCCTGCTCTCTACCGCATCGTCAAGTTGATCTCGAAAGAGCCTGCCGGACAGCGCGAATTGAACGATCCGCGCGTGCAGCAAGCCATTCGCGACCAACTACGTGAACGCCGCGAGCAATTGCTGAAGGCCGCCTATTACGACGTAATTCGCGACGAGGCGAAGATCCAAAACTACTACGCCGAGCAGGTTCTCAAGAACGCCGGACAGAAGTAGACTCGTCCGCCAACTACCCTGGCGCAGGTTACCCTGCGCCTTTTCTTTTTGCCTGCCGGGCTGAACCACGAATCGCATTGTCGCCGTTGCCGTCCCGCGCCAAACTGTGTAGTTGCGTCGACTGCTGCTCCAACTCGCGATCTTTTTCCTTCCTGTCGGCCTCTACGCCGCAATTCCGCTCAACACCTTCGACACAGTCATTGGCATCCAGCGAGACGGATCCGTGGTCGTGGTGGAGAGGTTCGCTCCGGCGATTCCCACCGCTAAAGTCGTCTGGAGCACCAGCAATGTTTATCCGGCTCGGTGGACCATTCATCAGCCCCGTGTAGTGAATATCATTCAGGTCACCGGCACCGGCGGACGGACGCTCAAGCACTCGGTTCATAACGGATTCACCCGGCTCGAACTCGAAATCGAGACAGCTGGTTCGCCGGAGATCCGGCTCGTCTACGCGGTGCGCAATGCAGTGCAGTTCCTTTCAGATCGCGACGAGTTGCTCTGGAACGCAGGCGAGGGCTGGCACGGGGAGACAGCCCGTACGACGCTGTTCGTGCAGGTTCCGCCTGAGATGGCGCAGGCCTTCCGTGTTCAAGGATTCGTGCGCGGAAAGGGCCTGGTGCCGGTTAAAGAGAGCGACGCCGGTCCTGACCGGGTCTGGTTCGACGCCTCGCGCCTGCTGGACGCTCGCGAGAATCTGAGTGCCGACGTTATCTTTCCGAAAGGTCTGATGATTCAGCCGTCGTGGGGAAGGCGTGCAATCTGGTTTCTAGGTTCCAACCTGATCCTGCTTTTGCCCGTAGCGACGCTGGTAGTAATGCTGGCGCTACGCGCGATGAAGCGCTTGCCGTCGCCGGAAGAAGCTTCGATTACCACACGCTACGAGCCTCCCGACGCTCTTACGCCGGCCGAGGTCGGCCTGCTAGTAGACGATGTACTGAACCCGCGTGACATTACCGCGACCATCATCGATCTGGCGATCCGTGGCAACATTCGCCTCGAGAGCTGCAAGCCCGATGAGGGCATCGATTTCGCAGGTAAGGATTTCATCATCCGGCTACTCCGGCCTCGGGATGAATGGGTATCGCTCGCTTTACACGAACGCACGGTGCTGTTCCATATGTTTTACGGCGGTGAGTGGACAAAGCTTTCCAGCCTCAGCCTGCGGTTCTACTCCGTCGTGCCGCTGGTACGAAGACAAGTCGTCCAATTACTTCGTGGGAAAGGCATGTACTGGACCGACCCCGGGCGTGCTATGGCCGTGCGAATGAACATGCTGCTGGGGTTCCTAGCCGTTGCGTTCGTTATCCAGGTTGCCGGCCTGCTCTCGTTCGCTAGTTCCACGCTCCTCTCGGGAATTGCGATAGCCTGTTCCGCCGCCATCGTGTACTACTTCGGACGGCACATCACCTCGAAGACCTTGCGTGGCATTCACGCTTGCGAACAGATCGTGGGATTCCAGCACTTCCTCGATTCCGTGGAGCGCGACCGCCTCGAACGTCTGCCAGCGCAACTCTTCGAAAAGTGGCTGCCCTATGCCATCGCGCTCGGAGTCGAGCAGCACTGGGCGCAGAACTTCGAAACCGTTGCGATCGCCCAATTCGAGTGGTTCGGCGGATTGGAAGAAGCCGTATTTGACACGGCCGGTCTGGCCAAAACTCTCGAGTTTTTCACCAGCCAGACAGCAGGTGTGCTCCTGACCGTGCCCCGATCCTACCCCACCTGGAGCTAACCGGAGCGGGAAACTCTTGCAAATAGAGGTGGCTTGAGCCATGATTCTGCTCACTCCTCCCCCATTCGGCTCCCAAGGCTCCCAGGAAGTTTCGCAGAGGCGCGCCATGAGCTACTCCTACCGCCGGTTTCGCCGGGTGTTGGCGTTCGTCCGTATCGTCCTTGGAATGGTCTTCACCTACTACGGTGCGACCAAACTCTTTGACCCGAACTTCTTCTCCTTCGGATTCAACAACACACTGACAGATCTGAACCGCAGTGCTGCCACATGGTACTCACCGATTGTTGAGAGCATGTGGAAACACCCAAGCAGCTATGCCGTCGCGATTGGCATGGTGGAGTTGTTTATCGGCCTCGGACTCCTGTTCGGCCTGGCGACCCGCCCGGTCTCCTTTGTCGGAATGCTCTACTCCATCAACAAGACGCTGATCGCCTGGCAGCCAAACGTGCAGTATCCGACAACGTGGAACTATCTCGACGCCCATATGGCCCAAATCGCACTGTTCTGCCTTTTCTGGATCTTCCTTGTTGAGCATGCAGGTGAAACCTGGGGACTCGGCGCCATCTATCATGCGCATCGTTTCCGCCTGCTTCCCGTTAGTAGCCCAATCATGCCGCAAGTGACAGAAGAAGAAGAAAACGAACAGACCAGCGATTCTGACGAAAACGAAATCGATACTCCTCTTCCCCGCCGCCCTGTGGGACGAAGAGCTGTGTAACCCGGCAGCACTCGATTTCTGTTTTGCGGTGACAACCGCCGAGAAGAATTCTCACTCTTATGTTTACGAAGGCCAGCGGGATAGACACGATGGCTCAAGGGAACTGAGTTGTTGTCGGGTTATCGGCAACGTTCAGGAACTCGAAAGTTTCGACTTTCGAAACCGTTGTGAACGATTACGGTCGTTACACATCGGAACCGTTAGTGATTCGCTACGGCGCTCACTTACGCACATGAAATAGCGCGGTTTAACCTATGAATGATGCTGCTTCGGCAGTTCGTTGATGGGTTGAGCTGAACAGGATCATGAACTCCGCAACGCGCGAGCGTTCCGGTCCCGAGAGCGAAACGTCGCGTATGTTCCGTTGGCTCTTCGCCATTTTGGACCGGTTTATTTCTGCGGTTTCAGAATCCAGACTTCATCCTGTAAATGAGTGCTATTGCTGGTGGTAACCAACCTTCCGTCTCGTGAGATGTCGATGGGGTAATTTACGCCCTCGAACCTGACGCCCTTCAGTGTCCGGGTCGTGCCGTTCTCAATGTCAGTAACTCGAATTTCCTGATTCCCATCTGCCCCGTCGACAACATAAGCGATGCTCTTTCCATCCGGCCACCACACTGCCCAACTTCCAATCGACACCACTCGCCGTTCACCTATGCCGTCCGCACGGATGATCCAGACACCGCTGCGGTAACTCCGGTCGGCACAAAAGAGCAGTGACTTTCCATCCGGCGACCATCTCGGCAGGGTCGAAGGCGTTGGAGTAAGCTTCCGCGCCTCACCTCCACTGAACGGCTGTACATACACGTTCACCTTGCCACGATCGTTTCGGGCGAACGCGATCCATTTTCCATCGGGTGAGATATCCGGGAAGGAATCGCCATCCGCGGCGGTCGCAGGTTGCGCTGGGCCCCCTTGCGCTGGCACTCGCCATGCTCTCCCTCGTCCGGGCCAGTTGCAGAAAACGATGGTCGAACCGTCTGGCGAGAATCGCGGATAGATTTCATCTTGTGCTCCAGCCGTCAGCCGCTTCGACGGGCTGTTGCCATCCGCGGCGGTGATCCAGATGTGCCACTCCTTCATGTTCTCGTAATAACTGTAGGCAATCTGCCTCCCGTTCGGAGAAAACGCCGGAGCCCACACAAACCCCGTGTGCCGGCCGATGCTGCGAGTTGTGTTCACGTTGATGTCGTGCACCAGCAACTCATACTTCCAGCGAGAGTTCGTAAACGACACGGTACCGTCACGCGCGACCGAGGGCGTTTCGTCGGGGCCCGCCCCGGTCGTCACGCGAGAAGCCTCGCCGCCTGCAACTGGCCTCACCCAAAGGTTCTTGGCACCTCCTCGGTTCGAGGCATAAACCAGGGACTTGCCGTCAGGGGTGAAGACAGCGGCCTCGCTGAACACGTTCGGCGGATCCTCCCATAACCTGCGAGCAGCGCCGCCGTTTGTTGGAACCAGCCAGATTTCGCCCGCCACTCCGCCAGTGCTACGCGTTACAGCGAGCGTGGTTCCGTCCGGAGACCACTCGGCGCTTTTGAAGAAGGGATACACATCATCGGCTTTGAGCAGTATCCGCTCATCCTGCCCGTCGAGATTGGAGATGCCGATCGACATCGGCTCTCCGGGACGGCTTGCAATGTAAGCAAGCCGTTTTCCATCCGGCGACCAACGTGGACGTCCGGCATTCGATACAACCGTTGTGACCTCGCCGCCGAGAATGGGGATAATCGCAATCTCCGGTTCCTTCTCTGTGCTGCTGCGCAACCGGCCGAAGGCGATTCGCTCGCCATCCGGCGAGAACGACGGACCACCCTCCATATAGGAGTCGTTGGTCAGCCGCACTCGACCACCTCCGGCGGCCCGGTTCAGGAAAAGGTCGAAATGGCCATCTTCCTCGGCGACGTACGCCACCATCTTTCCGTCCGGCGAAAGCGACGCACCGTTAATGCGCCCTTCCGATGAAACAAGCAGTGCCAGTTCCCCTCCGACGCCGAGCGTCGGACGCTGCATCTTCCGGAAAACAAGAAACGAAATCGCAACCGCAATCGCGACCAGCGCTACGCTACCCGCAAACCACACCCACGTTGGCGTCCGCGCGGGCGCTTCGACTGCAATGGTGCCGGTGCTTGAACACAACAGATCCAGTGCCGCTCGCAGTTCGCCGGCATTTTGATACCGCTCTTCGGGAGACTTGGCCAGGCACCTGCCGATGACGGTACGCAGGGAAGGAGAGATCTCCGATCCCAGCGGCGCAGGTTCCTGTTTCATGATTGCTTCGTAAAGTTCAAACCCGCTCGCGCCACCGAACGGCGATCGAGCGGCCGCCATCTCGTAAAGTGTTACCCCGAGCGCCCAGATGTCGCTTCGTGGGTTGGCCGGCTTTCCGGAAAGCAACTCGGGAGCAAGATAACGTGGCGTTCCGGCTACCAGATTCACTTTGGTGCTTCGCGTCTCGGTTTGCTCCTCGATCTCCTTCACCCCGGCCAACCCGAAATCGAGGACCTTCACGGCACCCTTCGCAGTCACCATCACATTCGCGGGTTTCAGGTCCCGATGGATGACGCCTTTCTCGTGAGCCTCTTCCAACGCCCGTGCGATCTGTTGGCCGACCCGGATCACTTCGCGCTCGCTGAGCGGCCCGTGACCGATCATGGACTCAAGTGTCGTTCCCTCCACCAATTCCATCACGAGGAAATCGACGTTCGCTTCGGAGTCGAAGTCGTGGACGATGGCGATGTTGGGATGATTCAGACGGGACAGAGCGAGTGCTTCACGGCGGAACCGGCGTCGCGCCGATTCCTTCGCCAGCAGATCCGGTGGCAGAACCTTGATGGCGACTTCTCGATCGAGCCTCTCGTCTCGCGCACGATAGACCTGCCCCATGCCGCCTGACCCAACCTTGCCAACAATGCGGTAGTGGCCCAGCGTCGCCGGAAGTGCAGAATCCACCTTGCCCATGGGCGAGGTCTCCAGACCTGCTTGGATGTTGGCTCACATCTTAGAACGGTTTTTGCCGCCTGCAGCCCACGAATTGAAAAGGCATCCCATTTCGGGATGCCTGGCCTTTGCGGTGGTAGCTTCGTCGGTTTTACGGCCGCGGACGTTCGCAGTTCACCATCCACGGAGTGCCGTACTTGTCGGTGAACATGGCGAAGCGCTGGGCCCAAAATGTCTCGCCGAGCGGCATCATCACCTCTCCGCCATCGGAAAGCTCCTTATAGATGCGTTCCGCTTCCGCGATATCGGTGACATTGATGGAAACTGAGAATCCTTGCGGCTTACAAAAATGCTGCGGAGGCGCATCGGACCCCATCAGCACCGCGTCGCCTATCTGCAAAGAGGTGTGCATGATCTTGTCTTTAAAGTTGGCGGGTGTCTGATCCGCCATCGGCGACTCGCCATGCGTCATGCTGAAAACAATCTTCCCTTTCAGCACCTTCTCGTAAAGCTTGAACGCTTCTGCACACTTCCCATCGAAAACGAGATAAGTATTCAACTTCATATTGCACCTTCTGTCTTTCTGTCTTTCAGATTGGTTTCAGAATCCGGCCCCTATCCGCCGGCGATTGCCCCAATAATCAGGAACGGCTCCTTGCCCGATGCCACTTCTTCCGGCAAGGCCGCGTCCGGCGACTCGAGTGAGAGGTCCTGGGCGCACGCGAAGAACCGCAAGAAGTCCCGCCGCTTCTTTGTCACGTGATCACGGATCGTACCCCGCAGCATCGGATAGCGCTCTTCCAAAGCATCGAGCACCGATCGCTGCGTAACCGCGCCATTTACCTCGATTTGTACTTCGCCGCTCACCTTCGCCAGTGTCCGAAGGTGAGCAGGCAATTCCACGCGAATCATGGCAGTGTTTGCACCTCTACCGAAAGAACCGCCGGAAGATCATGCACGATGGGCTTCCACGAATCGCCCGCGTCAGACGAGCAATACACCTGTCCGCCCGTGGTGCCGAAGTACACTCCGCATTTGTCGAGCGAATCAACGGCCATCGCATCGCGCAGGATGTTCACATAGCAATCTTTCTGTGGAAGCCCTTTCGTCAGCGGCTCCCATTCTCCGCCGCCGGTGCGACTGCGGAAAACCTTCAGAGCACCGTCCAGCGGGAAGTGCTCGGAATCGCTCTTGATCGGAATCACATAGATCGTCTCCGGCTCATTCGCGTGTACATCAATCACGAAACCGAAGTCCGTCGGAAGATTGCCGCTGACTTCGCGCCAGTTGTCGCCGGCATCGTCGGTGCGCATGACATCCCAGTGCTTCTGCATATAGAGGGTGTTCGGACGCGCGGGGTGCATCGCGATCCTGTGCACACAGTGTCCAACCTCCGCGTCCGGATTCGGAATGTACTGCGACCTGAGCCCGCGGTTGATCGGCTTCCAGGTCTTGCCGCCGTCCTCCGTACGAAATGCCCCCGCAGCGGAAATTGCGATGAACATCCGGTTGGGATTGTTGCGGTCAATCACGATCGTGTGCAGACCCATGCCGCCCGCACCCGGCTGCCACTGCGGTCCGGTGCCGTGACCTCTCAACCCGGACATCTCGTGCCATGACACGCCGCCATCCGTGGAGCGGAACATCGCCGCGTCTTCCACTCCCGCGTACACCGTGCTCGGATCCGTCACCGACGGTTCCAGGTGCCACACCCGCTTGAACTCCCACGGATGCTGTGTGCCGTCGTACCACATGTGCGTCTTCAACTCATGCGTCGAAGTGTCATACGCAAATTTGTTGCTCTGTCCTTGCGGCATCCCGTCTGGCGTGGGATCCGGCGCACCGCCCGGGACCTCCCACGTCTTGCCGCCGTCGTTCGATCGCTGGATTAACTGCCCGAACCATCCACTCGTTTGCGACGCGTAGATGCGGTCCGGGTCCACGGGCGATCCCTTGAGGTGATACATCTCCCAACCCGCGAAGTGGGGCCCGTTCACCTGCCACTTCTCACGCTTGCCATCTGATTCCAGGATGAACGCGCCTTTGCGCGTACCAACAAGTACTCTTACTTTGCTCATTGCCTCACCCCTGTAAGGTTTCTTCTGTGACTTGTTATGCGGAACGCTTTGCCAATTGTTCCGCTTCGGCACGCAAACGGTCTTCCTGCTCGCGTAATTCTGGCGTGAATTCAGCCCCGAAATCTTCTGGTTCGAAAATCCGGCGGATCTCCACTTCGCCATCCCGGAAAGGAGACTTCTTCAACCACTCGATCGCTTCCTGCAATGACTTAGTCTGCCAAATCCAGAAGCCCGCAACCAACTCCTTCGTCTCCGGAAACGGTCCGTCGATCACCGTTTTCTGTTCACCTGAAAACCGAATACGCACACCCTGCGAGCTTGGCGCCAATCCTTCACCGGCCAGCATCACGCCTGCCTTCACCAGCTCTTCGTTGAAGATACCCATTTCGCGCAGGATCTCCTCGGAGGGCATCATCCCCGCTTCACTGTCATTGTTCGCCTTCACCAAAACCATGAACCGCATTGTCTTCTCCTGTAATCTGTTTCTCTTACTTCCTTGCGCCGCTGACGCAAAAGAAACTTAATCAACCGCGAAACGGAATCAACGCTCGTACTTTCGTCTCCCGCCAATACAGTCCTGCCCAGATAAATACACCGAGGTAGATCGGGAAGAGTACGTGAGTGAAAAGCGGATTCCCCACGCGGACGTGCGTAGCCACCGCACCGCCCAGGTAACCTGTCAGCAGGATGGCGCCGAGAATACTGGTTCGCGGAATCGCATAAGCTATCGTGCAAACCAGCAACGTAATGCCGATACCCAGGATCGTGCTCTCCGGATATCCAAGGCTTTTCGTTCCTTCTACGACGGCCGGCGGTTTCACCAGCTTGCCGATGCCGTCTAGAACTAAAAATAGAATGGCGATACCGCTGAGTACTCGCCCTGCCACAATTCGCTTCTTGCTTGTCATCTGCACTGTCTGAGTTGCTGCTTGCATCGTTCACCTCACGAATCTAGCTCTGCACCATCACTTCGAACCCGCCCCAGGCCATACGCTTTAAGTCGAAGGGCATCTTCTTCGGATCGAAAGTATTCATCCGTTTGTCCTTCATCACCTTTGCGTTCACCTTGTCGCGATGCGCACGCGACTTGTACACGATCCACGAGAACACGATCACTTCGCCCTGCTTCGGCTTCACCAGTTTCGGGAACGGCACACCGAATTTCACGGCCATGTCGTCGCCATACGACTCGAAGTACTCGAGTGCGCCGTACTCCTTCCAGACTTTGGCGCCCAACTTCGCCATCTTGTGATAGGCCTTCAGGTTCTTCTTCGGAACCGGAAGGATGAAACCATCCACGTACTTAGCCATCGTTCTCTCTCTTTCTCGTTACTGAACTGCCTGTCGCTCAGCCTCAGTGGTGGGCAACAGGTCCGAAATTTCGACAACTGGCCGTATTTCCACCTTGCCCCAGCGTGCAGCCGGGATCCTCGCGGCGATCGCAATGGCTTCGTCCAGGTCTTTCGCTTCCACCATGAAATAGCCGCCGAGCTGTTCGCGCGTTTCTGCAAACGGACCGTCTGTCACAAGCCGTTTCCCTTCACGAACTTGCACGCTGGTTGCTGTCGCTACCGGCTGCAACGGACTGGCCGAGATGTACTGGCCTTTCGCCGCTAGGTCGTGGCAAAGCTGCGCCGACTCCCCGTAGCACTTCTCGCGTTCCGTATCCGTGATGGCGTTTTCTTCGGAGTAGATAAGGAGCATGTACTTCATTCGCGTTTCTCCGTCTGTATAACGAATGGCAAACATGCAAATCGACACGACCCCGGAAATATTTCTAAAATCGGGTATGTCTGCCGACCCCACATCGGCCGTTGAAGAAGTTTACCGCACTGATTGGGGACGAATTGTCGCCACCTTAATCGGGCTGGTCGGAGACTTCGATCTCGCGGAAGAGGTTGCACAGGAAGCATTTACGGTCGCCGTGGACCAGTGGCGCACATCCGGAGTTCCCGAACTTCCTCGTGCCTGGATCGTAAAAACAGCCCACCATAAGGCCATTGACCGGCTCCGGCGTCGTACCAATTTTGAGGAAAAGCTCGGCAGTTACGCCACGATGGTACGTACCGTAGAGGAACCAAACTACGATACGAATGAGATCCCCGACGACCGCCTCCGCCTTATCTTCACCTGTTGCCACCCGGCGCTCGCACGCGAAGTCCAAGTTCCGCTAACGCTTCGGGAGCTATGCGGGCTCCAAACCGATGAGATCGCGCGCGCCTTCCTGGTCCCGTCCACCACCATGGCACAGAGGCTTGTCCGCGCAAAGCGGAAGATCCGCGATGCCGGCATTCCCTACGCCGTTCCCGAAACCACGGAGATGGCTGAGCGTCTCGAGGCCGTACTCACCGTCATCTACCTCATCTTCAACGAAGGGTATTCCGCCACCCGCGGCCATTTGATCCGTCACGACCTTTGCTCGGAAGCCATTCGTCTTGCGCGGCTGGTTTGTTCGTTGATGACGCCAAGGCCATCCGAAGCCTTGGGCCTCCTCGCGCTCATGTTGCTGCACGATGCGCGCCGTGACGCCCGTCTCGATGAAGCTGGCGACCTGATTACGCTCGAGGACCAGGATCGTACCCGGTGGAACCACCGGCAGATCGCCGAAGCCATGCCGCTCGTCTCCGACGCGCTTCGCACGGGACTCGGTCCTTATTCTTTGCAGGCCGCCATCTCGGCGATTCATTGTCACGCCCCACGCGCCGAAGATACCGATTGGCGGCAGATCGTTGGAATTTATGGCGAACTGGAGCGCATCCAACCTTCACCCGTGGTCTCGTTGAACCGCGCAGTGGCGATTGCGATGGCCGATGGCCCACAGGCGGGCCTTGCCATCATCGACAAGTTGGAAGGGCTCGAAACCTATCATCTCTACCACGCCGCGCGTGCCGATCTTCTTCGCCGAATGAATTCCCTGGCAGAAGCGGCTAAGGCCTACGAACGCGCCCTTTCGCTTGTCACCAACGACAGCGAGCGTCGCTACCTGGAACGGCGGCTCCGCAACGTGCAGTCCGGATCACTTTAATCGCAAGAACCGGATATTCCGCAGACTGTGTATCGCGCACAATCGTTCTCACTTCAATGAGGTGAGAAAGCTATGAGCAAGTTCCGCGTCGTCGCACTCAGCACACGAACGGCTGATTACGTGCGTGCAAAACAAAAAGCTCCCGTGTTCGGACATCCGGCTTTCACCAGCGTCGCCACCGGCCACGGCCCGTGCCGCCACTGCCTGACTCCGTTTCGCATCGGGGAAGAAAGCCGAACCCTTTTCACGTTCGACGCCTTCGACGGCACCGCTGCCGTGCCGCTGCCTGGTCCGGTCTTCATCCACTCCGATGGTTGTGCACGATACGCTGAAGACGCCGGTTATCCGCCGGCGCTCGTTCCGTATCCGGTGCTGCTTGTCGCTTATGCGGGAGAGCAGCAGGTCGTGGCACAACAGCGAGTCGCTGCGGGTATGCAGGAGGAAGCTGTGAACGAATTACTGTCGCGTTCCGACGTCGACTACATCCACGTCCGCGACGGCGAAGCCGGGTGCTTCGACTTCCGTGTCGAGAAAATGCAGGAAAATGCGTGAGGCAGTCCCCACCCTTCGCCGGGATCTGCGCAAGGGTGGGGTTCGTTACTCCTTACCTCTTTGTCGGATACGCCCCCACGGTCTTCGACTCCGCTTCACTCCAGCCGAGCATTTTGCGCACATCTTCAGGTAGCGGCACCGTCGCTGGGATCGGCTGCGCCAGTTCATACCGGCCTATGTCCGCACCTTTCAGCACCGAGCGTGGGCTCCTATCGATCTGCTTCCCACTCGCTTCATACGCTGGAAGCGCTTTTCTGAATTCTTCAAGCGAATCAAAGGTCAACGAGCAGTTTTCATTCTTCGCCGGACTCCACGTCACCAGCGGAGGCGGAGTTGCTCCCGTCGCAACTGGTCTCGCATACACGTTTCCGTTCATCTCTTTAGTTTGCGGGTTGGGAAGCTGCTGGCACATCTCTTTCGGCTGCTCGAAACGCACCATGGGCTGACTATAGGACCCACTCGCGACCAAAAGGTTGTTCACGAACACGTGGTTCTCGCGTTCATTTACATCCGGACCGGTAGATGGATGCCATCCGAAATGATCGTTCGTCTTGCTGCGCTCGTTACGCTCAAACGACGCCGGTGCGTCTACATAAGTGTTGTTGTAGATCCGCACTCCGGCAGAATTCAGTACCCGCGTGCCCTTGTTGCAGTGCGCAAAAACGTTTCCTGCGACCGTCGCCTTCCATGAAATCTCCCAGAACAGGCAGTCCGTCGCGCCTTCGATCCAGTTGTCCAGGATCATGCCGTCATGGTTGCCCACGTCATACCAGAGGCCATTCGAGTTCGGATGGTCGATCACTAGGTTGTCGCGGAACGTTACCCGCCTTGTCTGGTTGAAGATCTTTACCGCGGATGCGTAGTAGCCCGTGATGTTCTCGATGTTGTTCCGACGGATAATGTTTTTCTCCAGCAAAACATCCGAGGACCCGATCACGTAAATGCCCTCAGTTCCGGTATCGCTGATCAGCGAATTCCGAATGATCAACCCATCGCCGCGAAAATATCCCGCTACCCGCGAGCAGAATGTAATCGTCACGTTCTCGATCAGCGTGCCGACAGCCTCTTTGCCGAATGTTGCCGGATCCGACAATCCCACCGGTTCGTCCGTTGGTTCATCGTTCGACGTGAAGTGCTTTTTCCCCTCCACCTCCAGCGCGCGATACGCATATTGCGTGAACGTGATGCCGCGGATGGTCGGTCCCTTGTGATCGTTGGTCTTGCCGTGGACGGGTTCGCTCGTGCGTACCAGCGCGCTGTCGAACGCCGTGATCTCCACCTGCTTGTTCGTCGGATCGGTGCCGATGTACACGTACCCCGTTTTGTAGTCGATGAAGTACGACTTCGGGTCCAGCTCGCCTTCCCATCCCACTGACTTCAACAATTCGCCGTTGACGAACACCATGTCGTTGTTGAAGCGATGCAGCGGTGTCTTCACTCCCTCGCGATCACGTCGCCACCAACTGAGTGGCTGTGCCGGAAAGAGCTTCTCCCATTTCGTTTTCCAGATGTTGTTGCCAATCGCCTGCCACTCCGTTGCCACCTTTGTGCCCTTCAGTATCGGCCCCTCCTCAAGGTAGGGCTGGATCGTGACGCCTTGGTTCAGCAACAGGCCGCCGGTCCGGTATACACCGCCGCGCAGGATTACAGCATCGCCTGTAACCACCTTCTTGATCGCTGCTTCCAGCGTGGTCGGTTGCTGGAGTGTCCCTGGCGCCTCTGGCTTTCCATCTGGCGCAACAAAATAGACGTGCGCTGCCTTCGGAACCTCGTACCGCTGGTCAATCGGACCATACGGCCCGCCCGAGGGCTGCGCCAGCAACCAGAAAGCAGGAGTCAGAAGGAAAATTCCCAGGAGAAAGGAGGGTACGAAACGCCGATGCATGTCTGTCCTTCTACAACGATTTAGTTCGTTATAACAACAATCACGGACAATATACGCATTCGCGCACGAACTGTCACTGTCGGCACCCGCGGGCCGTTACGAATCTACTGGCCCGCCATGGCTCGGATCTGCATCAAGGCCCGTCGTGCGGTTTCGTTCGATGGATCGATACTCAGGGCATATCCGTACTGCCGCTGTGCTCCCGCCACATCGCCCAACCGCAGCATCGCCTCCCCTGATCCAAGCAGGCAATGTAAGGCGATATTGGCGTCCTTGGTGTAGGTCCCCGCCAGCAAGTAGTGCTGCAGCGCCCCTTGGACGTCGTAGCGAACGAACAGAATTTCAGCCATGTTGAAGTGGCAGAGGTCTTGTTTCTCGTTCAGTTCGCACGAGCGCTTATAGTGCTCAAAGGCTTCGTCCATCCGGTTAGAAACCAGTAGGGCGTCGGCGAGCAGGTTCTCGATCATCGGTTCAGGCGTCTTCTCAACCTGCGCCGCACGAGTAAACAACACAACTCCGTTTCGCCAGTACTGCACATAGTGGTAGCTCGCAAATGCGAACACTGCCACTAGCACGCATCCGGCGACCGCCGGAATCATCCGCGGAACGTGAGCCTTCTCAACCAGTGCCGCACATCCCCAGACAGCCGCAACAAATATCCCAATCGCCGGGATGTACGCGAACCGGTCTGCGATGACGACGTATCCTGCCTGCAGGATTCCCGTTACCGGACCAAGTGCCAGGACGAAGAAGAGCCAGCCTACAATCAGATACCCCGTCTTCCGGCCTCGTATTGCCGCTGCCGTGATCGCCACCAGCAGCAGGATCGCTCCGGCCAACTGCAAGATGGGAATCCATTTCGGGTGGTAAGGATAGAAAGCTGCCAGGTCAGTCGGCAGAATCAGTTTTCGCAGGTACACCACATACGAAACGAATGCCTGTTCAATCCTCATGCCCAGCGGGATAGTTCCAGTGGTAGCGAAAGCGCCGACTGCGCGTTGTCCGATGATCGTGATGACCGTGCTCCCCACGCTCATCAGCAGCAGCGGGACTTTCTCCAAAACCAGCCTGCCCCACGACGGTGGGTTCTCTTGCCCTCTTCGCCGCAGCGGCCAGACATCGATCAGGAGCAGCAACACCGGCAGCGTAACCGCCATGGGCTTCGACATCAGCGCAGCCAGAAAAGCCAGTGCCACCAGCGCATAGCGTTTTGCGGCAGGCTTTGCGACATACCATCCATACGCCGCAATGGTCAGAAACGAAAACAGCGCACTTAACAGACTCTTTCTCTCCGATAGCCAAGCCACCGTTTCTACATTCAGCGGATGAAATGCGAACAGTGCCGCAACCATCGAACTGCGCCAGAAAGCTCCTGTGCCTTTGTAGAGAAGGAAGAACAACAAAAGCACGTTGATCGCATGCAGGATCAGGTTCACCGCGTGATGCGATCCCGCGCGAGCCCCAAACAACTGCACATCGGTCATGTGCGACATCCACGTCAGCGGATGCCAGTAGAAGATACCGGTCTCCTTGAATGCCCATGCAATATTGGCGGCACTTAACCCGACCGTGACGTGCGGATTGTCTGTAATGTAGTTGTTATCATCCCACCGCAGAAATCCGTGTTCGGAGACGGGCGAATATACGAGGACGACCGCGAGAACGAGCGCTAGCGGTATGAGAATTTGCTTTGGAGGCAGGCTGTTGGTGAATGAACGCCACCAGTTCGCGCTTTCATCGCCCATCGGAAGGCTCCCGGAGAAAATCTCATCGATTCTCTTTTTGGTCAGTCACCGACAGCAATGACATGCATCACCAGTCTGTTGTGACCATCACCCGGCAGCCTGTTTTGAAGGTAAACAAAAAGGCGGCCCCTTCTCGGGACCGCCTCTCCGTTCTGATGAAACCGACGCTACTTCACCACCTGCAGCACCATCTGCGTACCGCTGTCCAGACGAACACTCTTATCCGTCGAGGTGATTACGCTTCCGTGTGTCGAATGCGCAACATCTCCTGCGATGGAGATGTTCTTCAGCCCAACCACACCACCAGTGTTGCTGCTCAGGCTTCCCTGCAATCCATTCCCGACCTGAGTCGTGGAGCCCAAGGTCGAATTCACAGTCCCCGCCGCATTGCCGCCGACGTTGGCTACGGTCCCGGTGGCCGCGCTTGCGTTCGAGGCGACACCACCCAGCAGTCCACCGCCACTCCGCGCCGCCCCGGAGTGTGACATCGTCGACGCACTATTCGAGGAGAAAGAATCTTCAAACGGAGTTGCCGCAACTTGAGCGGCCGTGAGTGCCTGCACCACTCCGTTCACCTGTACCTGGCTGCCATCCTTCAGGAGTGCATGGTCGAACATAATCCCGAGCGTGGAGTTCGCCTGCCCTTCACTCTTCGCCGACGCTTCCGTCACATGCCCAATCAGCTTCGAGCCTTTCTTGACCACAACCTTGCCGTCTGACTTCACGTCTTGGGCGACCGTCGCAACAACGCGGTCACCCGCTTTTAGCTTGCGGGAATCGAGCGATTTCGCAAGCACTGCATTCACCATTGTTCCGGCAGCTAACGAGTTCGAAACGCCCGCGGAATTCTTGGACTCAGAATTCACCTTGGCCTCTGACTTCGCGCTTGCTGCGCCCGAGGACGACCGATCCATGCCGACGTTCGTCTGCGTCGAGGCATCCACTCGCGTGTCCGACTTCACATTCGCGCCTGACTGGTCCACCGCCGCGGCGTTGCTGCCCGACACGGCAGCACCCGTGGAATGATTGACTTGCTGTGCCGCTGAAATCCCTACCAGGACTGAAAGAACGCAAGCTGCGACTACATTGGTACGCATAACATTCTCCTCACCCGCGGATGAAATCCCGCTTCTGGTTGAGGTTCTCGCAAACCCACTGCCAACGTGACCGTTATAAGTAAGTCGTTTATTTTCAGACACATTCCTTTTGGTTGCCTCGTGCGGTTACGCAGGTAATAGCGAAAACTTTTCCCTGCGGTCAAAGGCTGCTCGGAAATTTCTACAAACACCGACGGGAGCGCCGGAACACTTCTTAACCGCGACGATTGAGGCATCGTCCGCATTAAGCCCGGCACAGCAGGACGGAAACGGCAGGTCGTCGCCGGCGTTCGCATCCTAATTCGGTCACTCCGTTCCCCCACATACCCATTGTTCAACTGTCCCAATTGTGGCGCTGTCCGTCCGAATCTCGTGTATCTTTGCTGGACGCATTTTGGGGTGCAATCATCACATGCGGCCATAATCTCCGCCCCCAGACCGGCTTCGCCATCTGACCTGATATTTGCGGAGCCCAGGGCCACTGAAGTCGAAATACCGGGCCGGGTAGAACATCACAACAGGAGACACCTTTGAACGCTATTGCCACGGCCCCAGCTCCCTCCAAACCAAATCGCGGACGCAGCATCGGAGCTATCCTCGCCGGCTTCGTCGTGGTTGTCGTCCTATCCACACTCACCGACGTCGTCATGTACGCGACGAAGATATTCCCTGCGCCTGGAAGCCCCGGCCAGCCCATGTCGGACGCGCTGTTCGCACTCTCCACCCTCTACCGTACCGTTTACACCGTGCTCGGCGGATACATCACCGCCCGACTCGCGCCAAACCGCCCCGTCCGTCACGCCATCATTCTCGGTTTCGTCGGCATAGTCGTCGGCTCGATCGGGGCCGCCGCCACATGGAACCGCAACATGGGGCCGCATTGGTACGCCATCCTGCTGGTTGTGCTCGCAGTCCCAAGCTGCTGGGTCGGAGCTCGATTGTTTGCGCGGGGTGGAGAGTAGCCTCCGCTCGCATTTGAAATGAGAGTTGTCGCTCCGAAAACCACGAACGGACTCGAACCCTGGGCAGGTTTGACGATTTTCTATAACGCCCTTAGAATCAGGAAGGAAGCACTGTTGCGCGTGCCCCTCCTGCAGTATCCCTCAGCGCAAAAGACCTATGGCGGTGTAGCTCAGGTGGTTAGAGCGACGGTCTCATAATCCGTAGGTCGCTGGTTCGAGTCCAGCCGCCGCCACCAATCAAATCAACAACTTTCGAAGGAGTCTCGCTCGCTTGTGTACGCGGCGGTTGTGTCCTGTTTGCGTCCGTTTGCGAAGTTGTATCGGACTTCGGCTTCGGCACCGAATCGAGCAGCAATCCGGTTGATTAGAGCCTTCGTGCTCCGGGATCTCGCGTCCGCTCAACCGATTGCTGGATCCTAATCTAGGAGTGAAGCCAATACTCTAGAACGTTCACGCTACCTGAAACAAAATAGAATAGTGACCGTAGAAAAGTGCGTCCTTGCCTGAACTGCACCTCCCCGGTATCGTTACTGCCAAAAGACGTCTTACATTCTGTGGGAGTACGAATGCCTACTTTGGTGGAACAGCCAACGCGGATCCAGGCCGCTGGCAATAAACCCAAGCTCATCGACGAGTTCATCGGACGCGTCAACAGCAAGCACGAATCCGTCAGTATCGCGCATATGCGCAGCCCCGAAGGCTGGCTCGAACCCGGTCAGACCCCCGAATTCGACGAGTACACCATTGTGATCAGCGGCGTACTCCGCGTTACTCATCGTAGTGGTTATATGGACGTGAAGCCTGGACAGGCCGTGATTGCCAACAAGGGCGAGTGGGTCCAATATTCGACTCCGCAGGGCGCGGAGTACATCGCTATCTGCGTGCCGGCGTTTTCGCCCGACAAGGTTCACCGCGACTACTAGCCGTTTTCGCGGGCGATCTTCATCCCCATCTTTTGGAGCAGCATCATCGCCCATCCGGGATGGAGCTCTTCCAGATGGCGCTCGTATTCCTTCTCTCCGCGAAATTCCATGTCGCAGAACATGCAGACATGCTTCTTCGTCTGCGTGCCGGAAACCGTGGCGGAAGGAGCACCGTTGAGCTGCGTGAGTGGAATGAAGGAAGTCATCATGGGAGTACAGTAGCCCGGCTTATCACAGGCGTCTGTGACATACGTCACACCTCCCAAAAACCGGGCTGCTGGGCGCCTGCCGCAATTCAGGTTTGCCGGTAAGCTGCTTTGTCCGTTATACTTCTAGTTTGTCTCTTGCCCAATTTTGAAATAGGAGTAGTAAGGTTTCATGCCGAAGCGCACGTTTCAACCCAACCGTCGTCGCCGCTCCAAGGTGCACGGGTTCCGTAGCCGTATGAAAACAAAGAGCGGAGCGGCCGTTTTGTCGCGCCGGCGAGCCAAGGGACGCAAGCGCGTCTCCGTTAAGCCAGGCTTCCGCGAATAGTGTGGGCAGGGGCAGTCCTGCTCCTGCAAAGGTCCGCCGTGAACGTTCCCAGGGTTCGATTTCCACGAACCGCCAAGCTGCTGAAACATTCCGATTTTCAGCGCGTATATAAAACCGGGAAACGGCATTTCTCTGGTCTCATGACGGTGTTTTACACGCCCCGTCCTGATTCCGGTTCCGGGCCCCGTATCGGGTTTACTGTCCCGCGTGCCCTTGGCGTCGCGGTCAATCGCAACCGGATCAAACGCCGGATGCGAGAAGCCGTACGCCATAACTTCGCCGGACTGCAATCGTCCGTGGATGTGGTTTTCAACCCGAAGAAACAGGTTCTCGAAGCCGATTTTGTCCAGATTGAACAGGAAGTGAAGCGCGCCTTCGAAGTTATCCAGAAAGCCGCCTCGCGTATGGAAGCGACAAACCTGACGAAGGAAAGGAGCACCGCCCAGTGATTCGCGCGTACCTGCTGCTCATGCTGCGCGGATATAAGGCCTTCCTTTCTCCGATGCTTCCCAATGCCTGCCGTTTTGTACCCACCTGCTCCGAATACGCCATGGAGGCCATTTCTCACTACGGCGCGTTCCGCGGCGGATACATGGCGTTATGGCGCCTGTTGCGATGCCATCCGTTTTCTCCAGGTGGATACGACCCCGTCATTCTTTCTGAAAAACCAGCCGGGACACCCGAGGTAGCCGAAGAGTGTCTCTGCTCTGCCGATCATCCGGTACGTGCGGAAGCCGTGCCGCAACCTGAATTCACCAGCCCAACCCTGCGCCCCAATGTGTGGCGCTGCTGAGACAGAACGCCTTGCCTGAATATAAAGCTCCTAACCAGGAAACGCCCACCGGAAGACTCATGCTGGTCTTCCTCGTCACCTTCGTCATCCTGATCCTTTTCCAGCCGTTGATGAAGAAGTTCGGACCGCAGACGCCGGCCCAGCCCCCTCAACAGCAACAAGCCCAGCAACAGCCGGCCGCCGCACCTCCTGCACAGCCCGCCACAACTCAGCCAGCGAAGCCGGCAACGCCCGCCACCGGGACTGCCGCCGCCAAACAGGCCGCGGCTGAAACCGAGACGGTGATCGAGAGCGAGTTTTACAAGATCACCTTTACCAATCGTGGTGGGCAGGTTAAGTCCTGGATCCTGAAGAAGTATTCCGACGACAAGGGCAATCCGCTCGACATCGTGCACCAGTCTGCAGCCCAGCAGTACGGGTATCCGCTTTCGCTCTTCACCTACGACGAGAATCTCCGCAAGCAGTTGAACTCGGCTCTGTACGTGGTAAACGCGACGCCTCGCGGGGTTACGTATGAGTACAGCGAAGGTGGAATCGACGTCCGCAAGTCGTTCACCTTCGACGACAGCTACGTCGCTAAGCTCGATATCCTTGTTACGAAGAATGGCCAGGCCGTACAGGCATTCCCCGCCTGGCCCGGCGGATTCGGTGACGAAACCGTCCCCGCTTCCTACGCCGTTGAGCGCATCGACTTCCACCCGCTACAGCCTATTTCGCGCACCTGGTACGGCGGCTCAAAGCAGGTTGAGCGGCTCGATTTCAAGAGCGTCAGCGGCGGCAACACGCTGCGCCAACCCATGTATTGGGGCGGTCCGGCCGACCAATATTTCGCGGCTATCTTCCTCCCGGATGATCCAACGAACACCACGATGGTCACCTTCCGGAATCCGTTGAAGATTCCGAAAGATCTCAATAAGCCTGACCCGAACCAGATGCTCACTGTGGACATTCTCGGTGCTGCAGTTGGCAACGTGAACGGTCACACCACCATGCGCTTCTTCGCCGGCCCGAAAAACCTGCAGGTTCTACAGGCGACCCACGCCACGGCCGTTCCGGGCATGGAAGCTCCGCCCGATCTCGGCACCTTGCTTGACCTGGGCATGTTCAGCTTTATCGCCAAGCCGCTCTTCCTGTGGCTGCGCTGGACTTACGAGCACTGGATCGCCAACTGGGGATGGGCCATCGTCATCCTGACGATCATCATCAACCTGGCGCTCTTGCCGTTGCGTCTCAGCGGCATGAAGTCGGCCCTCAAGACGGCGAAGATTCAGCCGGAAATGAAGGCCATTCGCGAGAAGTACAAGAACATTCCGTTGCGCGATCCTCGCCGCGCCGAAGCGAATACGAAGATGAACCAGGAAATCGCCGCGCTCATGAAGCAGCACGGCGTCAATCCTGCCGGCGGATGCCTCCCGCTGCTCATCCAGTTCCCCTTCCTGATCGCCTTTTACAGCATGTTGTCGAATACCACGGAACTGCGCCACGCTTCGTGGTTCTACCTGAAGGACCTCTCCGCGCCGGATCCGTACCACATCCTGCCGCTGGGCATCGTCCTTTCCACGTACTTCGTTCAGAAGATGACGCCGCAGGGCGGCATGGACCCGCAGCAACAGAAGATGATGAACATCATGATGCCGGTCATGCTGGGCTTCATCAGTTGGAACCTGTCTGCCGGACTCTGCCTCTACTGGACCGTCGGCAACATCGTCGCCATGCTCATGCAGATGGGCCTGAACCGCACCGAACTCGGACGCGAGCAGCGTGCCCTCGCCGCAAAGCGCGCCGCCAAGAAAGCCCGTTAGAAACAGCGGAAACAGAAATGCCCGGGTCGCAACCCGGGCATTTTTTCTTGCTCGTTTTTGTTACTGCTTGGAAACCGGTGCCGCCGACGAATCCTTCGCCAGGCGAACCCGCGCCGCGTCCAGTTTCTTCTGTACCTTTGCGACATCCGACTGTTCCACTTCCGCGGGAATGGTTTTGTTCCACTCCTGCAATGCCCGTTCCCATGTTGCTGCAGCCAGTTTTAAACGGTCGGTCTTCTGGTAGAGGTCGCCCAGGTGGTCCAGCACCGTCGGATCGTTGTTCACCTTCTCCACTGCCTTGCGCAGGTTCACTTCGGCAAGATCGTAGTTGCCCATCTTGAAGTAGGCCCAGCCCAGCGAATCCAGGTAAGCGCCGTTCTGCGGATCCAACTGCAGCGCCTTCTTGATGTAGTTAAGCGCTTCCTCCAGACGCACACCTCGGTCCGCCAGCATGTAGCCCAGGTAATTCAGCGCCACAGCGTTATCCGGATCGTTAGCAAGCACTTTTCGGAAGGTTTCTTCCGCCATGTCGTACTTCTTTTGGCGCTCGTAAATTGACGCCAGGATGAAGTTCACATACTCCTTCTCATCCGGCTTCGTCGAAAACTCCAGCGCCTTGGAGATGGACTGTTCCGCGTCGGGCCAGCGGCGCAGGCGCGAATACATCTGCGCCAGTGCAATGTAGACCTCGCGATCTTCCGGCGTGCCTTTCAGCAGGCTCTTCGCCTTCTCGAGAGCTGCGTCGGACTCACCCATATCCGCCAACTGTCCTGCCAGCACCAGCTTCAAATTACGATCGCTCGGTATCTTCTCGACAGCTTCCTGTGCGGTCGCCGTGGCAGCCTTCCAGTCCTTGGCGTCCCGATACGTGTCAATCAGTTGCTGGTAAGCCCGGACGGCGCTCTCGTTCCCAAGGTCCAGCATCCGGCGAAATGTCTCGACCGCCGGAGCGGTTTTGCCCTGATCGCGATACAGGCTTCCCAGCCGCTCTAGGAAGACCGACCGGTTGTTCTTTTCGCCGGCGGTGTAGTTGCCGTCGGCCTTTTCCGTCTTCTTGAGCAGGTTCTGCAGTACGCGGGTCGCTTCGTCGTACTTGCCCTGCGCCTGGTAAATCACCGCCATGTTGTACGGCACTTCCAGCGAATCCTGTACTTCCGCTTCGGCGCGCTTCAGAGCCTCAATCGCCTTATCGAAGTTTCCCGTACGACGGTAGAGCTCAGCAATCCGCAGATGGCTCTGCGCGTCATGCGGATCCGCATCCACAATCGTGCGGAACTGCTCAAGCGCGGCGTCGTGCTGGTTATCGTTCAGCAGGTTCTGCGCCAGGCCGCGTCGGGCTTCCAGATTGTCTTTATCCAGCTTCACCGCCGCGCGATACGCTTCCACTGCCTTGCCGTACTCATGCTGCTGCTCGTACGTGTATCCCAGCGCGGAATAAAGTTTCGTGGTCCGCTGGGCTTCAGGAATGGCAGTTAGCACCTCAGCCGCGCGCTTGCTGTCGCCCTCATCGTTATAGAGGTATGCCAGCATCGTGACGGCTTCTTCCGAATCCGGCTGTAGCGAAACCGCCGTCTTGAACTCGTTTTCCGCCTTCAGCAGGTCGTTGTTGAGCCGGTACAGCCGTCCGAGCAGGATGTGGTTATCAATGCTCTTCGGCTCAATGCGGGCAATCTGCTCGTACTGTTCGATGGCGCGTTTCAGGATCTCCTGCGACTGCGCTCCGCTCTGCAGGTCGCCCAAGCCACGCAGATAAATACGCCCAAGCAGCTTCCGTGCTTCCAGGTTATTGGGATCGCGCTTAATGATTTCCTGGGCTTCCATGACCGCGTCACGGATCCGCCCGGTCTTCGCGTAAAGCTCGGCCAAACCGGAATTCAGGTACTCCGAAGAGGGATCGTTCTCGATTGCCAGCCGGTACTCTTCAATGGCCTTGTTCGCAAACTCGGAGCTTTGGTAGATCGAAACCAGCTCCTCATACATATGGGCGAGCGTGTAATGGTAGTAAGCCGCTGAGCGATCCGGGGTTTTGGGACCCAAAACGGTGGAAGCGTTGGTCTCCGGGGCGGACTGCGCCGGTGCTTGCCCGGTACCCGCAGCGCCCGTCTGTCCCACGCTGGTCGAGGCCGCCAATACCAAAGCAAAAGCTGCCTTATGAATTCTCATGTAAACCTTTAGTGGCGTATGAACTTGGCCACTGTGTTGGATGCCGCTTATCTGCGGCAAGTCTCAGCCTATTTTACGCTGATTGGCGTCCCTCCCGGTCACTCGAAAGGACAACCGAATAGACGTGTCCTGCCGACTAAAGTTGCTGATTTTTAAGGGAAAATCAATACCGGGTGGGCTACTCCGACACCAAAAAGGGACTGCCCGGATCGGCCAGTAAGGCCTTCGCGTCCTCCACATCCTCCGGACGCACCTGCAACTGGAACTCATGCCCACCCCAGATCCGCATCATGGGACCGGCAATTCGGGCCATATGCTCGTTCGGAGAGAAGCACTCGATCCCGCTCGCCTCCAGACGTGCCCGCGCCAGCAGGTACTCCTGCTGATTCTGTAGATGCGCTACTGTGACCCAGTTCCCCGGCATCGACTAGTTCTCATCTTAAACCCTGCAAAGTGGAGGAAAACAGTTCAACACTGAACACCGGCTTGAAAGTGAGTTGCGTTCCAATTTTGGAACAAGAAGGAGAATACCGGCTCCCAAGCAATCATCGTGCAGTAGCATTCAACTAGCGGTTCGGGAATTCGTTATGCTTTTGCGTTCTACGCTACTTCGCTCCGCACTTCTCTCCCTGCTACTTTGCTCACCGACTCTTTTCTATGGCCAGAAGTCCGGCATCAAGCCGCGTCCTGACCCCAGGCATTACCCCGTCGCCCATCAGGTCGCAACCGCTACGCTTGCAGCCGCGCAACTCCCGGCGAAACAGGTACGTCGCAGCTTCGCCTCCGATTTATGGAAAGACTACGTCGTGGTTGAAATCGGTGTTTTCCCGAAGAGTCAACTACGCTTGTCGCGTGGAGACTTCCTGCTGCGGATCAAGGGAGAAGCAGACGTCATTCGGCCACTCGAGCCAGAGACCATTGCCGCCACGATCACGGAAAAGAAACAGAAAAACCTCGACGTCAACCCAGTAGTAGGCGTGCGATGGGAAAGCGGCCCGAATCCAAACGACCCCGGATATTACAACGGCCAGAATCAGGGAAGCCGCGTCAACACCACCGCTGGCGCGACCGTCGGCGTTTCCGAAAAGGAGAAATCTCGTCAGGCACTTGAGGCAGAACGCAAGGCGATCATCGCCGAACTTTTAAGCAAATCCCTGCCGGAAGGCACAGTCACAGAGCCCGTCGCAGGATATCTATATTTCCCTGCACCGACCGACAAGCCTCCAGCGTATGAACTTGAATTCGATGGCAGCGGCTCAGTCATACTAAGCCTGCCCTCGCCGCGTCAGTAGGTCGCTAACCGCCGCGCTTCGCGCACCACATCCTCAACTTTCGGGAGGTAATACTCTTCCTGCGGAGGCGAAAACGGCACCGGCGAGTCCTGCGCTGCAATTCTCACAATCGGCCCGTCCAGATCGTCGAACGCCTCTTCGTTGATCACCGCCGCAATCTCCCCCGCGATCCCCGCCGTCTTCGGATGCTCGTGCAGCACGATCACCTTATTCGTCTTCCGTACCACGTCGGTGATCGCCTCCCGGTCCAGCGGCAGCAACGACCTCAGGTCCACAACCTCCAACTCAATTCCGTCTTTCGCTAGGATCTCTGCTGCCTCCAGCGCCGTAAGCACCATCGCCGCATACGTGATCACGCCGATCTTCTTTCCACCCTTCGCCTCGCGCGCCACCCGCGCCTTCCCGATCGGAACCGTGTACTCCTCTTCCGGCAGCTCTTCCTTGATCCGCCGGTACAGAAACTTATGCTCGAAGAAGATGCACGGATTGTTATCGCGTATCGCCGATTTAATCAGCCCCTTCGCGTCATACGCCGTCGCCGGACAAATCACCTTCAACCCCGGCGTGGGCACAAAATACATCTCCGGATTCTGTGAGTGAAAGGGCCCGCCATGCACGCCGCCGCCGCTCGGGCCGCGTAGCACCAACGGCGCCGGCGCTCCCCAGCGATAATGCGCCTTCGCCACCATGTTCGTGATCTGGTTGAACGCGCATCCGATGAAGTCCATGAACTGGAACTCCGCCACCGGACGCATCCCCGTCAGTGCCGCCCCGAACGCCGCCCCCACAATCGCTGACTCGGCGATCGGCGTATCAATCACCCGCCGCGTCCCAAAATGCTCGATGAACCCCTCGGTCACCTTGAACGCGCCGCCGTAAACACCAATGTCCTCGCCAATACAGAACACGGTCGGATCGCGTTCCATCTCTTCCCAGATTCCCTGCCGGATCGCTTCGAGGTAAGTGACTGTCGCCATGAGCTATTAGGAGTTATCAGGCCGAGCCGAACGAGTCAAGCGTTCGGACGCTATATCCCTTTGCTCAATGTTAGAATTCCCGCACTCCGGATGGCACAAACTGCAGCAAAACGTAAAGTTGGAGTGACTTCGGCGACACCGTCCGTTGCCGATGTCCTCGCCTGGCTGAAGAAGAATGCCAGCGCGAAAGTCCGCAATGACATGGAGCCCCGTTACGGCATCGTCACCGACAAAGCCTTCGGCGTCCCCGTTGGTGCCATGCAGAAATACGCCAAGAACATCGGCAAGAACCACGATCTCGCGCTCGCCCTGTGGGACACCGGCTGGTACGAAGCCCGTATGCTCGCCGCCTTCCTCGACGAACCCGAACTCGTCACGCCCGCTCAAATGGACCGCTGGTGCCGAGATTTCGATAATTGGGGCATCTGCGACACCGTCTGCTTTCACCTCTTCGACCGCACTCCGTACGCATTTCGCAAAATCAAAGAGTGGTCAGGAAAGAAAAACGAATTCGAAAAACGCGCCGCTTTCGCGCTCCTCGCCTGCGTCGCTCTCCACAACAAAGAAGCCGACGACAAGCAGTTCCTTCCCTATCTGCCGCTGATCGAAAAGGCCGCCACCGACAACCGCAACTTCGTGAAGAAAGGAGTGAGTTGGGCGCTGCGCCTGATTGGCCGGCGCAGTCTCCAACTCAACCACGCCGCTCTTGAAGTAGCAAAAAGGCTCGCCGCATCCGACGAGCCTTCTGCAAAATCAATCGGGAAAGAAGCCGTGAAGGAACTCACCAGTCCAATCGTCTCCGGACAACTGAAAGCAAAAGCAAAACGCCTCTAGTACTTCGCCGCTGTCGCCTTGTTATAGATCTCCAGCACCCACTTCGGAGGATCGGGCGCACCCTTGAAATCCGCATCTTTCCCCAGCGTGATCGCCCAGCGGTGCTGCCACGGATAACCGTACGGGCCGGCATAGTTATCTGGCGTCTGATACGCCGGATCCTTCAGCGCCTCCTCCAGCATCACGAACTTGTACCCGCGCGCCTCAAACTTTTTCAGAATATCGTCGAGTCGCAGCGCATTCAGCCGGTCCGAATGCAGCAGCATTACGTGCGCGATATTCCGCCCGAACAACTTCTGCGACATCGCCTCGTAGTAATCGATCTGCACGTCCTGGTACGCCACATACGCATCGAGGATCTTGTTCGCCGTCACCATATCGCCCTGGTCCAGCGTGTACAGATAGGCCGTGTTGAAGGCCCAATCGTGGTTCTCCACCGTCACAGGCGCCACGATGTACCCGTGCCGCTTCAGGAACGCTTCGAACGTGTTCTTGTCCTCCACCGTCGCTCCGGTGTTCAGGAACGGATGCCGGAAGTATTTCAGTTCTAACCCGCGCGCTTTCATCAACCGCCGCGTCACCACTTCTCCGCGTATCACTTCCGCTTCGAACTCCGGCAGCGGAGTCTTGTTGATGTTCATGTGCGAGTACGTGTGGTTTCCCAGAACCACGCCACCATCCAGCCACTGGTCCAGCAGAGACACGCGTGCATCAATCTGCCCCGGCACTTGCAGCTTCGCCTCGTTCACGAACGCCACCATCGGCGCTTTATGGACTTTGATGACCGCCAGGATCTTCGCAATATCGCCCCGCGCAATCGCAACATCTTCTGGGTTGCCCTTCATCGTGGCGTACGGAAGATCGTCAATTGTGAGGGCGACCGTCTTCGTTTGAGCCGCCCCGAGCGAGGACATCAATAAAAGCACCAAAAGCAACGATATAAGTCTCATGCGAACAGAGTACCCGAGGAAAGGAATTGAGAGAATCTCGAAACGGCCGCTGGCTTAATCCATCGATTTCCTGTAGATGTGAATATTCATGAAGTCCCCTTCGATTCGCTCTTCTCGAGTGCTCGGGTCAGGCAGGTACTCCGATGGCTTCGCCGCTGGCGGATGACTCGGATCGTCCGCCCGAACCAGATGTAGCATTTCCTCGCGTGGCTCAAAGAATACAACCGCACCATTCTTCTTCACGACTCGCAGCGCCTCGCGGAACACGTCGCCGCGTACATCTTCATCTATGTGATGGAGTACGCCGAAGAAACAGACGGCCTCGAACGACTCCGTCTCAAACGGCATTCTGCTCGCGTCAAACGATTCAAACCGGATCTTGTCCCGAACTCCGGCTTTCTCCGCATTCAACGCCCAATCTCTTCGGGCGTACTGCGATGTGTCCGTACTCGGCTCGCCTGTGACGACCTCGTATCCCTCCGAAGCGAGGAAGATGGCAAAATTCCCGCTGCCCGTGCCCACATCTAGAATTTTTGCTTGCCCCGGTAGGCCCAACTGCTTCAACGCGCGCGCCCCGTCCTTCGCTACGATCTCGAACCTTGCTCCGAGCACTTTGGCGATAGATTCCAAATCCATATTTTTCTCGAAGAAAATCGGGCTGCTCCTAAATGAAATCGCGACACCCCGAAGCCCCGCACTGGCACCGTAACCCGCCGTCGTGGTGGGAGACCTCGTAATCCACCGTCATTTCCTCGCCCGCTGCGATGTCGCGCTTGGCGTAAAACTCCACCCGGTTATAGGCAATCCGTATGAACACATTCGGACTGCATGAATGATTGATGTACTGGAACGGTCCGCCTCCCGGTACGCTTTCGTCGATCGCCTCTTTGTCGCTGAGTTCCACGATCGCGATATGTTCTCGCGTCTTCGCGCGACGGCGTGCCTCGCGCACCGAGATTCGCTCCCCTGTATACTCGCCCACCTTCATTCTGGCCTTGATCGGAGCGTCCGTGAACAGTCCCACTCCCTCAATCTTGCTCTTCCTGACCTTCAACATTTCCGACAATGTACATCAGGATCGCCTCTGTTTTGTCAGAAATCACCCCGACCCTCCAGGGCGCATTCGTGCCGGCCCTTAGTGCCCCCTGCCCCTTGTTGCCACGCCAGCCTGTCAACACGTCCCTTCGGCTGCCGCCGGAGATAAAAAACCGGTATGGTTACTGGTTTATACGGGATGAACAGAAGTATAGAATTTCTGGCCGGAGGACTGGATGGGCTCGCGCACTGCACTGCCCGATCTTTCACACCTGAAGATCGAAGATCACCACCGCGGAGGAGGCTAGGGCGCACGCTGGCCTCGTTGGCTCGCGGTTGCTGTGGGCGTTCTTGTACTTGTGGTCGGGGCGGTGTTCGCGCTGAAGGGGAAAACCCCGGAAGTGGAAGTGGCGAGCGCACAGAATACCGGCGGCACTCGATCGGTTCTTTTGAACGCCAGCGGATACGTCACGCCACGCCGTCGCGCAACCGTAGCCGCAAAGGTCACCGGCCGCGTCACCCAGATGCTCGCGGAAGAAGGTATGCGTGTACACGAGGGCCAGCTTCTTGCAACTCTTGACGATTCCGATGCGCGCACCAGGTTGGCTTCCGCTATCGCCGACCGTGACGCCACAACCGCCTCCTTGGCGGACCTGCGCGTTAATCTGATCGACGCTGAGCGCGAGTTGCGGCGTACCCGTGATTTGCAGAGTGGCGGAGTATTCAGCCAGCAGGCCCTCGACGCAGCTACCACCCGCGTGGAAAGCCTCAAGGCCCGTATCGCCCAGACCGAGGTACAGGTGAAGGCCGCCGAAGCACGCGTCGCCATGGCGCAACAGGATGTCGAAAACTGCACCATCCATGCGCCCTTCGCCGGCATTGTGGTTTCGAAAGATGCTCAAAAAGGAGAGATGGTGTCGCCCGTATCCGCCGGCGGCGGATTCACACGTACCGGCATTGCCACCATCGTCGACATGAATTCGCTGGAAGTTGAGGTCGACGTAAACGAGTCCTATATTGCGCGCGTAAAAACCGGCATGCCGGTCACCGCAGTTTTAGACGCGTACCCGGACTGGCAAATCCCGGCGAAGGTTCGCACCGTAATCCCCACCGCCGACCGACAGAAAGCCACCGTCAAGGTGCGCATCACTTTCGACAAACTTGATCCCCGCATTCTTCCGGACATGGGAGTGAAAGTCACCTTCCTCGGCGACGAAGAGCCGACGAGCCAAGCCACCATTGTCACCGTCCCCAAGAACGCGGTCCGGCAGGAGAATGGGTCGCCCATTGTCTGGCTCTACAAGGACGATAAGGTGGAACGGCGTGCGGTGAAAGTTGGCGGCGTACGCGGTAGCGATCAGGAGGTCCTGGCCGGGGTTAACGCCGGGGACCAGGTTGTGATTGCCGGTTTCGAAAATCTGAAGGATGGCGCAAAGGCGCAACTAAAAAGATAGCGACTTCTCGTTGCGCTTCAGCGAACAACTATAAGGAGTTCACGTGCGAGTAGACGGCAAAGGTGATGGAAGTCTTATTTCTGTCCGCGGTCTGGATAAAAAATATCAGCGCGGGAGCGAAGAGATCCATGTTTTACAGGGACTGAACCTCGACGTCCAGAAAGGCGAATTCATCGCCTTCATGGGTCCGAGTGGATCAGGCAAAACAACCCTGCTCAACCTTCTCGGCGGGCTTGATGTTCCGACCGCCGGAAAGGTCGTAGTTGCGGGTGATGAGATTACGCACATGTCGGCTCGGAAACTGACGGCATGGCGCTCGCGCCACGTCGGTTTCGTGTTCCAGATGTACAACCTTATCCCCGTGCTCACAGCGTTCCAGAACGTCGAACTGCCGCTGTTGCTGACGAAGCTGTCAAAAGACCAGCGTCGCAAGCACGTGGAAACCGCGTTGGGCGTAGTGGGACTAGGCGACCGCATGCACCACTACCCGCGGCAGCTTTCAGGCGGACAAGAACAGCGCGTCGGCATCGCCCGGGCGATCGTCGCCGATCCCACCTTCCTGCTTTGCGACGAGCCCACCGGCGACCTTGACCGCAAAAGTGCCGACGAAGTCCTCGATCTTCTTGATCGCCTCGTAAACGACTACGGTAAAACCGTCCTCATGGTCACGCATGACCCGCTCGCTGCACAACGCGCTCACGTGCTGTTGCACCTCGAGAAAGGCGTGCTCGTCGAAGGCCAGAAAGCCACGGTGGCGTAATGAAGTACCGTCACATCATCTTCGCCAACATCTTCCGCAAGAAGATGCGGCTCCTGCTGACGCTCGGCTCCTTCACCGTTGCCATGTTTCTCTTCGGACTGCTGGCCGTCGTGAGAACGGCCTTCGTCGGCGGTGTCGACGTCGCTGGTGCCGACCGGTTGGTCACCATCAACAAAACGTCCATCATCCAGCCATTGCCTCTGTCGTACAAAGAAAGGCTGTTGCGGATCAAGGGCGTCAAGGCCGTCACCTACGCGAACTGGTTCGGTGGTATTTACCAGGACGAACGAAACTTCTTCGCGAACTTCGCCATCGACAAAGACACCTACTTTGAAATGTACCCCGAGTTCGTAATCCCTCCCGACCAGAAGCAAGCCTTCATGGAAGACCGCGAGGGTGCCGTGGTCGGCAAGCAGTTGGCCGAGCGCTTCGGTTGGAAGGTGGGGGATCGTATTCCGATCAAGGGCACTATCTTCCCGGGCACGTGGGACTTCAACATCCGTGCCATCTACGAGGGCAAGCGCGCGCAGGACGATACCAGCCAGTTGTGGTTTCGTTGGGACTACTTCGAGGAACGCAAGCCATTCCAGAAGGGCTTCGTCGGCTGGTACACCATCCGCGTGGAAGATCCTGGCGAGTCTGTGAATGTCGTGAAAGCGATCGACGACACCTTTGCCAATTCCCCCTGGGAGACGAAAACCGACACCGAAAAAGCCTTCGCCGCCTCGTGGGTCAAGCAGATGGGTAACATTCAGTTCCTCATTAACACCATCGGCGCCGTTGTCTTCTTCACCCTGTTGCTGGTCACCGGCAACACCATGGCCATCGCCGTTCGCGAACGGATCCGCGAACTTGCCGTACTGAAAGCTATTGGATTCTCTGACAAGTTCGTCCTCTTCCTCGTGATCGCCGAGTCGTTGTTCGTGGCCGTTCTCGGTGGCGCGCTGGGCCTCGGACTCGCGAAGCTGATGACCCTGGGCGGTGATCCCACCCGCGGCATGATGCCGATCTTCTACCTCTCGCCTCCAGCAGTCACCATTGGCGCGATTCTGGCCATCGGCGTAGGAATTTTGGCCGCAATTATTCCAGCCACCACCGCGATGCGGCTCCGCGTTGTTGAAGCCCTGAGGAGGGTCTGATGGCGATTCCACTGAGCTACAACATTCGCAGCCTCAAAGTACGCTGGGCATCTACCGTCGTGGCAATCCTCGGCATCGCCGGATCCGTGGGCGTCTTCGTCGCCATGCTTTCTCTCGCGCGTGGATTCAAGGCAACATTGGTGTCCTCCGGATCCCGCGATAACGCCATCATTCGCCGCGCCGGCGCAACCTCCGAAATGGAGAGCGCCATCACCGTCGACCAGATTCGCGTGGTCGAAGATGCAACCGGGATCAAGCGAGGTCCTCAAGGCGTGCTCGTCAGCCCCGAGGTCGTCGTCGTGGCGGCATTCCCCTTGAAATCCAGTGGTACCGACGCCAACGTGCAGGTGCGGGGCGTTTCGCCCGTCGTGCTTCAGGTCCGCGAATCGGTGAAGATGATCCAGGGACGCTTCTTCCAGCCGGGACTCAACGAGCTCATCGTCGGCAAGAACGCCAACCGCAGCTATTCCAATCTGGATCTGGGCAGCACCATCAAATTCGGCGGAGGCACCTGGACCGTAGTCGGCATTTTCGACGCCGGCGGCAGCGCTTTCGATTCCGAGGTCTGGTGCGACACCAACGTTCTCAACCAGGTCTACAAGCGGCCGCAGAATATCTTCCAGTCGGCGACCGTGAAGTTGACTTCCCCGGACGCCTTCAACGCGTTCAAAGACGCCCTCACCGCCGACCCGCGCCTCACCGTTCAGGTTGACCGCGAGATCGAATATTACGAAAAGCAGTCGCGGCAGTTGACCACGCTCATCACTGTATTGGGTGCGATCATCGCAGCCGTCATGGGCATCGGCGCAGTCTTCGGCGCACTGAACACCATGTACTCGGCCGTTTCGGAACGCGCGAGAGAAATCGCCACCATGCGCGCTCTTGGGTTCGGTTCAGGTTCGGTCGTCACCTCGTTTGTCTTCGAGTCGTTGTGCATCGCCTTCATCGGAGGCGCACTCGGATGCATCGCCGTGCTACCGCTCAACGGACTCACCACCGGGGCCATGAACTGGCAGACGTTCTCTCATCTGGCCTTCGCTTTCAAAATCACGCCGGCACTGCTTTTGGGCGGAATCGTCTTCTCGCTGATGATGGGCCTGATCGGCGGCGTACCTCCCGCCATGAGGGCCGCCCGACAGACAATCTCCGTCGCCCTGCGAGAGCTGTAAGCATCGGCTGAAGCCGTACCAAAAAACTTGGGCCCGTCTCGTACTCTTGAGACGGGCCCTTCTTATTTCTTTTCGATGGTGTGGCTGAACCGCTAATCCACTTCCACCATCACGGTTGCTTTCCCGTCGCGTCCCACCGGGTTGTACTGCACCGTATTCATGCCCTGAACCAGGTACGGCGTGATGTCGACGCTGAGTTCATCGGTCGCCAGATCGTCGGCCGTAAACGACAGGTCGTACAGTGCGTTGATGTGTACGCGAAGGCCCTTCAGGTCAGTCGGTCGGATCACCAGTCTGCCAATGGCGTTCGGAGCGTAGAAGCTCTGGCGCAACGTCGGCACGCCCGAGCCCGGGTTGCGGCCGATGTCGATCGGATGCGATCCGATGTCCACGCCCGTGTAGTACGCCTTCAGGATCTGCTGGAAAGTCTGGCCCGCCTTGGCACGGCCATTGGAACCGTACTGGCTCATGCCTACGTTGTGCCCCCATCCCCCACCGTAGGAGAAGATGTAGTCCAGCGTGCCGTCGAGTTTCTTCACCTGCTCGATAACGCTTGGGTTATTAAGCGTGAAGTTGTTTGCGATCGTCGAGGTACCGCACGCGCGCGGTGTTCCGGCTACAGCCGTACGTCCGAGCACATTGCGCAGGTTGTCCCATCCGCGTACTTCCACCACGCCCGACGTGAGCGTAATCCGCACGATCGCCGCCCGTCCGGATGGCATACGCAACGTGACCGCAACATCCTGGATCGTACCGCTGGTATCGCCCGAGACCACCACGATGCGCGAGGCCATCGACGTGAACCGCGCCTTGATGTCCGCTGCCGTCAGCCTAATCTTCCAGCGCGAGAAGCTGTTGCCGATCCGGATGCAATCGTCGTAGATCGTCGGCACCGGATTCGCAGTCCAGAATGCCGCCACACCTTCCTCCGTGCTGAAGTCTGGAGGCGTGCCGTCGCCGTCATAGATGTAATGCAGGTACGGCAGTATTTGCGTGCCGGGCAACTGCGAAGAGGGGCTGTTGAAGCTCCATTCGTAGCTGTCGGTGTGTCCGCCCATCGACGACGAATACATCGCGCTGATGATCTTGCCCTGGTAGGACGCAACCAGTCCGCTCGTCTCCTGTGAAGCCTGAACGGCCTTCACGTGCTCCGAGATCACGCCGCGATAAACCTGCGACGAACTGGAGTCCACGATGTCGAATGGATATCCGCGATTGATGTAGTTGCCGATGTTGCCGGCGGCATATCCGCGCGCCGCGACAGCCTGCGCCTTCAGCGCCTCGATCCCGAACGACGAAATCGATTCATTCACCACCACGCCCGGAACATAATCTTCCAGGGAAACGAAGTTGACCACGTTCACGCGGTTCGCCGCGGTCGATCTGCCGCGCGAGATCTCGATGGCGCCACGATACAAAGGAACCTTTACGCCACTGAAGCTGCGCCGGATGCTTTCCACCCGGAACATGTTCGTGGAGTCGCTCGGTTTGAAAAAGATCGGACCAGCGAAGTCGCCGAGCGAATTGCCATCCACGGCAACTTGGTACGCGTTTAGCGTGGAATCAAACGACACCCGCACAATCTGTCCGGCCGTGATTGCGATGATCTGCTTGCCCGTCGCTTCGTCGAGCACATGCACATCGCCGGCGGTGTTGCTGATGTCGGCAAAAGTATGGTTGAGAGATGCA
Source organism: Terriglobales bacterium (assembly GCA_035561515.1). Lineage (NCBI taxonomy): Bacteria > Pseudomonadati > Acidobacteriota > Terriglobia > Terriglobales > Terriglobales bacterium. The sequence continues at coordinate 88,727 of DATMXP010000027.1, read as the reverse complement.
TATTCAGTGTTAAGAGTGCCGTTTGCATTGAAAGTCGAGGCGTAGAGTCCTACGCGCAAAACTACAACTGCCTGTGTCGGGTTGCCGAGAATCACGGGCCCCAGTTCCGGACGCATACCGGAAGCATGCGAATCGCCCTGCTCGGCCTTCATCTGGATCCATTCTTCTTCGGTCTGTCCCTGCTCCGGTTGTGCCTGCGCCAGCAGGTTCAAGCTCACGAGCAGTAATGTCAGGAGGACTAATACACCAACTGCAGACTTACGGAAACGGTTCATAGCAAAGCCCCTCGTTCCACAGATGTGGAAGCCGCCACATCCTACAATTCGGAAAACGATAACTCAAATGGAAAACGACTGCGTTGGTGTGCACGTTATCCACCGGGAACGCTTCAGCACACCCGGCCAAGATCCGCACGCGTTTTCAGGAAAAATTTCAGCCCAAATTAAGGTTCTCTCAAGGATTCAGACCCTCACTTCGCGGTTCAATGGCTGCGTATCGCGAGGGACGCATGGAAACAGCAGTCGGACGTATCTCGAAAAGTAAATCTCGTCACAACCCAGCAGCTTCCTGCCCTATTCCAGCGTCGTTAGAGGCTATGGGAGCGGTGCTCGGCGCCAATCAGGTCCGCGACGCGCTCTGCGCACCTGCTTCGCAGCGGATCGGACCATTCGAGGTCGCTAACTCGGTGGTCCCCGCGCGCTATGTCTCGGGCGATTTCGTCGTCACCTTCGAGCACGATGGCCTCCATTACCTAGTCTTGGGAGACCTCATGGGCAAGGGCCTCTCGGCGGCGATGTGGTTGACCCTCGTCGTGGACCTCGTCCGGCGTGCCTGCGAACGGGGCGGCGAACTGTGGGAAATCATGGACCGGCTGAATAGTGAAATGCACCGCTCGCTCATAGGCGTGCCGCTAACCGCGATGTTCATGGCAAGGCTCCACCCCGGCGACTCCCGTGTCAGCTACTCGTGCGGCGGTTGTCCCGCAGCCTTCCTGCTCCGGGCTGACGGCACCGTCAAAACACTCGACTGCGGAGGTCCAATCGTCGGGGCGCTCCCCGATTCGACGTACCATTCGAGCACCATCGAGTTGCACCCCGATGAAACCCTCATGGCGGTATCCGATGGAGTCATCGAGATCCACAACGGGAAGGACTTCGAACTTCGCCCTGACCGGGTGGTCAATCACCTCAAATACACGGCCGGCGACACGGCGTCGGCAATCGTGAATTCTCTGACCGCCCAGGCACGGGAGCAAACGACGACCTTCAACGACGATCTGAGCGTGCTCGCCATCAAGCGAATATCCTGAGCAGAATCAGGTAGTTAGAGCACCGCTGCGGCGGTGCTTTTCTTTTGGTTCGGAGCTGTCACGAACATGAAATTCAATTTCATCTTTCTTTCAGAAAAGTTCAAGGTTCCTTCAAGGACTCGCAGACGCCACCAGCCGTAATCTCGCCACAGTCGCGGAGGCAACGGTGAGTGCCCTACCGCGGAGGAGATTCACAATGATCAAGAGAATCGCTGTTTTCCTTTACGGAGTCGCCTGTTATGCGGTGTTCTTCGGCACCTTTCTTTACGCCGTTGGCTTTATCGGAAACTTGTTCGTTCCCAAGTCGATGGATTCCCGCGCTGAGACGCCGTTCCTGCATGCACTGGTAATCGACCTGCTCTTGCTCGGTGTTTTTGCCGTCCAGCACAGCGTCATGGCTCGTCCCTGGTTCAAGAAGGCGTGGACCAAAGTCGTCCCCGAGCCGGCGGAGCGCAGCACCTACGTCCTGTTCTCCAGCCTGGCGCTCATCCTGATGTTCATCTGCTGGCAGCCGCTGGGTGGAAGCGTGTGGAACATCGAGAACCACACCGGACGCGCGCTGATGTACAACGTGTACTTCCTCGGCTTCGGCCTGGTGCTGATCAGCACATTCCTGATCAACCATTTCGATTTGTTCGGCTTGCGCCAGGTTTGGCTCTACTTGACCGGGCAGCCTTACACGCACCTGAAGTTCCGGACTCCGCTGTTCTACAAGTACGTGCGCCATCCGCTCTATGTGGGCTGGTTCCTCACCTTCTGGGCCACGCCCACCATGACGATCACGCACCTTGTGTTCGCCATCATGACCTCGGCCTACATCCTGATGGCGATCCGCTGGGAAGAAAACGATCTCATCATGGTGCACGGTGACAAATATGCAAAGTACCGCGAAAGCGTGCCGATGCTCATCCCCGCAACGAAGGCTTATCAGGCTCCTTCGCGGAAATACGCTGCCAACTCAGCAGCGTAATTACCCCAGCGGCTTGGACGAACCGTTCCAAGCCGCTTTTTCAATTCTGCCCGGCACTTCGTTTCATCGGGCTTTCGGATGCTTCCTTCCATCCCAAAAAACCTGCAACTTCCCGAATGTAATCTCCCCATGCGGGATCGCCTGGACTGACCAGGTGGTTCCGGCTCTGCAATTCCACGAAACGAGCGCCACGAATGCGCGACGCTATCAACCGTCCCTCATTCACAGGAACAGCGGCATCATCACGCGAGTGCATGACGAGAGTTGGACAGCAGACGTTCGGCAGCTGATCGAGAATGTTAATTTTGGGGAACTCGGACAGCATGCGCACCGCGTTCTCCGGAGACGAAGTGATCCGTTGCAGTTCGTTCATCCAGTTCATTTCTGCCGGCGAAGCATCCGGCATGAAGAGGGTGGTCCAAAGCTGCCGAAAGGCTGGATTGTCTTTCCCCCAGCCGAGCCGTATCAGGGTCAGGAGTGCATTGAATTGCTCGACGAGCATGTCATCGGGAGGAGGCCAACCGCGGGCAAAGGCGCCGTTCAGGATCAGGCGCTTCACACGCTTGGGATTGCGAATTGCATACGCCGTTGCGACCGCTCCCCCTTGGCAACTGCCGAGCATGGTGAATTGATCGACTCCGGTGACCGCTATCAGTTCTTCCAGGTCCTGGACGGAGCGTTCGAACGAAAAGTCAACAACGTTCCAATCAGAGAGTCCGCTCCCCCTCTGGTCGTAGCGGACCAAAGTGTGGTGCTTCATAACGTCAAGCAACCAGCGGCGTATGAACGGGTTCTTCCACTCGAAGTCGAGATGATTGATCCAGTCGATAGCGCGCACGAGTGGCGGACCACTTCCCCCAATCGCGTACGCGATGCGTACACCGTCACTCGTGGTGAAGAAGTTGATCTCCTGTTCGGGAATATCTTCCTCGTCACTGGAAGCAGGTTGAACCGCTGTAACCAGTGACGGAGTAACGACCTGCTCGACTTGCGCCACGAAGCGGTAACCGAGGCGCGGAACCGTTTCGATGAACTTGCTTCCGTTGGCACCTTCCCCGAGAGCACGGCGCAACTTTGAGATGTTGTGATCCAGGTTGTTTTCTTCGACGATGCTGTCAGGCCATACCCGCTTCATCAGTTCGTCTTTACGCAGTAGGCGGCCGTGATTCTCAACGAGGACGCACAGCGTATCGAATACCTTGGCGCGCAGAGAAATGAACTCTCCTGCGCGAGCGAGACGGCGCTCAGTAGCGTCCAGTTCAAATTCTGCAAAACGGTAGACCATGAACCGTCACCTCAATCAAGACGGTTGGAAGTCCGCATATGGCTCGGGCGAGCCGCCACCCCACGGTCGAAGATTATATCCCGTCTTTGCTGTGTTCCGAATGAAGCGCCACTGTTTTCTTCTAAAGTCGCCATCCCATGAACTGCGAAAGTTCTCGGACAAATATTGGCCATGCGGGTTCGGTATGAATCACGAGATGGTTACGGCTGGGTAGTTCCACGAACTGGGAACCCGGAATGCGCGAAGCAACAAGACGTCCTTCCGTGATCGGGACCGCTTCGTCTCCGGAACAATGCATAACGAGGGCAGGAGACTGCACCTTAGGCAACAGGTCTACCACGTCGATTCGACCGCCGGCGTCCAGCAACTGGACCGCATTCTCCGGCGACGTCGTAACCCGCTGAAGTTCGTTGAACCAATTCTGGTGCTCGGCAAGGCCGTCCGGCATAAACAACGTCGTCCACATCTGCCGGAAGGCTGGATTGTCTTTGCCCCAGCCCAGTCTCACCAGGGTAAGCAGCGCATTTCTGCGTTCAATTTCGCCGGCGATCGGTCGATTCATCCAGCCGCGGGCAAACGAACCATACAGGATCAGCTTGTCGACGCGTTCAGGATGTTTGGCCGCGTAAGAAACCGCGACAGCGGCGCCTTGAGAAATGCCGAGGAGAGAGAATTTTTCTAACTCCAGTTCGTCGATGAGCTGTTCAAAATCACGGACCCATGCCTCGAACGAGAAGTCATGAATGTTCCAGCTCGAGAGGCCGTTTCCCCGCTCGTCATAACGGACGAGAGTGTTGTTAGCCGTCAGAATAGGTAGCCAGTGGCGCCAGATAGGACTCTTGAGTTCAAACTCAAGATGATTCAACCAGTTTGCTGCCTTAACGAGAACGGGACCTTTCCCCGCGACGGAGTAGGCGATCCGTGCGCCATCGGCTGCCGTGAAGAACCGGACCTCCTGGGAGATCAGAGGTGGAGCAGGAACCACAGCATGTTCTTGATCAGGTTTTGTCTGGGTATCCGTTTCAACAGGTGCGGTGACTTCGGCGACAAAACGGTAGCCCTGCCGGGGAACCGTTTCAATGAACTTCTTCGTTCCGTCTTCGCCCAAGGCTCGACGCAGCTTGGAAATATTGTGGTCGAGATTGTTTTCCTCAACGACGCTGTCGGGCCAAAGCTTTTGAATCAGTTCGTCCTTGCGAAGCAGACGGCCGTGACCTTCGACCAGAACACAAAGGGTATCGAATACTTTGGCGCGCAGAGAAATGAACTCTCCTGCGCGAGCGAGACGGCGCTCGGTTGTATTCAATTCAAAATCGGCGAAACGGTAGACCATGAACCGATACCCTTCCAGACGGTCGGACTTGTCTGCGGCTCTGGCGAGCCTACCCCACGGCGCAGAATTATATCCCCACACTGAGCTCTCAACTTAGGCTGTGAACGGCTCCTCCAATGAAGTTGTCAAGGGGGTCCAGGGCCTCATTTTCACGTAAGTTCCTCATTTAACGGCAAATATAAATTTCGGGATGTTGGCATGTTACCCCCACCCAAGTTGCTATTCTGAAAATGTAGGCGGTGTAGGGCGGACACTCCTGTCCGCCGCAGTTGCTACTGACTGTGGCGAAGACGTCCGGCCAGGTTTTCGGTTTCGCCGACTGAGAGCTAATAGCCAAGAGCTAAAAGCGAGAGCTCGCAGCTAAGTTCTTTGTTATCAAATTGATGCTGTAAGTAGCTGTAGAATCAGCAACTTATAAGTCCTTTGTTTTCATGGTCCGTCGTGTAAGTGCTTTGCTTTCATAGCTGGTGGGGGGAGGGGGGAGGGTATCCGTTCAGAACTCGTGTTTAGGAGAAAAGCAGGCGCGGAGCATTGCGCTCCGCGCTTCGTGCTAACTACTCGCCCTGGCGTTCGGTGCTTACGGTTGTTGAGCCGTTTGAGGTCTGCGTTCCGCCGACCGGAGTCGAAGTCGGAATCGGCGTGGCGCCCGCCTTCCGATGCTGCTCGGGTGCCGGACGCGCGGGCTGAACCGAGGTGACGCCTCGCTCGTCGAACTTGCCGAAAATCATCTTGCCGGCGGTGGTCTGGAGTACGGACGTGACCGCAACGTCAACCGTCTTCCCGATCATCTTCCGCGCATTATCCACGACGACCATGGTGCCGTCGTCAAGGTAGGCGACGCCCTGGTTGTATTCCTTCCCTTCCTTCAGGATGAATACACGCATGGCTTCGCCCGGAAGAACGATGGGCTTGAGGGCGTTGGCCAGCTCGTTGATGTTGAGAACTTCGACCCCTTGCAGTTGCGCAACCTTATTAAGGTTGAAGTCGTTGGTAATGATCTTCGCTTCGAACTCCTTGGCGAGTTCGATCAGTTTCATGTCGACTTCACGGATGCTGGGGTAGTCGTCTTCGACGATCTGCACCTGAACCGTTGCAATCTTCTGGATGCGCTGAAGGATGTCGAGGCCGCGGCGACCGCGATTCCGCTTGAGCGGGTCCGCCGAATCGGCAACCAACTGTAGTTCACGCAGCACGAACTGCGGGATCACCAGTACGCCATCGAGGAAACCGGTCTCGGAGATATCGGCGATACGCCCGTCGATGATGACGGAGGTGTCGAGGATCTTCTGGCTCTTTTTACCCTGTTTTTCTCCGCCAAAAATTCCGCCGAGAGCGGAGAGGTTCAGCAGGTCACCTTTATTCGCACCGACGATCAGGCCGACATAAGCCATGAACAGCATGATCACCAGCATCAGGAAGCTCTGGGTGCTTCCGGGAGCGATGCTGTTGCGGATGACGGTGCTGAACAGGAATGCGCCGACGATCCCCAGGATGCTGCCAATGGCGGCACCGATAAGGCGTTTGAGGCTGACCTGCCTCAACCGCATTTCGAAGAGGACGATACACAACCCAATTACTAGGCCGAGACCTAGATCGGGCCACTTGGCCAAGCCGAATGGTCGTAGAACAAAACACGCCAGGCCAACAAGAAGGACAAATATCAGTCTAACTATGTATAGATCCAAAGGGGGGCCTCCCCCGAATACTCGTTGAGGGCGGGTATATAACAAAATAAATCGACAAATCCGCCCGTTTGCCCCATTCGGGGATTACCAACTATTAACGTGGGCATTTATATCACTGCCCCATATATCTCTGCACGCCCAAAACGGGAATGCCCCTCCGTGTCGAAAATGTCAGTACTGCTGATGACACGGAAGGTTCACGGTATCGAAAAGAGCAATACTCATGCGGTATTTCAGGTTGACCGGGAAGCCAACAGCCTTCATGTTAACCATCGACAGTCAGTGCAGGCGTAATTTGGCGCTGGCCATCCCCCAATCTGTAATGGGTCCCAAATTGGTTCGTTTTAGAAGATTCGGCCCGCAGTAATCGGCCCTCTGTTTTAGGAGCCCTCAACAACAGGGTGGGACTCCTAATAAAACCGGCGCATGTCTCGGGGGAGAATGGCGCCGGTTTATTTTTGCCCAAACGCAGGAACTTCGCCGTCACTTTTCGAATGTCGCTGGCTACCGTTCAGGGCGTGAAAACACCCATCCGGCAATGTTTTGAATCACTTAGCGCAAGGTTGTGCTCTAATCACCGTTGAGGATGGGACTGAAACTCCGTTTACAGCGCAAATTGAGAGCCGCTCACCGGCACGCACGCGAATGGAAGTTGATCGCGAAGGCCCTGGTGTCGACGGACCATCCCGTGCTGGCCCACATTGTCCCCATGCGCCGGTGCAATCTGGCGTGCACGTACTGCAACGAATACGACAAGACCAGCAATCCAGTGCCGCTGGAGACGATGTTCCAGCGAGTCGACAAACTCGCTTCCCTGGGCACCACCATCATGACGATTAGCGGCGGCGAACCGCTGCTGCACCCCCAATTGGATGACATCATTGGCCGGGCTCGTAAGCACGGCATGATGGCTGGACTGATTACCAACGGTTACCTGCTGACGGTCGAACGCATTCAGCGGCTGAACCGGGCTGGACTGGAACATCTTCAGATCTCGATCGACAACGTCACTCCGGACGAAGTTTCGAAGAAGAGCCTGAAGGTCCTCGACAAAAAATTGCAGTTGCTCTCGCAACATGCCGAGTTCCACGTGAACATCAACTCGGTCGTCGGCGGAGGAATCAAAAATCCGAACGACGCACTCATGGTTGGACAGCGGGCGCTCTCGCTGGGCTTCACTTCGACGGTCGGCATTATCCACAACGGTGACGGCCAGTTGATGCCGCTGGGTGAGGAAGAGCGACGTGTTTACCACGCCATGAAGGCGATGGAAAAAACCAACTACTCACGGATCAACGGATTTCAGGACAACATTGCTGCCGGACGTCCCAATGACTGGCGCTGCCGCTCGGGCGCGAGATACCTCTATATCTGCGAAGATGGGCTGGTCCACTACTGCTCTCAGCAGCGCGGGTATCCGGCGAAGCCGCTGAAGGACTACACGGTGGACGACATCCGCCGCGAGTACGTGACCGAAAAAAGTTGCGCGCCGCACTGCACCGTATCCTGCGTTCACCAGGTGTCATTCATCGATGGCTGGCGTGGAAAACAGCGTGCGACACCTCCCATGCAGCAGCCCGATGGCGAACTGGTCCACATCCAGACATCGTCTTCCACCGGCGACTAAATCCCCAGGCTCAGCTAAAACATATCCGTAGTTTCTTCGAGTAGAATCCGCTCATGCCGAAACATATCGGAATTGTCGCGGTCAGTTCGGAAGGAGCAGCCCTTTGCTACCGGACTATTTGCCTGGAGAGCGAACAGTTCATGGGCGAGCACGATCATCCGCAGATCAGCGTGCATGGATATTCTCTGGCTGAATACATGAAGTACATCGACCGCGACGACTGGCGTGGCGTTGGTGAGTTGATGCTCTCTTCGGCGCACAAGCTGAAGAAGGCTGGCGCCGAGTTCGCAATCTGCCCGGATAACACCGTCCACAAAGCAATGCAGTACATGGAACCGCAAACGCCGCTGCCGTGGCTGCACATCGCGGAAGTGGTCGCGCAGGAGGCTAAGAGGCGTGGCTTCCGCAAGATCGGACTGACCGGCACGAAATACCTGGTGGAAAGCGAAGTCTACCCATCGAAACTGACGGCTGTCGGGCTGGAATTCGCGCGGCCGTCGGAAGAAGAACGCGTTCGGATCAACGAGATCATCTTCAAGGAACTGGTACACGGCATCTTCACGGACCACGCGGTTGCGTATTTTCAAAAGGTAATCGGCGGACTGAAGCAGCAGGGTTGCGATGCGGTCGTACTGGGTTGCACAGAGATTCCGCTGATCATGAATGATGGAAATTCTCCTTTGCCTACGCTGGATTCGACGCGTCTGCTGGCGCGAGCAGCGATACGGTACTCGCTCGAGATGGCGGTAGAGTCAGCATGAGCGCCCCGACTTTGGGCGGCAAAGTACTTGACGACCAATCGGAACCGGAATAAGCTCCGGCTCATATGCCCTCCGTCCGACGGTGTCGAACCAACAAGCCCTCTCTCGAATTTTCGCCTCCCGAACACGCCATCGAAGACCTGCGATTTATCAGGCGGACCATGGAAGTGTCGGGTCCATTCACGGCGGTACCCGGATGGGGATTGGTGGCGGTGGGAGTAACAGCGATCGGCGCCGCTCTGATCGCGAGCCACCAGGTGTACCTGCAACACTGGATTGCGGTTTGGCTAGGTGAAGCGGTAATCGGAGCGGCCATTACGTTGTGGTCGATGTACCTGAAAGCGACTCGCACCGGAGTGGTACTGCTGGCTGCGCCGGGACAGCGCTTCGCATTGGGCCTGGCTCCTCCGCTCTTCGCAGGAGCAGTACTGACACCGGTTCTCTATTACCACAACGCAATCAATGCCATCCCGGGGATGTGGCTGTTCCTTTATGGGACTGCAGTGATGACGGGTGGAGCGTTCTCGATCCGCATCGTGCCGGTAATGGGAATCTGCTTTATGGCACTGGGCGTGGCCGCGTGGTTGACGCCGATGTCGTGGGCACTGGCGTGGATGGTGGCAGGCTTCGCGGGAATTCACATTGCGTTCGGATACGCGATAGCGAGGAATTATGGCGGTTAAGCGCGCAACGGGTTCGACGGAAAAGTATTCGGCGGTTCGGAACCGGCGTTCAGAAGAACCGAGGCGCCTGACATCCACGGTACCGGATTTCGATCCGCTGATTCATGAACGGATGCGGTTGGGGATTCTAAGTGCGTTGGCGGTAAACCAGAGCCTGACGTTCAATGACCTTAAGGCCCTGCTGGAGACTACGGATGGGAACCTAAGCGTCCATGCACGAAAACTGGAAGACGCAGCGTACGTGAAATGCGAAAAGTCTTTCGACGGGCGTACGCCTCGAACGACTTACCAGTTGAGCCCGCTGGGGAAACGCTCGCTGGAGCGTTACCTGGACCACATGGAAGGATTGATCAAAGCGACCCGCGAGAATCGATGAAAAGGGGCGCCGGATGGCGCCGCCAAAATACTCCCTATTGCTTCGCCATCGTTTCTTTCTTATTTGCCTGCTGCATGGAGGCGAATTTCGCCTGCTGTTCTGAGTTGAGCAGAGCGTTGATCTGAGAGTTCGTGGAACTCTTAATTTCCATCTTCTTGGTCTTTTTGGCTTCGTCGGTCAGGGACGAATCGGACCAGATGGCGTCGATCTGTTTCTGCTGATTTTCGAGTATCGGCTTGAGGCTAGCTTGCTGGTCAGACGTAAGTTTAAGTTCCTTGGCCATCCAGCTCACTTTCTCGTCCACCGACATCTTCTTGGCGTGGTCTCCACCGGCGAAGGCGAAGATTGAGGCTAGGAGCACGAGCAGAGTGAGCAGCGAGATGTAGCGTTTCATTCGAAATCCTCCACAGAGAAATAGGTAGGGTGGGGCCCATGGGGAACAAATGAACTGACGCGCGCGAAAAGAAAAAGTGAGGTGTGGAAATTCTATAGGTGGGACGAAAAGACTTTGCCAGATGGGCATTTGGGGCCAGTACACAGGGACGGGTTTTGTAACGATTTTGCCCATCCCGCATCTTTTCAGATAGGCAGGACGCCTGCCAGAGCCCGATTGTTAGAATAAGGATGCAATGTCCGGAGCACCTCTTCCTATCGCCGCCTTCCTAGCAGGTGTGGTTTCATTCCTTTCACCGTGCGTACTGCCGCTGGTACCGGGTTACGTTTCCTTAATCTCGGGTACCGGAGCAGCAGCTCTCGAAAACAAAGAACAGCGAGTCCTTGGAAAAGTGATGGTGAACTCGCTGATGTTCGTGCTGGGCTTCAGCATCGTTTTCATCGCGCTGGGCGCGGCGGCGACGACGGTTGGACAGTGGACGGCTGAATACCGGCGGGAACTGACGTACATCGCCGGCATCGTGATCATCATTTTCGGCCTGCACCTGACGGGCATCATGAAGATCAAAGCCTTGTATGCCGACAAGCGCATGCACAGCGTACAGGGGAACAGTTCCGCGTGGGGTGCCTTCGCGGTGGGATTCGCGTTTGCGTTTGGTTGGACTCCTTGCATCGGACCGATCCTGACGACGATCCTGACGTTCGCCGCTTCGGAGGGTACGGTTGCCAAGGGGGTTCTGTTGCTGGCACTGTACTCGGCTGGACTCGCCGTTCCATTCCTGCTGACTTCGCTAGGGATCGACCGGTTCCTGGCGTTCTACACAAAATTCCGGCGCCATCTGCATACCGTAGAAGTGCTGAGTGGCGTGCTGCTGATCGCGATTGGGCTTTTAATCCTGACGCGTAAACTGACAATTTTGTCTTCGTACTTCTCGTTCCTGAATCGCTTCGCAATGTAAAGGAAGTCGCGTGAATCGAAATACTCTTGTTCTTGTTGTTGTAGTGCTGGTTGTGTTCGGAATGTTGGTGGCAGGCAAGCGCATGCGTGAAAAGCGCGAAGGCGCGAGCCCCAAGTTGAGCGCTGGAAACGCTACCGGGCAGATAGCTCCAGATTTCACGCTCAAAACCCTGGACGGCAAGGACATGAAATTGTCCGACTTGCGCGGCAAGGCGGTGTTGCTGAATTTCTGGGCCACCTGGTGCGGTCCGTGCAAGCTGGAGATCCCCTGGTTTCTCGACTTGGAGAAGCAATATGGGTCGCAAGGCCTGGTGATCGTGGGCGTCTCGATGGACGACAATCCAGAGAAAGATGTCCCGAAGTTCGCGCAGGAGATGAAGATTACCTATCCGATCCTCGTAGGGACCGAGGCGGTGGCCGATCTGTATGGCGGAGTTGAGGGGTTGCCGATCACTTTCTACATCAATCGCGAAGGCAAGATCGTGAAGAAGGTGATGGGACTGGTAAGCCACAGTGAAGTGGAAGAAGGGATTAAAGAAGCTTTAGGGTCACAGCAGCCGACGGCCACGGTTCAGACTCCGCAGCTCGAGGTAGCCGCACGATGAACTTCGTTCGGGCGCTAGTCTCTGTGCTTGCTCTGTCCACTTTCCTTCCTGCGCAAATTCCGTCTACGCCGAAGATGCCGAAGGTGACCGTTGCGGCCACGCCGATGGTGCGGGTGAAGCAGGGATCAAAAGCGCAAGTGCAGGTACTTTTCCGGGTAGTGCCGGGATTTCACATCAACTCGAACAAGCCGAATTCCGAACTTCTGATCCCCACATCTATCAATTGGGACGTGCCGACGAACATTTCGTTGGCAAAAACGAGCTATCCGCCGGGGGAAGACTACACGTTCTCCTTTGCGCCGGACGAGAAGCTCAACGTGTACACCGGAGATTTCGCGGTGAAGAGCACGGTGATGGCTGCGAAGTCCACGCCGAAGGGCACGTACCGAGTGCACGCCACTCTGCGTTACCAGGCTTGCGATAACCGCGCCTGCTATCCGCCGGCGTCGGTGCCGTTTTCATTTGACGTGAATGTGCAGAAAGGCACCTCGACGAAGACACGGCGGAACCCCGGACAGAGTCCCCACATCAAGTAGAGAGTTCGCCGGTCACAGCTCTCTTCCCTGCTGATTGCTATACTCGAACCTTATGCTACGAGTGAGATTTGCGCCTAGTCCCACGGGGTTTCTGCACGTGGGCAGCGCGCGTACGTTTATCTTCAATTGGCTTTATGCCCGCCGCAACGGTGGGACGATGATCCTGCGGCTCGATGACACCGATCTCGAGCGCAATACCGAAGCTTCCGTGAACTCGATCTTTGAGGGCCTGAAGTGGCTGGGGCTTAGCTGGGACGAGGAATATAAGCAGTCCGAACGCCTGGGCCTTCATCGCGAAATGGCGGACGCGATCTTCCATAAGGGACTGGCGTATCGGGATTTCACCCCAGCACGTGAAGGCGACACAGAGAAGTCGGGGGCGGCGCAGGGCACGTGGCTTTTCAACGCAGAGATGCGGAACATGTCGCGGGAGGAGAGCGACCGTCGTGCGGCGGCGGGTGAACCCTTTGCACTGCGCTTCAAGGTGCCTCGCGACACGGAACGGGTTATCACATTCAAGGACGCCGTTTACGGAGAGAGTTCGAAGTCCACGAATGACATCGAGGATTTTGCGCTGCTGCGATCGGACCGGATGCCTACTTACCATATGGCATCGTGCGCGGACGATGCGGACTTGAAGATCAGCCATATCATCCGCGGGCAGGACCACCTGTCGAATACATTTAAGCATGTGCTGATATTTGAAGCTGCTGGGGCGGAGGTGCCGACGTTCGCGCACCTGCCGCTGCTGGTGGCGCCGGACGGAACGAAGTTGTCGAAGCGGAAACACGGTCCGGTGGTGAGCGTGACGACGTATCGAGATGCGGGTTTCCTACCGGAAGCATTTATCAATTTTCTGTGCCTGCTGGGCTGGTCACCGAAGAACGATAAGGAGTTCATGCCGATCGGCGAATTGAAGGACCTGTTCTCGCTGGAAGGCATCAATCGGGCCAACGCGGTGATCAACTTCAAGGAACCCGCGACTACGCCGGATGAGATGTTTGATCCGAAGGCGGTTTGGCTGAACTCGGAGCACATACGGGCGTTGCCAGTGGAGAATTTGAAGGACGAACTTTTGCCGGTGGTGCGAGAAGCAGGGTTCGATGTTTCGTCGGAAAAGATGGCGCGGATTACGCCGCTGGTGCGGGAACGGATTCGTCTGCTCAAGGAAGTACTGACAGTTGGGGACTTCTTCTTTGTCGATCAACTTGCGGCGTACGACGTGAATGAATTGATTCCGCAGAAAGGCGACTTGGCGATGGCGAAGCGTGCGCTGGAGAGGGCGCGCGAGGTTCTGCCGAACGTGGAGTTTAGGCATGATCCGCTGGACCAAGCCTTGCGGGGTGCGGCTCAGGAACTGGGTCTGAAGGCAGGACAGATGTTCCAGCCGATTCGGGTTGCAGTGTGCGGGAAAAAGAATGCGCCTCCGCTGTTTGAGACGCTGGAAGTGCTGGGCAAAGAAAAGGTGCTGGAGCGGATTGGGCAGGCGATAGAGAAGCTTTAAAGCTAATGATAAGTGCCTTGAAGCAACACTCTAGTTTCCTACTCCAGAACCTTTGCAGCTTCTAGAATCTGCTCGGGACGCGCACGCACCCAGTAGTTCTCGGTAAGGTTCACCCAACGAACTGTTCCGGTTGCGTCCACAAGGAACTCCGCCGGCCGAGAGATATCGCGGCCACCTTCTCCCTGGCCGGCATGAACCAGGTCATAGGCGCGAATGGCTTCGGTTTTGGAGTCACTGAGGAGTGTGAAATTGAGCCCCGCCTTCTGAGCTAGTCCGCGCGTAGTTTCGGGTAAGTCCACGCTAATGGCGACGGGACGGATTCCCGCTTCCTGAAATGCTGCTAAACGCTTTTCGATGCTCCGCAACTCGGAGAGGCAAGAGGGTCACCAGTATCCGCGGTAAAAAACGAGCAGAACTCCTTTGGGAGCCTTGCCGTTGATTGGCTGTGAAAGCAAATCTTTGAGCGACACCTGATTGTCGTTGAGGGTCGTCAACCGGAAGTCGGGGGCTTTTTGTCCGACGTGCGGAGCGCCTTGCGACTTGGGCAGCCATCGGCCGGACACGAAGATGGTGAACACGAAGAATGCGAAGACGACGACGGTAAGGCCGGCGAGCACCGAGGCGCCGATTTTGCGAAGGCGGCTGCGGCCCGGAGCGAACGCGCGACGAATTCCGATTACCGCTAACGCAAGAGCGGCGACGAAAAGAAGCAGGTTCAGCCAAGGAACATCGCGGGTGCTCGGAAAGTTGACGAACACCGCCATGTAGCTGATAAACGCGAACAGGCTTACCAGAAAACCCGCCCACAAAGGCCAGTTGAAACGAGCCATCATCCTCACGGAAAGGATTTTACACGCGAGGAGGTGCGGAACGGATACGTTAGTCCCAGCTCTTTTTGCATCCACAGAATGTCATCGCGCGTAGCCATTCGGGTGCTGGCGGTGCCACTCCCATGCTGTGGAGATGATGGTTTCGAGGTCGGCGTACTTCGGCTTCCAGCCAAGTTCGCGCTTGATCAGATCAGAGCTGGCGACGAGAACAGCCGGGTCGCCGGGGCGGCGCGGGGTTTCTTTCGCGGGGATTGGGTGTCCGGTGACACGCCGGGCAACATCGATGACTTCCTTCACTGTGAAGCCCTTGCCATTGCCGAGGTTGTAGATGAGGCGATCCCGCTCACCGAGTGCATTCAGAGCGAGCACATGGGCATGAGCGAGGTCGGACACGTGAATATAGTCGCGCACGCAGGTGCCGTCTTTGGTTTTGTAGTCGGTGCCGTATATGGAAATGAATTCGCGTTTCCCGAGGGGCACCTGGAGTATGAGGGGGATGAGGTGGGACTCCGGCTGATGAGCCTCTCCGAGTGAACCTGCCGCACCGGCGGCATTGAAGTAGCGGAGGCTGGCGTAACGGAATCCATGGATGCGGTGGAACCAGGCGAGCATCTGCTCGACGAGCAACTTCGATTCACCGTACGCGTTGGTGGGGCGGAGCGGATCGGTTTCACGAATCGGGATGTTTTCGGGATCTCCGTATAGGGCTGCGGTGGAGGAAAAAACGAACCGATTGACGCCGGCCTTCAGCATGGTCTCAAGCAGCGTAAGAGTGTTGGCGGTGTTGTTGCGGAAGTAAATTTCGGGGACCTGCATGGACTCGCCAGCCTCAATGAGGGCGGCAAAATGCATCACGGCTTCGATGGATTGGTCGCGGATGACTGAGGCGAGTTTATTTGCATCGGAAACGTCGCCTTCGACAAACGGAACGTTGGCGGGTATGACTTCGCGATGGCCGTGAGAAAGGTTGTCGTAGACGACGACGTCATAGCCTGCCTGCAGCAATTCAGCTGTAACCACGCTGCCGATGTAACCTGCTCCGCCTGTAACGAGTACCTTCAAGTATGTCCTCCGTAAACTATCAATCCTAACGCAAACCCTTGAGCCGATGATTGTACGCCGCCAGGTGGGTACGGCATGGTCAACGGGAGGGTGATAAAGCTCCTATCCATGAGGAAGAGCGGGCCGTAAAATTCAGCCTTAACCGGTTTGGCATGGCAAGCGACACCAAATGCTTATTTGCGACTGACCTGCACGGTCAAGCGAGCCGCTACGACAAGCTGCTTGCGGCGATCCAAGATTTGTCGCCAGCAGCGGTGTTTCTGGGCGGGGATCTACTGCCGCACGCACTGCATGGAGATCTGGAACAGAGCGAGGTGATTCATTGCTTCTGCAAATTGCGGCAATCCATGGGCAATGCGTATCCGAAGGTATTCATCATTCTTGGCAATGACGATCCGAGGTCGTTTGAGACTTGCCTGTTCGAATATGAGCAGCAGGGGCTATGGTGCCATGCGCATAACCGAAGAGCTGTTCTCGGAACGAACCCTGTTTACGGGTACGCGTGCGTGCCGCCGACTCCGTTCCGGCTGAAGGATTGGGAGCGCTACGATGTGTCGCGGTATTGCGATCCCGGATGCATTTCTCCGGAAGAAGGGATACACACTGTGGCGGTGGAAGAGAACGAAATCAAGTGGGGCACGATCGGCAAAGATCTTGACGGCCTCGCCGGTGAAGAGTCACTGGAGCGCGCTGTGTTTCTGTTCCATTGTCCGCCTTACGATACGCCCCTTGATCATGCAGATCTCGAGGGCACGCGGTTCGAACATGCGCCTGTAGATCCGCACGTAGGAAGCATCGCGATCCGCAGGTTCATCGAGAACAGACAGCCTCTACTGACCCTGCACGGGCATGTGCATGAGTCGACGCGTTTGACCGGAACCTGGAAGACACGCATCGGCCGCACGACCTGTATCAATGCGTCCCACGATGGGCCAGAACTTGCGGTGGTGCAGTTCGATCTGGAGGCACCCTCCGAAGCAGTTCGCTTCCTGATTTAGTTCAAATGCGCATCGGCAGTTTCCGTGCGGCATCGGTGATAGCGTCGATCTTCACGGCAAAGCTGCTACGGTCGTCGATGTCCTTATCGCTGATGAGATGGATATCGAGGAGACCATCGGTGTGATAGCCGGTCCGCAAGAAATTCATCTCTGCGAGACAGGAACTCCATCCGTCGAGCCACAACAATAACTCCTCGCGTTGTGCGTCACTGCCGGTGAAGTGGAGCATGATATCGATGTCGCTGGCGGGGCCGGCGGTAGCATTTTTGGTACTGCCGATGAGGTAGAAAGCCTTCACGCCGAATTTCTCCGGATCGAGCTGTGCAGCGATCCGCTGAGCCATACGGAAGCGCCAGCGCCAGTGCTCATCCGAGACCTTCTCAACGACACCGCTGGTGTCAAACTCGAATTCCTGCTTGTTCTTGCCGGTAGATGGCTCAGCGAGAAATCCCACGGCCTGATCGAGATCGGCATTCATCAGGACACGAAGAATCAATCCGCCGGTGGTTCCGGGAACATCGATGACGTGTAGCGTGTCCGAGAGACTCGCGAATTCAGGCAAGAGCTCGGGGAGAAGATTGCGCGAACGCTTAAGAAAGCTCTCCCTGAAGACGGCGTCCCCCTCATCTGGATAGAGCGGCAAATAGCGGATGGAGGCTTCGACCAGGTCCTGAAAGAAGTGAGTCCCGAAGGAAAGATCGGGGGTGTAGTTGCCACGCTGCCGGGCGACTTCGATGAGCATGCTCGTGTTGTTGATGTCGGAATACGTAACGGGCACACCGAGCTTAATATCGCCACGACTTCCCCACCTTCCCGGGCCGATCATGATGAACTGACGCTTGGGAAGTAACTTGTTGAGCCGACTCACGGCGCGTCCGACTTCGAGCATCTGCGACATTTCCAGCTGGCTGTAGCCATCCAGATCGACGTAGACGATGTGAGTCGTGTCGGGAACTCTGCCGTTGGAGACAAATTTGCTCGCGGAAAAGACGACCTTGTCACTTGGAATGTTCTGCGGGATGGCAGATGGGGTGGCATCGCCGCCGGCGCTTTCGGGCCTGCATTGGACGAGATAGAAATCCTGGCCATCATAGGCAAACTCGATATCGACCGGTTTCCTAAGCCTGGCCTGAAGCAGAGTCAACAGTTCCCGAAGCAGCGCGACAAAGCTCGTATTCCGAATGAGGCCTTCGAAGGTAAAGACGACGTCGTCGGTTTCGAAGTTCGGCATCCCAATGGGCTGCTGAATCCAGTCACCCTTAATAACGGAGACGAGGTTCCTGACTTGCGGATATTGGGATCCGCATTCAGCCAGCAGTTCGAAGGCACTGACGGTCTCGAAAGCGTTGGATTCGAGGTTGATGACATCGATGCGCTTCGGCGAGTACTTCTCGATTTCGTCGACGGTCACATTCGCCCTGAGGTTTGGCTGACCAGGAGCGATGAGAACGGGGTAATCGTCAGAGACGCGGTCGACGGCGCGGGTACCCAAGCCGGGCACCAAGCGAATGAGGCCATCGCCTCGCTGGATGCGAGATGACCACCGGAATTCGTTGTTGCTGAAGGCGACTCCGGAGCACGCCGGGAGGAAGTACCGGCCGATGGACTGCCCCACGACCTCCTGGATCATGATGCCCATCTCTTCGTGGACGTGGAGAAGTCCGCGCTCGATACGGTATTCGGTCGGATCGGGGCCAAAGATGGAGGCGTACACTTCCGCGATCGCATCCATCAATGCGGAGAGCCGTTCTTCTTTAGTGCCACGATTGCCCAGAAAGAGACTTTTATATTTTCCGGAAAACGCAGAACCGGAGCGGTCCTCGAGCAAACTTGAGCTGCGGACGATTAGCGGCTTGTCGCCGAGGTCCTCAAGCGCAACGGCGAGGCCCTTCGCCAGTTCGGACGGAAAAGACGAGTTCTTAAACAGAGCTACGAGGTGCGGGTACTCCTGCCGGATTTGGTCGATCTCGGAATATTTGCGGCTGAGGACGTCTTCCAGGTCGTTGTGATGGACAAAGTGGAGAATCCAGTCGGAAGTGACATACCAGGTTTTAGGTACTTTGATCCGACGAAGGTTCTGGCTGACGCGCGGAGACTTGTCGACGATTTTCTTAGCAAGGAAAAGACCCGCGCTCTTGCCGCCGAGTTTGCCATGACACCGCGGGGGGTAGATGATGCTCCCCAGCAGTTCGTAGAAGTCTTTAACCTCAATAAACTCTTCGGCGACGTTAATGAAATCGACATTCTCGGAGAAGAAGCGGCGGATCAAAGATACGCGGAGACCCTTTTGTGTAGCGAGCGAGAGCTCACTTTCCTCGATGCTAGTGTGGTGATAGCGCTCAAGGGCTTCGATGATCTCACCGAGCGGAGTGTCCTGATTTTCCAGGGCGCGGACGAGAAAACTGGATTTGTCTTCCTTGATCCAGGTGGTGACCAACTGCAGAATTTCCGATTCGTTGAGGTGCTCGCTCGCAATGCGGAAGGCGTCTTCAGTCAGATCAGGCGCACTCTTCATCATGCGGCGTAAAGGGCGATTCTCGTCGGCGATAGACTCCAGCAGCCCCGGGATGGTGCCTCGTTGAAGGAGCTCGCGAGCTTCATGAACTCCGCGCCAGCTGAGATGATTGATCAGCTTGCGCGAAATACGCTTCAGCAGTGCAGCGTCGGTTTCACGGAGGAAATCGAGGACTACGCGCCACTCGTATTTCTCGTTGCGGATTTCGCCGGTGGTCTTCAGCCAATCGCGATGAGCGGTCTTGAGGCGTTCCTGGGTGAGGGTGCTGGCAATGCGTTCAGCAACGGTCTCGATGAGCCTACGCTCCTCTTTGAGGAAAGGACCTTCATCGGCGTGCGGCATCTGCCTGGTGTAGAAGACCTCGACGGCACCGACAGGCTCGCCTTCCACCAGAATGGTCGCCGATAGCGACCAGGGGGTTACGCGAAAGCCGGGTGGCTCGATGGATATGTTCTCGATAAGAACGCGAGCCTTGCACATCTCGCTGTACTGCCAGCCATTGGGCAATATCTCTATGACCTGTCTCAACACCTCCTCAAGCGGCCGCTCACCATTCGCGGTGAGAAGATCGTTCACCTGATATAGACAGTTCAGTTCCTTCGCACGCTCGCGCAGTGCGTGCACGATGTTGCTGAGTTGGCCCTCGTCGTGCGGCATTACGTGGTGCTCCTCGGTCTTCCGGATTGAATCAATCCTCGCCCGCTCCGGCCATCGACCCGGATGTCGAGCGGTTCCGCGAGATGGACATGGCGAACATGCTCAGTCTCATCTGCTACGGGCTGGCGGTTCAGCCAATCCCAGTTGATCCGGAACCGACCATCGTAGCGCAACATGAGGTACTTGGCGTCAAAGCTTGAAAGGTTATGGAAGAAATGGGATCCCTGGCTCAATTCCACGTTCATATTTGGCAGAGTGGATTCAATGATGACCCTGGCTGCCGAGATCTGACTCCAGTCTACCGGTATACCGAGAGACGGGTGTGAACTACCCCAACGCCCAAAACCTATCAATAGGTACGAGCGTCCCTGCTCCTGAAGACGTTTATTGATGGCGCCAATCTCGGCGGCAAGGATGGGAGTTGTCCCGGAAGAGAAGGAGTCGGGCCGGACGAAGACAATGTCGTGAATGTTGGGAACTGATCCGTTGCCGAGGACCTTATCAGAGGCGACTATCACGTCCGGTTTCGTCAGGTCTTCTTCGGAAACGGTGACGGATTCGCGTGAGATCACTATCGGGCGAACCTGAAGGAGTCCGACCCGGAAGGACTGAAACTGCCCTCGCTCGTAATGGATGGTAACCGCAAACTCGATTTCTACCTTTTGGTCAAAAACACTCTCCGCGGCGCGTAGCAGTGCCTTGATCACGTAGTTGAGCGGGATCTGTTCGAGAACCAGCAACGGAGCGAAATTGAGAACACGGGGGCCTCGAGCACGAGTGCCGGGAATCATGCGATCACGTTCGACATCGAAGGTGGAGGCGAGAAGGGAGAGAACTTCGTCTGACTCAGCATCGCCGAGATTGGCATTTACCATGTACTCGGTTTCGCTGACAGGATCGTAAGCGGGTGGCTTACCCATGTTTACAGCCCAGAAGTGAGTCTGGGTGCCATCTATTAACTCGTCGACAGAGCCGAACGGTGGAGCAACCTTCGGGTATTCGGGCGAGTAGGTCCACGTGATCCCGCCGTCTACGATGGTTTTGCCGAGTCCTAAAGCAAGACTGACGACACCTTGCTCGGGCAGAGCCGATCCCATTGGGTAATAGTTATAAGATCGGGCGACTCCGGAGACGTCGGGATAAAACCGATCCTCGTGGCGGAGTCCGACGATTTCCTGGATGATAACGGCCATCTTTTCGTCGAGTGGATTCCGACCAGTGGTTCGAATGTACTCGCGCGCTTCACGAAAGAAAGTGGATGCGTAGACGCATTTCATTGCCTCAACCAGCTTGCGGAAACGCGTATCGGCGTCGAACTGGTTGTTCGGAATCATCTTCGTGGCGTATACGCCGGCAAATGGGCGACCGATCTTGTCCTCAAGAAGACTCGACGAGCGAATTGCTAAAGGTGTCTTTACCTGCTGGCTGAGTGCACGCAGATCTCCGAGGAGTTCGACGGGGAGCTCCGTTTTTTGGAACGCCATGCCGATGCGATCGTCGGACATATCCTCGAACGGAAGGTCCAGCAACTTGTTCTGACTTATGAAGTCATCAAAATGATCCGTCGCGATGACGGCGAGGGTGGGCACATCGATTCTGATATTTGGGAGGCGGCCGAATTCTCCCATCTGGGTGGCCAGCAGATCCTTGATGAATACAAGGCTGCTGGCCTTTCCACCGATGGAACCTGTTCCTATGCGAGTGAAACGAAACGTGCCGTCCCAGAAGTTCCGGTCAAATACCGGTAAATCGGCATGTGCCACTCCTTGATTGCTCATGGCTCCTCCGACCGGAATCTAACGGCACCTAACGAATCGTTTATACCCAACCACGCTCGCGGCAGGCCTGCGCTACTCTACCGATGGCAATCGCGTAAGCAGCGTCGCGCATATAGAGTTTCTGGCGGCGAGCAAGTTCGGACACGGCGTAGTAAGCGGACGTCATCTTCACGTCGAGCTTTCCAAGCACTTCATCCTTCTCCCAGAAATAGTTCATGTTGCTCTGGACTTGCTCAAAATAACTGCAGGTAACGCCACCGGCGTTAGCGAGGAAGTCGGGAATCACCCAGATACCCCGCTCTTTAATAACGGCGTCGGCTTCTGGTGTGGTGGGACCATTCGCACCTTCCGCGATGATCTTCACCTGCTTGCTCATTCTGCCGACGTTCTCGCCAGTGATCTGATTTTCAAGTGCTGCCGGGATGAGGATATCGACGTCCTGCTGGATCCAGGCATCACCCGGCAACATTTCGTAGCCGAGGCTCTGCGCTTTTTCTTTGTTAATTCCACCGAACTTATCGGTAATGCTCAGAAGTTCCTGCAAATTGATGCCGGGCATCTTCTTGTACGTGTAAGAAGTTTGATCCGCCTGATCCCAGCAGGAGACAGCGATGACCCGGCCGCCCAGCTTCATGTAGAGTTCAATTGCATATCGGGCGACATTGCCGAAGCCCTGAACACTGGCTGTCGTGTTCTCGGGCTTAAGGCCGAGTTCCTTCAGCGCCTCCCGGAGAGTAAAGACGACACCATAGCCCGTGGCTTCGGTGCGTCCAAGTGATCCGCCCATACCAACGGGTTTGCCAGTAATGAAACCCGGGTAGCGTCCACCATTGATCTTCTCGAATTCATCGAGCATCCACAGCATGTGTTGGGAATTGGTCATCACGTCGGGCGCCGGGATGTCCGTGGTGGGGCCAACATTGCAGACGACCTGACGAACCCAGCCTCGGCAGATCGCTTCTTGTTCGCGCATGCTGAGGTTGTGGGGATCGCAGATCACACCGCCCTTGGCACCGCCGAGCGGAATGTCTACCACCGCGCATTTCCAAGTCATCCACATGGAAAGGGCGCGAACGGTATCTACTGTTTCGTGGGGATGGAAGCGGATGCCACCCTTTGCGGGTCCGCGGGCGTCATTGTGTTGGACCCGAAATCCACGGAAGACCTTAACGGTTCCGTCGTCCATACGGACGGGGATGGCGAAGTGATACTCACGAAGGGGGAATCGCAACAGTTCTCTCGTAGGCTCGTCGAGGCCCAAGTACTCAGCTACCTTGTCAAACTGGGCCTGCGCGATATCGAAAGAATTAGCAGGTTTAGAAGCTTTCTTTTGTTTTACTTGCGTGTCCGAACCTGGCTGTTCGGCCAACATCGTAGGCATGACTGTCTCCTTGATGCTAATGATCCCATAAGAAATCATTATTGCTCATCTCAAATGTCCCATTTTGGGGGAAACCCCACTGTGACAGGTGGCACCTGAGGGGGTGACGCAGTGTCACAATCGCGTGACCGAGGTGCCCGCCGCTTAGGGCAACAGGAGTTTATCTCTCTTTGTTCTCAAGGGCTTAGCTGGTCTTGGCGGCCTAGTTTGAAGGGCGGGTGCGCCAACACGGAGGGGTTGACCACGAGTGTACAGAAAGCCTGTGGCTGCAACGGCAACCACAGGCTTTATTTCGATGGCGCGGCGACTATGACCATTCGAGAGTGGTGACGGAATCGGACGGAAGTTCGATCGATACCATTGAGTTCCCGACGGCGATATTGGCGGTAGCAGGTGACTTTGCGGAGTTTGTCAGAACTGCGACGTATCCGCCACGCGTGTTCCTGGCAACCACGTGCTGCACTTCGGCGCCACCCGTGGACTTCAGGATTTTTGCTCCTCGTTGAATGTGCTGGGAAAAGTGCTGCATCGCCCAATATTGCCCGCTGTAGGTAAGTTCCCGTGTAGCGGAATGAACGGTGACCAGACCGGCGCAGTTGAATGGTCCGATATTCGGCTTGCCCTTTTCATCGAGCGCGTAGTTCCAGGCAATGATGGAGCGAGACCAGTTACGCAGAATACTGGTGAACTGGGTTGACCACTTCGCCCACTCAGTCTCGTATCCGGGCGTATCGAAATCGGGTCCGCCTTCAGTCCAAAACATGTCCACGTCCGGGAAATGCTTCTTTACGTGTGTCATCGCGTCGGGGGTACCGACGTATCCATGCCAGGCGACGCCTTTGATGAACTTCTTAGCACCGGGGTCCTCGAGCTCACCGATAGCGCGGCCCCAGAGATTGTAGTTGTGATCAAGTACCCAGATGTCGGCGGAATCAGACGATTTCGCGAGTGCGGGTCCGAGATGATCGCGGACAAACTCGATCTCATACTCCTGCGCCCAGATACAGGCGGGCATCTTGCCATCCTGATCGGTATCCACTTCGTTCTGCGGAGTCACGGAGTTGATCTTGACGCCTTCGGCGACGTACGCGGCCAGAAACTTGTCGAAGTACTTTGCATAAGCGCCAAGCCATTTACGACGCATGCTTCCGCCCAGCATGGAATTGTTGAACTTCATCCATCCGGGTGGACTCCACGGGGAAGCAAGAAGCCACATGTCGGGGTTGGCGGCTCGTGCTTCGCGCAGGATCGGAAGAATGTATTCGCGATCGTGGGCGATGGAGAAACGTGTCATTTCGGGATCAGGCTCGCTGCCTTCGGAATAACTGTAGACGTTACGCGAGTAGTCACTCGCACCCATACAGACACGACTCGCCGATAGTCCGATTGCGGATGGATGAAACAGATTGTGGAACAACTCTTGACGGACGGATGGTTCAAGGCGGCTGAGGGTGTAACAAGCAGCGTCCGTGAAAGCCGCGCCAAATCCAAGCACTTGTTGGTACTGCTCAGCCGGATCGACAGTGATCAGATTCGTTGCTCTTTTGTCCAGCTTCTTCCATTCGAGAGAAGGCAGTTTCGCATGTTTTTGCGAGCCAGCGGTGGTCCAGACCGACACGTTACCGGAAGGAGAATCTGACGCAAGGGCCGAAACGGCGTGAGGCAACGACGCGCTTGCCGTTGCGACGGCGGAGATTTTCAGGAAGTCACGACGATTGAAGTTCTGCAAAGTATCGCTCCGAATGAATGATGGTTAGAACGCATGGCTGCAATTGAAGAGCATTAAAATGATGAAGCCGACGGAATCAATTCGGGATTTTACCGCCTTCAACCCGAATTTCCGCCTTGCTGCTCCAATTCGCCGACGAATTGCCGACATGAAGCAGAACACGACCTTCATCCGTGACGAATGCGTGCTGCGCAACGTCCCAGTAGGAGAGGACCGAGGCCGGGACAGATATTTCGACGTTACGTACTTCTCCGGGCTTGAGCGTTACCCTCTTGAATCCGACTAATTGTTTGAACGGGCGGCTCACTTTCGAACTGGGATAGGTTGCGTATATCTGCACGACCTCGTCGCCACTAATCGGCCCGGTGTTCTTCAAAGAAACCGAGGCGATGAAAGAAGAAGCCGGGGAAACCGCGCTCGATTTGGTTTTCAATTGGCCAAATTCGAAGGTGGTGTAGCTCAGACCATAGCCGAAGGGATATAGCGGGTTGCCACCGAAGTACATGTAGGTGCGCCCATGGCGGATGTCGTAGTCCATCAGAGGTGGCAATTGCAGTTGACTGGTGGGCCAGGTGTGCACGAGATGCCCACCGGGGTTGACGTCGCCGAAGAGAACATCGGCGAGCGCGTTGCCGAGTTCCTGGCTGTTGTGCGTGACGTGCACGATCGCGGGAATGTGTTCCTCGCTCCAGTTAATGGCATACGGGAAACTGGAGAGGAGCACCATTACCGTACGCTTGTTCGCGGCGAAAACTGTGCGGACCAGTTGCTCCTGCTCGAGGTCAATCGAGCGGCGGTCGACCGCCTCCTTACCGTTGCTGGGCACGGGGCACTTCGCCCATCCCGCGTCACACTCGGGATGATTCCCCACGATCACAATGGCGACGTCGGCATTCTTTGCAGCTCGCGCAGCTTCTTCCTCGTTGGTGCGAACAAATTGCACCTTGACGCTGTTGCCGGCGCGGCGGCGTATGCCTTCGAGTGGGCTGACGGTGTAGGGCGGAGTACCCGAATACCAGTCGAGTAGGACCTGATCGGCGTAGGGGCCGATCACGGCGATGGACTTGATTTCCTTTTGATGGAGCGGAAGAGCGCTCGCCTCGTTCTTCAGCAAGACGATGGATTTCTGGGTGACGAGCCGGGCGAGTTGCTTGTGCTCGTCCGAGGTCCAGGGATCGGGGCCGTCTTTAATTTTCGAGTATGGGACCATGTCGGGTGGGTCGAGTTGTCCGAGACGGATCATGACTCGGAAGACACCACGCAGAGCGGCGTCGATGTCTTTCTCGGTCAGCAGTCCCTTTGATACCGCCTCTCGAACCGGCGCGTTGTACCGGTCGAGAAACTGATTGATGCCGGCCTTGATCGACTCCGCCGCAGCTTCGGCAAAAGTACGATACCGCTTATGGTCGGTAACCAGCAGAGTCATCGCTCCGCCATCGGTGCAGATAATGCCGTCATTTCCCCATTCGGCGACTGTAACCTGCTTCAGAATGGGGTTCACCTCCATGGGGGTGCCATTGTAGGCGTTGTACGACGCCATAAACGCCCGCGAGCCGCCCTCTTGAATCCCGCGCCGGAATGGCACGGAGTAGTACTCGCGGAAGAGGCGTTCGTCGAAGTCGGAAGAAGAGTGAGTGCGAGTGTCTTCGTTACTGTTCGCAAGAAAATGCTTCATCAGGGAAGCAGCCTGCCAGTAGCGGGGATGATCGCCCTGAAGTCCCTTTGCAAACGCAACGACCATGGTTCCGTTGAAGAATGCGTCCTCGCCGTAGGATTCTTCGGTGCGCCCCCAGCGAATGTCGCGCGCCAGGTCGGCGTTGGGCGCTCGCACAACAAGCCCGCCGCGATGGTACTTTGGGCTCTGAAACATGAATCTGGTCTCGTAGCCTTCAGCGGCCGCGACTTGCCGGATCAACTCGGGATCCCAGGTCTCACCCAGGCCCACGGCTTGCGGGAATTGCGTCGTAGGTACAACGGAGGGACGACCCCATCCGCCAGGACCTCCCATGGCGAGACCATGAAGTCCTTCGACATGACCCGCGCCGCGGATGCCCAGTCGCGGTACATCGGGCGAGGTGCCAAGGCAGGAGATTTTCTCGTCCAAGGTCATAGTCTGGAGGAGGTTGGTGATGCGCTGTTCGACAGGGAGCGCGGGATCCTGGAACGTGTATTTGAATTGTGCCGTTGCCGGCAAGACAGCAAGAATCAAGGTGATGATGGCAAGATTGCGGATATTGGTGAGTGCCATGAAGCTGCCTCTCGAGTGAATGGCTGAAGAAAAATAGGTCCGGCGGTTACGCCGGACCTAATGCGTTACAGGGGCTTGCATGCGATGCGGGACCGGCCGTGTAGCCGTATCCCGCTCTCTGTTCTAGAACTCGAACTTGATTCCAAGTTCCATCATGCGACGACCCACCGACTGGGTAGCCCTGCCGGTGAAGTTCCTATTCGTCTGCGTGTACGTGATAGGCGCGTTCATGTTGCCATCCACGGTACGGTCTCCGACCAGCACCAACTTCAGATCATCGCTGCTGAACTGCGGCAATGCACGGTTCAAGAAGTTGAACGCATTGACGCGGAACTGCAGAGACTTGCTTTCGCTGATCTTGAAGTTCTTGTACACCGAAAGGTCGTTGTTGAAGTATGCGGGACCCTTGATGTACGGCCAAATGAAGTTGCCCACCTGGCCCTGCTGCGGACCGGTGAAGCAACTCGGGTTGAAGTACTGGCCATTGCTGAGCCCTTGCCGCGGGTCGCAGGTCAAGACCGGCAACAGCGGAGTGGCATCGGTGCCGAGAATGAAGGTATTGCCGATGCGGTCACCGGAGAACGAAACGTTAAAGGTTCCGGCCGTGTTCGGCTGTAGCGGCACGCCACTCTGGAACTGCGTAACACCAGAGAGTTCCCATCCATTGAGTACCGCATTGAGAACAGGATTCGACGTCGCTACCTTCGGGGTGTCGAGCACATAGGCAAGGTTGAAGATGTGGGTGTGATCGAACGCCAGAGGACCGTAGTTGGAATCCAGATCGAAAGAGTAAACGGTAGTGCCGTTGCCGTTACCGTTGTTCGTCTGGCCGTCGCGGATGCCCAGCGTTTTGCTGAAGGTGTAGTTGGTGGTGAACTTGGCAAGGCCGGCTTGCTTGCGCCAGGACAGCTGCAAAGAATGGTAATTGGAATAGCTGCCGTGCGACACAAGGTTCAGAGCTTGCCCATAGTTGCGGTACGGCCGGTAGTCACCGCGTTGTCCCGAGCCGTTTCCGTCGGGCACGTTGCCGGTAGCCACGCCACACCAGGCACCGCAGCTATCGCCACTCTCAACGTAAGTAATGCCGGTGACAGGATTCGGTCCGAAGAACGCACCCAGAGGGACTTTGTTGATATTCGAGAAGAACACTCTCTGGTCGCCATTACCAGTGAGCAGCATGTCCCTCGAACGATTGCCAGAGTAGGTGACTTCCAGCAACGATTTCAGTGGCATTTGCTGAGAAATCGTTACGTTCCAGCTCTGGGTGTGAGGTGTAGCATCATCACCACGCTTTAACAGGTACTGATTGCCATTGAAGGCCGATGCTGCCCCTGGTGAATAATTTGCAGCTTCTGCCAGCGAGGACAACTCACCCGTGCTCACGTTCTTGATGCCCATGCCTTGGGCAGCAGCCACGGAGATGTCGTTGTACGAGAACTGCCAGTAGTAGATGCCGAAGCCACCACGAAGTACAGTCTGGCCATTTCCGAATACATCAAAGGCTGCACCAACGCGGGGAGCCGGCGTGAAAACCGGAGACGTGAAACCAGACTTTGGAATGCTGCTGTCGATTGCGTTCCATTTCATGCCGGAGAACGGGGAAGCCGTAGAACTGTTGCTGTAGCTTGCCTCGTCCCAGACTGCAAATCCGGGGTGATCGTTAATGGCATACCACTGGCCCTCATGATCCAACCGGAGGCCATAGGTAAGGCTCAAGCGACGATTCACCTTCCACTGGTCCTGCGCATACAACGAGTACTGGTGGAAGCGCGTGTTGTAGGTGGGAACGTTGCTAACCTGCGTGTAGCTCGCAGGGTGCCCGATCAGGAGATCGGCAATCGGGTTGTAAGTTGAATTGTTGTGCCACCAGTCGAAGTCATACATGCCCTGCGCCCAGGAGCCATATCCGCTCGCCTGATGGTTGGTCGCCATATCCCAGTAGCCACCGAACTTCATGGTGTGGGAACCGATGACCTTGGTCAGGTTGTTTGCGAACGAGGGAGTCTGCTTGGCGGCACCAAAAGCACCGTTGTAGAAGTCAGAGGAGAATCCCGGACCGTAAATGTTCGGGAAACAGCCGGAATTGTTGCCAGCATTGCCGCAGCTCCAGTTCACGATGTTGGGGATCTGGGGTGCGATATTCGGAGTGAAGGCTCCCTTGGCGGTGAACCCTACCTTGGAAGGATCTATTGCTTCAGGGTTCGATGGGCGAAGCGGGTTTACGAACTTCGACCAAGCGAAGACAAACTCGTTTGTCATCGTTGGGCCGAACGTGCTGGTCAGGTTCACGCTAAGGCTGTTGGACCCGACTTGTGCCGGCAAAGACGTCGGATAGGGGATGGTCGAACTCGGCCACCACCAGATACCGATATTGTTAATGTCCTTTTCGTTCTGCTTGGTCCAGGTGCCAGACAGCCGATGGTTATTGTTGATCACGAAGTCGATCTTCGTGCGCAGTTCCCATCGGTTCAACGGCGGCTGGTTCAGGTACGCGTAGTTGTATCCATTGTGTGCTGCCGGATCCTGGTTGGGAAGCGGCATCAGACTCATCAGCGCAACCCCGTTCGGATCCCAGAGGGCTTGCGGAATCATGCCGTTTTGGACGGACATACCAGCCGGTGTGTTCGAGCACCAACCGCTATCCGTCGGCCATCCAGTTCGGTCGCAAGGCAGTTTGCCAGAGTCACCGTTCAGAACGTTGGTGCCGCTGAAATCGCCTCTGCGCATCGCTTCGGTGGGAACCACGGTCTGAAGCAAGGTGCCTGAGGGGCTCTGCTTCATGTACTCGTAGCCAACGAAGAAGAAGAGCCGGTCACGGTTCTTGTTAATGTCCGTTCCCGGAATGATCACCGGGCCACTGAGAGTGCCTCCCGGATAGTAATACGACTCCTTCGGCTTCGGCTGCTTTGACTGCTTCAGGTAGGAGTCTTCCGCGTTCATGGAATCATGACGGGCATAGAGATAGCCGCTGCCATGGAAGTTTTTGCCGCCGCTCTTGCTATAGGCCTGGAATACGACCGGTCCTTTGGCAAACTCAGCGCCGTAGGCGGAGTTCAGGAGCGTAACTTCCTGGGTTTGGTCCTGGTTGATATTCGAGATCTGACTGCCCTGGTTACCAGGATCGACGATATTCGCGCCGTCGGAGGTCATGGTCATGCCGCCGTAGGGAGCGGTTCCGTTTGCGGAGAACTGCCCTAGAGGGCCGTTGCCCGTTGAGGTCAGTTCGCTATTCCACTGTTTGTTACTAAGGCCGTTGTTCATGCCCATACCTGGCATGAGGCGAA
The DNA here is from genome assembly GCA_035561515.1 of Terriglobales bacterium. Taxonomy (NCBI): domain Bacteria; kingdom Pseudomonadati; phylum Acidobacteriota; class Terriglobia; order Terriglobales; species Terriglobales bacterium. Next base: position 58,220 of record DATMXP010000027.1, on the reverse strand, counting down.
TCAATTCGGCACCGTTACGCCCGGTGATGGCGATTTCGGTGACCATCGTTTCGTTCAGGGTCAGTCGGCCTTCACCGGTCTCGACTGGCACCTGGTCGGCCGACGTGATGACCTCAACGGTCTCTTCTTTCCCGGCCGGGCGAAGTTTGACGTTGGGAAGGCTACGGTGTTCGCCCTGGCTGAACACAAGATTGTCGTACTGGATTGGGGCGAAACCTTGGGCAGTAACCTTTGCACTATAGGTACCCGGCGGAATGGCGGAGAAATTGAAAAATCCAACCGAGTTGGATGTGGTGTCGCGGGTGACGTGCGAAGCGTCGTTAGTGAGGACGATGGTCGCGTTCGCGACAACCGCTCCGCTGTTATCGAGAACCGTTCCGCTCAGCGTGCCTGACGCAACCTGTGCGAACACGTTTGTCGAGGTTGCTGCGATGATCAGCAGCAACGCTGTAAGTAGGACGAACTTCCATAATCCCCCTGGGTGGCGAACCGCGCACCCTGCGGGCTCAAGGCGCTTCATATTTACCTCCAACGGTGATCCAAGATGCAGCCAATTGTGTGCCGACTACTACAGCGACAACGACAAACCCCGCGCCTGTACGGCGTCTCTGAAATCGTCCGAAGGTAATCCCGGGACATTCTCCAAGTCAAGGGAAAATACAAACTTTTTGCTGTTGATACCGATATCAAGAGGGTACCGAGGCCCGCTGAGAACCGCCGGATGCCCAGTGCACGTTGCAGTGAACTGGAGCCAAAGAGTAGCGATAAGCGTGCCGAAAGGCGATTTGCCTTCATCGTTACGGCGATGTACCGAGGTACCGCATTCCGCACTTGGGGATATGCACTATCTCGGGGATGGCCGCAAACTGATATCGATATCATTGACATCCGCGCTTTGGCTATGAGACCTTTCGAATCTCCGAGCCGTAAATTGAAAATTTTGATCCACGCGAGGTTTGCAGATGATCCTCGGCTTACCGCTCGGCAGCCCTCGTGCTGCCCTGAAACGACTCGAGCTTCCAGCCTGCCTGTTGATCTTTATGATTTGCGTGTGCACATTCGGTATCGCGGCGGTGCAAAGCCGCACAATTCATGAAGGCTGGAGATTTCGCGCACTATCCGAGGAAGTACAACCGGCGTTCCGGGAATGGCGCGCTGCGTCGGTGCCGGGAGTGGTGCAAACGGACTTGTTGGAGAACAAACTGATCCCAGATCCGTTCTATCAGACCAATGAGTATCAATTGCAATGGATTGGGCTGACGGATTGGGAATACCAGACTGAGTTCACGGTGGACCAGACAACACTCGGCCGCGAGCACGTTGAGTTGGTGTTCGACGGACTGGACACATTCGCCGAAGTGTGGCTGAACGGTCATAACATTCTGAATTCGGAGAATATGTTTCGAACCTGGCGCGTGGAGTGCAAGAAGGACCTGCAAGCGGGAGCAAACACGCTGCGCATTGTCTTTCGTTCGCCGGTGATGAAGCTGCTGCCAAAACTGGAGAAGCTTCCCTATCACCTGTTGTCCGTTAATACCGCGCAAACGGGCGCGGAGAGAGGCATCCCTACAGATCCGTTCACGAGAAAAGCTCCTTATCACTACGGATGGGATTGGGGACCGCGGTTCGTGACATTGGGAATCTGGCGGCCGGTACACCTGGAATCGTGGGACGGGCTTCGTATTAGCGACGTGTACATCCGTCAGGATCGGATTCGAACGGAAGAAGCGCAGATAAGAGCTCAGGTTGAGGTGGAATCTTCTGTTCCACAGGTGGCGAAGGTCACAGTCGAATATGGCGCCCCCGGAGTCTCGACCGACACAGCCTCGGTGAGCACGAAGTTGAACGCGGGAACCAATGTCGTGGATGTTCCTATCAGGATTGCTTCGCCGAAATTGTGGTATCCGGCCGGTTACGGGAATCAGGATCGCTACAAGTTTTCAGTGGTGGTCCGGGGCTCGAAAGAGCAAGACCGTCGCGAAGTACTGAGCGGATTGAGGTCCGTGGAACTCCGTCGCCAGAAAGACCAGTGGGGGAAGAGTTTTGAGTTTGTGGTGAATGGAATTCCGGTGTTTGCCAAAGGCGCAAATGTCATTCCGTTTGATAGTTTCCTGCCGCGAGTCACACCGGAACGGTACCGGAAGATACTCCTCGATGCGCGCGCCGCACATATGAATATGATCCGCGAATGGGGCGGAGGCGCATACGAGAATGACGTGCTTTACGAACTGTGCGATGAGCTTGGAATCCTGGTTTGGCAGGACTTCATGTTCGGCGGCGCGCTCGTGCCGGGTGATGCCGAATTCCAAGAGAACGTGAGGCAAGAGGCGATCGATAACATCAAACGGCTTCGCAATCACCCGAGTGTAGTTCTCTGGTGCGGCAACAACGAGACCGAAACAGGGTGGAAGAATTGGGGAGACCGGATGTACTTCAAGAACTCCGTGCCTCCAGAGGAGCGCGAACGTATCTGGCAGGACTACGTGGTCCTATTCCGGGACATTCTGAAGAGTGCGGTGCGGGAATATGCACCCGATCTTCCATATTGGCCGAGTTCTCCGGGTTCCAACTTCGAGCCAAATCCTGATGGGCAGAGCAACGGGGATGTGCACTATTGGTCAGTCTGGCACGCCCTGAACCCCATCGAGGATTACACAAAACAACTTCCGCGTTTCATGTCGGAGTACGGGTTCCAGTCATTCCCAGAGATGGCGACGATTCGCACCTTCGCACAACCCGATGAATTTGCGATCAACTCGCGTACGATGCAAGGACACCAAAAGAACACCGGCGGCAATGAGCGGATCCTGGCCTACATGCTGCGCGAATACCGGGAACCGAAGGATTTTCCGTCGTTTGTCTACATGAGCCAGGTGTTGCAGGCAGAGGCCATCAAGACAGCTGCAGAGCATCTGCGGAGGCTGCGTCCGAGGAACATGGGATCTCTTTACTGGCAGTTGAACGACTGCTGGCCGGTCGCATCGTGGTCGAGTATCGACTACACGGGCAGATGGAAAGCACTGCATTACTACGCCGTTCGCTTCTATGACGATCAGATTGTTTCGCCCTTCCGTCATGATGGGAAGATTGAAATCTTTGTGATCAACGACAAACTGCAGCCGCTGAAGGGGACGGTTCGTCAGCGGCTCATGGCATTCGACGGGAAGTTGTTGTCGGAATCTGTACACCCGGTCGATGCACTGGCGCAGTCCAGCACCGTGATCGGCACCGTGGAGGAAAAGACCCTCCTGGGGAATGCCGACCCACGCCAGGTATTCGCAGTGTATGACTTGGTACGGGACGGAAAAGCAATAAGCCGGAACGTGGTGCTTTTCGGAGTAACGCGAGACCTTCAGCTTCCTCATGCGAACGTGGAAGCTAAACTCAGCCAGGTAGACGGAAAACCCGTGCTGAGCCTGAGTGCGCCTGTCTTTGCCAAGGCGGTTGGATTCACGTTTGGCGATTTGATGGTGCAGGCTTCAGATAATTACTTCGATCTGCTGCCGGGAGAAACACGGACCGTCACCTTAGAAACGACGGCATCCATTGACGCGCTGCAGAAAGCCTTGACCGTGAATAATGTAACTGATGCATCCGCGCCGGCCGTAACGGCGCGTACGGCGCAGTAGAGATGAACCTGGGTTCGGGAGACTATGTGCAGTTACTGACCTTCGATGTCGGCGGAAGTCACATCTCGTCGGCTCTCTTTGATTCGAGTTCGGAAGAGATCGGGCCGGTACAGTCCGTGTCGATGGAGGACACCATCACTCCCGACGGCTTCATGGCGAAGCTGAGCGAGCTACGGAACGGACTCGCTGGCAGGATCCAGGAGAGGGCAGATGTAGAAGCCATTGCAATGGCCCTGCCGAACCCGTTCGATCATTTGAGCGGAGTTTGTCGGTATCGTCACAAGTTGTCGAATCTGTACGGTGCAAACTTCCGCACGGGGATTTCTACTCAGTTTGGGATTGATCCTGGCAACATTCACTTTGTAAATGACGCTGAGGCATTCCTGCTCGGCGAACTCAGCCACCGGAAGCTGATGAACGGCGACTACACACGCGTGATCGGTGTCACGCTCGGAACCGGAATTGGGGCTGCATTCGCAGTGAACGGGATTGTGCTCAAAGAGGGCGAGGGAATTCCGAAAGGGGGAGAGATCTGGAATCTTCCTTGGGACGGGCGCATTGCGGAGGAAGTTGTCTCTACTCGCGCAATCCAGCGGGCCTACTGGCAACGGACAGGAGAAACCCGACCGGTTTATGAAATTGCACGATTAGCAGGTGAACATGCTGATGCCACAGCCGCGTTCGCTGAGTTTGGTGTTGCGCTCGGGCAAGTTCTGGCGGCTGTCAGCGGGGCATTTCGCCCGAAACGCATTATCGTGGGCGGTTCGATCGCACGGAGTTCCAAGTTATTCCTGCCTCATACCAGGAGATGCCTTCCTGCGACGTGTTCCGTTGAAGTTTCGGCGCTGTTTGACAAGGCTCCACTTGTCGGCGCCGGGATCAGTTACATGAATTCCAGAGAGCACGCAGCAGCACGGTGAAGCGGCGCTTCCGTTGGCAATCAGTTTCCTGCTGACACTGCTCCGGGTTTCTTGGGAGAAAGCGCCAGAGCTTTTACGATTCCCGTATCAACGTTCGTCTTTCCGTTCTCGCGGACGACCACTCCAAAGCCTCCGGCGTAATCCCAGATCGTCCATCCGATGCCGTTCTTCTCGAGTGCTGTGCGGACGTCGGATAACCACTTTTCGCGATCCACCGGCTCGGTGAAACGGCGGTAGACTCCAAATTCATTACAGGTCAGAACAACATGGTTGAGGCGAGTCCAGTCGGCAGCAACTCCGATCTCCTGGCTGATGCGGTCGAATCCCCACGAATCGAATCCATAATGAATGACGCCCAACTTCCCTTCGAGCGTTGGTTGCGCATCAGCCAATTTCTTCTGATCCTGAACAGCCGGATAGCGAAGACCCCGAAGCGGAATGAGCCACTTCATGGACCAAGTTGCGCCCTGATGAGTGAAAGTATGCGGGTCATAGTAATGAAAGTTGTAGATGACGTTGCCGTCCTCGGAGGGCGTTATGTGCAACAGCTCCCACATCCCAGACCATTTAGCCCCGCCAAGAATCAACGTATGCTGACGGTCTACTGCGCGAACGCCCGAGACGATCTGATTCTGATACTGGGACCATTCGTCGGAACTCTCAAATTCGGGCTCGTTGAGCAGCTCAAAAAAGACTCGCTCTGGATCTCTGCGAAGTTCGTGCAGCGCGAATTTCTGCCAGAAGATGACGAATGCCTTCCTGCTGGCGAAATCGACCGAGAGCCGCTGCTTGAACGGGCTCTCCGGATGGGCGTCCAATATGACGTTTAGACCGTTTGCCAGCACGGTATCAACCGCGGCATCCAGCGCCTGGAGCATCGCAGGCTCGAGCTCTCCGTTTGGCAGCATCAGCGGCTCAGGGTTAAACGTGAGCCGAACATGATCGAATCCTGTCCTTGCGATAAGTTCGATGTCTTTTGACGTGTTGTAGGTACCGAAGTGCCTGGCGTCGTACGGAGTTTCGCTACCGAGTTGGGCAAACCAGTGGCTAAGGTTGACCCCGTGTCGGATCCGTTCCAGCCTGCGTGCGGCAATCTCCGTACCTGGTCTTGGGAATGATGGGTTTTGGGCGAAAAGGAATGGAGCCGCGAATAAAAGTACGAGGAAGAATTTCCGCATAATTATCAGTACCCAATACTTGTAAAGTCTCTGCTCGAAGAAGACGAGCAGAGCATCATACCCGCAAAAAGAAGGCTTTGGGAACGATATCAACTAGGACATAATGTAGGCTCGATGAAATCGCTTTTGCGTTTTGAGCGCCTAACCCAACGGTCATTCGTGTTGTGGTGCCTCGTCCTAATTGCTTTGGCTGTTCCAGCCTTAGCGGATGTCACCGTTCCTGCCGTGCTCTCGGACGGGATGGTCTTGCAACGAGATCTGCCCGTGCACTTCTGGGGCATGGCCAACGCGAAAGAGCGCATCACCGTTGCTTTTCGAGACGAGGAAAAGTCAACCGTAGCCGATGAAATCGGTCATTGGAACATATATCTCAAAGCTCAACCGGCAGGCGGACCATTTGAAGCAGTTATTCGCGGTGCGAACACCATTGTCATTCGTGACATCCTTGTCGGAGACGTTTGGGTCGCATCGGGCCAATCTAATATGGAATGGCCGTTGATCAAGGCGGCAAACGGACCGGCCGAAGTGGCCAATGCGAATTGCCCGAACATTCGGCTGTTCGAAGTAATCAAAAAGTACGCGGATACTTCCCAGGAAGACGTGGCTTCCAAAGGCTGGCGTGCCTGCTCACCGGAGTCGGCGCGAGACTTCTCGGCTATTGCCTACTACTTTGCGCGCGAGACTCAATCATCACAGGGCGTACCTGTCGGAGTGATCGGCAGCTATTGGGGCGGCACGATCGCAGAGGCGTGGACGAGTTTGGCGGCATTAGCATCCGAACCAGCACTTAACCCCGTAATGTTGAGCTACGCCCTCCGGATGGAGCAGCAACCAGACTGGGCGCGTCGGGCGAAGCTCGAATCGGTCCTTATCGAAGCAGCGAAGGCAAAGGGTGCCCCGTGGCCGAAGGTTCCGTGGCGACCAGACCTGCACATCTGGCAGCCTAGCGCTCTATTCAATGCGATGATTGCACCGTTGACGCCTTTCCCGATCAGGGGAGTGATCTGGTACCAGGGTGAGAGCAATTCGAAACTCGACAGATACCCGCAGCTCTATGGCCGAGTGTTTGAAACGCTTATCCGAGACTGGCGCCGCCGCTGGGCTATCGGAGACTTTCCTTTCCTGTACGTTCAGCTTGCTAACTACACCTCAACTCCGGAAGAGGACTGGCCCACAGTTCGCGAAGGCCAGCGCAGCGCCCTTGCACTGAGAAACACCGGTATGGCGGTTACGGTGGATGTCGGCAATCCCGATGATGTCCACCCGCTGGATAAGAAGACCGTTGGCCACCGCCTGGCATTAGCTGCTCGCGCGATCACATACGGAGAAAAACTGGAGTTTTCAGGCCCGCTGTTCAGCCAGATTACTCGCGAGCCGAATGCCTTGCGTGTGACATTCGATCATGCAAAAGGATTGAGAAACACCTCGGAGGGCGTCATCGGGTTTGAGATAGCGGGACAAGACGGCAAGTTCTTCCCTGCCGATGCCCGAATTGAGGGACCATCTGTAATCGTAAGCAGTTATGCCGTTGCGGAACCAATCTCGGTACGATACGGTTGGGCAAACAATGCGCAATGTAATCTTGCGAATCAGGAGGGGTTACCTGCGTCGCCTTTTGTAGCGGAGCTAGAGTTGCTGCACTGAAAGGCGCGCTTCCCGGCAACCGATTCGCCCCAAGAAGATCGGAGCGGACCAAAGAGTTTTATGAAACGAACGCCGACAATGGGTGATGTCGCACGACTGGCACGCGTCGGGAAAATGACAGTGTCTCGCGTGTTGAACGATCATCCTCACGTCACAGAAAAGACAAGACAACGCGTCTTTTCGGCCATCGCGAAACTTGGGTACAGACCGAATGAGGCTGCTCGAGCTTTGCGCTCCGAACGATCGAAGTGCATTGGACTGATCGTTCCCTCCCTGCTTGATTCTTTTTTCGGCATTTGCGCACACGCGATCCATGAACTGGCCCGAGAACGCGGCTACACGGTTATGACAGTCGCATCAAGCGACGACCCCGAAGTGGAAGCTGCCGAGGCAGAAATCATGCTTCGCCGGAAAGTAGATGGAATCGTAGTCGTGCCTGCTAACCATCGTCGCAGTTCCCTTACCGGCAAACAATTCGGACACATCCCTATCGTCTGTTTTGATCGTCCTGTGCTTCGTAGTTCCGTGGATTGCGTTATTGTCGAAAACGAAGTCGGGGGAAACCTCGCCGCCCAGCACCTAATCTCTCACGGGCACACGCGCATTGCTTTCGTCGGACCTTCGGCAGACCTGTTCAGTATTCAGCAGCGCCAGCAAGGATTCCGCAAGACCACGAAGCGTGCCGGCCTGATTGCGCAAGAAGTGAGCGGAATGGATTCGCGGCAGCGGGCGGTTGAACTTCTAGGGCCACTTCTAAGTTCTAAAAAGGCGCCTACAGCAATTTTCACTCCGAATAATGTGTTGACCAAGTTCGTCCTGGAAGCGCTACAGACGTTGCAGATTTCCGTGCCGGAGCAGGTTGCACTGGTAGGCTTTGACGATTTTGAACTCGCAGATGTGCTTAAACCAACGCTGACCGTGGTTCGCCAGCCGGCAGAAGATCTAGGACGAACAGCGGCGAATCTGTTGTTTCAGCGACTGGATTCAAAAGACAAGAGCGCACCGCGCCATGTAACGCTTCCGGTGGAGCTGGTGGTGCGGAACTCCTGTGGATGCGGCGCGGGCCGTCATTTCACAGCATCTGTACGAGCATAGTTTTTGTTTGAAGTTATACACATCTCAGCCGAGCATGATCGGCTGTACGTAGGGGAGTTTTCCTAAGCATGCCTTCCATCAATACCGCAGCAGCTCCGCAGTCTGCGACTGTGGCCGCTCCGCAGACGAATCGCGGCGCAATGGCGATGGTGACCTCGCTGTTTTTTATGTGGGGGTTCATCACCTGCCTCAATGACATTCTTATCCCGCATCTGAAGAGCATCTTCGACCTGAATTACACCAGAGCGATGCTCGTCCAGTTCTCATGGTTCGGAGCGTATTTTCTCTTCTCATACCCTTCGGCGAAGATCATTGACGCCATCGGCTACAAGAAGTCGATGGTGACCGGACTGGTGGTAATGGGCGCCGGCACACTGTTCTTTATCCCAGCTGCGCAGGCAGCATCGTATGGACAGTTCCTGGCCGCAATCATTATCGTCGCCGCGGGAATGACGCTGCTGCAGACGTCGGCAAACCCATACGTTGCCATTCTGGGTCCGCCGGAAACAGCCTCCAGCCGGCTGAACCTGACGCAAGCTTTCAACTCGCTGGGCACGACGGTAGCTCCGATGTTTGGTGCCATTCTGATTCTTGGCGCAGTCGCCGAACCCGTTGCCGTCGAAGTTCTTCGTGCCATGACACCGGACCAATTGCAGGCCTACCGGGTGGCACAAGCAGCGTCTGTGAAGGCCCCGTATATCGGTCTTGGAGTGGCGCTGATGGTGCTTGCGACTGTGCTCGCACTGTTCAAGTTGCCGCGAATTCGCTCGGCGGAAGCGCATGAAAAGGTTCACGACTCGATATGGCACCATACCCATCTCGTCCTCGGTGCTCTCGGAATCTTCGTCTATGTGGGCGCGGAAGTTTCGATCGGCAGTTTCTTGACCAATTACCTTAATCGGCCAGAGATTGGGAATCTCTCGCTGAAGGACGCTGCCGACATGCTCAAGTACTACTGGGGCGGCGCCATGGTAGGACGATTTGTCGGCGCTTACATCATGCGACGCGTTCCTGCGAGGAAGGTGCTTGCGTTCAACGCCGTCATGTCAGGTTCGTTGGTTTTGGTCACGATGATGACAAGTGGACACATCGCGGTCTGGTCGGTGCTATTAGTGGGACTGTTCAACTCCATCATGTTCCCCACCATCTTCACTTTGGCTATCGAAGGGATGGGGCCCTTAACGGGCGACGCATCAGGACTGCTGATTGCTGCCATTGTGGGCGGAGCAATCATCCCTGTCGCACAGGGATTCATGGCCGACCACATCGGTATCCAACCGGCATTTATTATCCCGGCGGTCTGTTACGTTTACATTGCTTACTATGGGCTGTTCGGCAGCCGGAGAAAGGTGCCGGTCGTGGGATAAGTGGTGCGAATCAACAAACAGGGCTGCCGATTGGCAGCCCCTTTTTACTGCTCGCAAACTCTACCGCAACTTGACGGTCACTTCCCTGCCCGAATATTGGATCGTCTTATCTGCTTTTACTGTGGGAGCAATGCCGGCTCCCTTCTTCTCACTAACGAGAACTATACGTAATTCACGCTGGGTTACCATACCCGGGAAACTACCGGTACGCGGGCCTACGGTGAGAGTGCCAGTTGAGTCGTTCCAGTGCATACACACCAAAGCGTGCTGGCCTTTCTCGTACCGATAGCTATCGCCCTCATCTTCGTACAGCGTAAAGTCGCCATCAGCGCCGGCATATACACGGATTTCCAATGGCCCACCAGGATTTTGCGCTGCATACTCGATTTCCGGTCCCATCGTGAGAATGGAACCGGCACGGATTAATAGCGGCATCGTTTGCAGCGGAGCAGACATTTCGATCGACTTTCCGCCGTCGATGGTCTTTCCCGTCCAAAAATCGTACCAACGAGTTTTGGGCAGATAGACTCTTCGGCTGGTTGCTCCTGCTTCAGTTACGGGTGCGACGAGGATCGACGGACCGAAAAGAAACTGATCTCCTATATTGAGCACGTTGGCATCAGAACGGAAATCCATCAGTAAAGGGCGCATGGGGGTGTAGTTCTCGGTCGTAACCCGCCACGCAGTGGAGTAGATGTAAGGCAACAGCCGGTAGCGCAGACGGTCGTAATCGACGAGGATCTTCTGCGCCTCGGGACCGTACGACCAAAGCTCGTTCTGGTTCGTTGTCCTTGTTCCATGAACGCGGAAGATAGGCGAGAAGGCACCGTACTGGAACCAACGGACAAACAACTCCCGGTAGGCCGGATCGTCCGGATTTCCGGATACGAATCCGCCGATATCCGTGGTCCAGTAAGGCATTCCAGACAGAGCGTAATTGAGACCCGCCGGGATTTGACGTTTATAAGACGCCCAGTCTGAAAGGATGTCGCCCGACCAAACGGCCGCTGCATTACGTTGCGAACCTGCAAATGCCGAACGCGCCAGAATAAACACGCGTTTGTCATCTGTAACCGATCGCTGTCCTTGGTAAACGCCACTAGTCGTCATCAGCGGGTAGATGTTCGCGTAACGGTCGCCGCTGCCGATACCTAGTTTGTGGCCGAGGAGAATGCTTTCTTCCTGTCCTTCGGTCTCGGGTTCCACGGTATCGAGCCACCAGGCATCAATGCCAATGCTGAATAGGGCTTTGTTCATCAACTGCCAGTAATACTTCCGAGCCTCCGGATTCGTTGCGTCGTAGACCGCCATTCCTGCGCGATGATAGGGCAGTTTGTCGTACTTAAACTTCTCGATGAACCAGCCCTGGCGATCCATGTAGTCGTATTCCTGTGAACCTGGCTCGAAGAATGGCCAGACCGAGATCATCAGGTGCAGATTGTTTTTGTGTAGTTCCTCGACCATTCCTTTGGGATCGGGATAGTTGGAGTTGAAGATGTGCTCGCCTTTGCGGTTCCACCAGAACCAGTCCTGGACGATGTTGTCGATTGGGATGTGGAGATCACGATATTTGCGTGCGACGCCGAGCAACTCGTCTTGAGTTTTATACCGATTCTTGCACTGCCAAAATCCATACGCCCACTTCCCGAAGAGCGGGACACCGCCGGTAAGGTCGCGGTAACCGGCAACGATATCGTCCATTTCAGGACCGAAGATGAAGTAATAGTCGAGAGTGTCGGCGACTTCTGAACTGATGTAGAGATAGTTCGGAAAACGGTTATTTACCTTCGAACGTGACGCGTTGTTCCAGAAGATACCGTAACCATTGCTGGAGACCAGAAGCGGGATCGCTATGTTGGCGTTCTCCTGCGAAAGATCTACGGATTCTCCGCGGTAATTCCACACGCCGGCCTGATGCTGGCCCAGCCCATAGAGACCTTCGGGCGAACCATAAATGTTGAAAAAGCCCTCGGAACGATAGGTCTGCTCGCCGTTGACGGTGGCCGGAGTCAGCCAGCGATTCTCATCCTGAAGCAATTTCCGCTCACCCGCAAAGTACTCAATGATTCCGCTGAAACGCGTGACGACCACCCGCAACTTGGTGGTGGAAATCGTAATATCCTTCTCCGTCTCATTGACGTTGAATACGACTTTCGGCCACTGCTGCCTTATGACGACGTAGTCGGTCTGCTGGGGGAAACTGCCAGTTGGAGAAAGCGTTACACGAATGATGGAATCGGAGCACAGTTGCAGCCGCAGTGCTCCGTTCTTGAGAGTCAGTACTACAGCGTCAGGCTGCTTCTCGACGCCAGTAACGCTGTTGAACTCGCGCCATTGCGAAAAGCTGTTTATTGAGAGAGCGAAGAAGACGAACGTAACGATAAGAAATCGATTGCAGAATCGCATAAGGATTCACACTCACGCGGAGCCCGAAAGAGCGGCTCATGGATTCAACAAACACAAGCCTTCAGTGCTGATGAACTGAAGGTTGATAACGATATCATAATTGACATTAGATTCCGCCCCTCCTAGCATTACGCCCGAATGTCCAGTGCGTTAAGACGCGCTCTACGGTGACCATGTTTAAAACAAGAATTCCCCTCGCACAATTGTTGCTTGTTTCGGTTTTGACTGGGATTGCGATCGCACAGGCATCCCCATCCAACAGCAGCCCGAAATCGACCCCGAACGTTCAGAACGTTTCTGTTTCGCCACTCTTTATTGGCGTTGCATGGTACCCAGAACAGTGGCCAGAAGAACGTTGGGAAAAAGATCTGGCACTCATGCAGGCCGCAGGGATCACAATGGTCCGCGTAGGCGAATTTGCCTGGAGCCGCATGGAACCAGCCGAAGGCAAGTTCGATCTCGACTGGCTGGATCGCGCGATCAAGATGGCGGCTGCGCGCAACATCAAGGTAGTTGTTGGTACGCCCACTGCCGCGCCTCCCGCATGGCTCACCAAGAAATACCCGGAAGTGCTGCCGACGTGGGAAGACGGTCGTCGGGCAACACACGGGAATAGAGGCCACTACCGGTTTACCAGCGAGCGATATCTTCAGCTATGCCGGCGCGTTGCAGAAGAAATGGCGAAGCGCTTCGGACATAACCCGAACGTGATTGGATGGCAGATCGACAACGAATACGGCCCTGTTTCCTATGATGACGAAACGAAAGTGCGTTTTCAGGCATTTCTTCGGCAAAAGTATCAGACTCTCGATCGCTTGAACGGTGCGTGGACTACGTACTACTGGAGCCAGACCTACGATTCATGGGACGAGATCCCGATTCCCGTGGGCTATCACAATCCCGGGCTCATGCTGGAGTGGAAGCGCTTTATCTCCGTTACATTCCGCGATTACCAGCACAACCAGATTTCGGCTATCCGCGCGAGCAGCGACCCGCGACAGTTCATCACTCATAATTTCATGGGTTTCTACCCGGGTTTCGACCACTACACCGTTGCTGCCGAACTGGATTTCGCTTCCTGGGATTCGTACGTGGGGCAAGGGCAGCTTGATTATATGTGGAATGCGCAGACTCACGATCTGACGCGCGGCTTCAAGCGCCGGAATTTCTGGATCATGGAAACGCAACCGGGCTCGGTAAATTGGGCGGGCATCAACAATACTCTGGACCGCGGAGAGATGCGCAAGCTTGCCTGGCAGGCAATTGGTCACGGTGCCGACACGGTTAGTTACTGGCAATGGCGTAGCGCATTGGGAGGACAGGAGCAGTATCACGGGTCGCTTGTGGGCGCCGATGGCAATCCTCGTCCGGTTTACGAAGAGATATCTCAGATCGCCCGGGAAGTGGCCAAAGCGGCCTCTGCGCTGAAAGACACCACGCCCGCACCTGAAACGGCTGTATTGTTCGATTATGACAGTCGCTGGGCGGTTGATTTCCAGAAGCACAACCGCAACTTCGATCCAATCGGATACCTCTCATCTATTTATCGCCCTCTGCGCGAACTCACCCAGGATGTCGACATCGTTCATCCTTCCGCTCCGCTCGATAAATACAAACTGGTTGTTGCTCCGGCGCTGAACCTTATGCCTCGCGAACGAGCGGAACATTTGGCAGCTTACGTTCGCGGAGGTGGTCACCTCGTCCTTGGTGTCCGCTCCGGCATGAAGGATGAGAACAACGCACTGCTCCCGTCGCGCCAACCGGGAACCATCCTTTCTGAGCTCCTTGGAGGAGATGTCGTCGATTTCTACGCGCTCGATAAGGACTTCTCCGTTACGGGCAAGGTGGGCAGCGGTCAGGTTAAGAATTGGGCAGAAATGCTTGAAGCGAAGCAACCGGGCGTTGACGTTGTATTGAAGTTCGGCACCAGCAACGGCTGGCTCGACGACAAGCCAGCCGTTATCACCCGTAAGGTGGGCAAGGGCAGCATCACGTACATCGGTGCATGGCTCGACGAAAAGCTGACCAGGGACGTGCTTGCATCGGAAGTATCTGGCAGCGGCGTGAAGCAGATCCTGCCGGGACTTCCGAGCGGAGTGGAAGTGAGCCGGCGTGTTTCTACCGATGGAAAAACCGTCCTGATTGTCATCAACCACACGCGCCAGCAGCAGCAGGTGACGCTGCCGCGGCCGATGCGTAGCCTTTTGGACGGACAGCAGAAATCGAGTCTTGACCTACCGCCAAGCGAAGTTGTCGTTCTCGCAAGCGAGTAAGTAAACGAAAGGGTGAGCCCGTGGGCTCACCCTTCACTTTGGTCCGGAGATTTACTTCGCCGATTTCTGCGCTGCACCCTCCAGGCTGTATTCCATTGCCCAAATCGCTCCTGGTCTCATGTACATGCTCGCCCGATAGAAGCCTTGGGCGTTATATGCCTCGGGCGTTCGGAACCAATACCCGCGATCAACCCAAACGACATTGTTGACGCCTTTTGCCGTCGCGAAGCCTTGTTCCTTTAGACCCTCGGAGATCATGTGGGAAGCAACGCTGAAGGTGGTACCAACCCAGACTTCTTCGACCTGCTCATTTTCCTTCAGGCCCTCACCGTCGGCTCCGATTCCATTTACGGCACCCATCTTCCCGTTCTGAAATTTCATGACGTTGTAGTCGTAAACGCGCTGCAACGCTGATTTCCGCATTTCCGGCGGTACGAGGTCACCGAGTCCGGTCAGACTTGCGTACCACTGCCCCGCCAACTGTTCCGCCATGATGTCCTTCTTATAGGGACTTGCCGTGTCGTAGTCGAAGTAGCTGTTGTTCCAGAGTTTCTTGATGAACGCTGCCTGTACTTTCTTGAAGAGAGCATCGTTGCTGTTAGCTATGGCATTGTCACCGACAATGCGCGCCATCTCGGCCGTGGCACGAAGGGCAGCGACATAGAGACTTCCTGAATACGAACTCTCGCCACGAGCCACCCAATTATCGTAGGTCTGGTCAGGGAAGCCACCGTTCTCGATCAGGCCGTCGCCGTCTGTGTCGAACTTCAACAGGTGCTGCATCGCCAGTTTTACGGCCGGGTATGCATAGCGAAGGAAGTCGATGTCCTTCTTACCGCTGAGGACATAATCCCGCCAGATGAGCAATACGAACTTGCTGTTGAGATCGCGCCAGTCAGTTACGTTCTGGTAGTTGTACTGGTTCACATTTGTGAACGCGTCTTCGAGCGGCGAGCCCAGGTCGTGCGGAGCGACACCAGCAGCCTTGCGCGGCATCAGTACCAACTTGCCTTCCTTCGTGCTTTTCCAGGACCACATCGTGTTCTGGTTTAAGGACTCGCCGATGGTGTCTGCGAACTGGCGCATCTCCTGTTTTTCCAGATCCGGCCAGAATTTAATGAGCGGGAAAGAACCGTAAAAGCGTACGTCAAGGGTTCCGTAATAGAGGTAGTCAAAACACTCGAGGAAACTGAAGGTGTCTGCCAACTGGGCTGACTTGTGCTTCGGATTAGAATTCCCAGAAAGTTCGTGCCCCCAAGCAGTTCCACCATCAGCCAAAATGTAGAGCTCATTGAAGAGCTCGCTGCGATACCAGGCAGGTTTTGATTCGTCCCCCAGAATGGGCTTTTGCCAAGCGTCAATCTCCGCACTCCACTTTTCCCCTTGTTGCAACGCGACTTTGGCGATGTTCCACGCGTTCGTTCCGGACTCGTTGAAGAACTTCGTGTAGTGGCGCACCCACTTTCGCCCGCTTCCAAACTGGTAGATCGGCAAATCCCACGAGAGTGCCATGGGTATTACCTTCTTCCCTCCCGCAGGGACTGTGATCTTCACGGCGATGGCACCCGCAATGGTCTCTCCACTGCTTTCAAAATCCAGCGCTGTGTTCGGAAGCGTACCGTCCTTCGAGAACGTGTTCCAAGTATCGGCCCCGGGACCACTTGGATCATACGTAGCAACGTAGCTGACCTGCGCATCGGCGCCAGCTAGCGTGGCAATCGCAAACTGTCCATCCCATTCATCCTGCACGGGAGAAAAGCGCAGGCGATCGAAGACGATTCCTTGCATGCTTCCGTTTGCGAGCTTCTCGCTGCGGTATGCGTTCTTGTTCAGCGTGCTGAGACCCGCTCGAAAATCCCGTGAAAAGTCACGGAACCAGCCCACCATGTTGGTCCACGAGAAGAGGACGGACACGGTCACCGGCTTGCCGGTGGGATTCTCGACATACCAGTTGAACACTGCGACCGGATAACTGGATTCGCGATAGTTGTTCGGAAGCACCGGCGAAAATTGCTCAAGTGTGAGCTTCACTGGTAATTGCTGCGAGTTGTATACGTACCAAGCCTTCGGATAGACCGCGGCGTATTCGCCCTTTCCTGCGGGGTACGACCAGTTCCAAGACGAGAGTTCACCGTGCTCCGGCTTGCTGGTGGACAAAACCTGTGCGACGGCAGGTTGACCTTCCGCCTGTGCGAAAACGGCGAACTGATTCGCCGGCACATTCTGATACTTGTGAACGCCGGCCTTCAGGTGCCAACGCTCGAAATTGCCTCGGGTTGTTCGAGAGAAGGTGCCCGCGCCAAAGCCTCCGACGGGAGCCCCTTGGAAGGGCCCATCGTCGATATTGGTCACCAGTTCGGGCTTGCGACCTCCGACTGTATCGGGGATGGTACCCAGGGGAATGCGCCAAGCGGCGTTTGGAATTTGATCACCTGCCCAAGCGGTACAGAGCAGCGCAAAAATGGCGAACAGCCGAAGAATATGACGACTCATCAGGTCAGACTCCTTGTCGCCACAATGTACTCGTGCGTGCAATTCCTGTAAACGAACTTTTGATATCGATATCATTACGATTAGTCGCCTCTGCGTTACAATGGCGGCCTCGCAACGGCGGCCGACTTTTACGGGCCGTGTCAGGAGCTAAATCGTGCCGATCTCACGCAAATTAGCGCTTCTGTTCTGTTTCGTCCTGTTTTGTTCAGCACTGTGGGGAGAAGGATCCGAACCGGTATCCAAAGCACGCCTTGAAAGCCGGCAGCGGTTCCAGGACATGAAGTTCGGGATGTTCATCCACTGGGGTATCTACAGCGAACTGGCGGATGGCGAGTGGGTGATGGAGACCCGACATCTCCCAATTCGAGATTACGAAAAGCTTGCGCCGCAGTTTTACCCGATTCGCTACGACCCGAAAGGATGGGTAGCGCTGGCGAAAGCGGCTGGGATGAAGTACATCACCATTACCTCCCGCCACCACGACGGCTTTTCCATGTTCCAGACGAAGCAGACCGACTGGAACATCGTAGATCGCACGCCATACAAGAAGGACGCTCTCAAGATGCTCGCTGACGAATGCCATCGTCAGGGCATCAAGGTCTTCCTTTACTACTCGCAACTTGATTGGCATCATCCGGATTATTTTCCTCGCGGCAACACTGGCAAATCCGCAGGACGGCCCGAAACCGGCAATTGGAACGGTTATCTCGATTTCATGAATGCTCAACTCACCGAGTTGCTCACCAACTACGGCAAGATCGACGGGATCTGGTTTGACGGCATGTGGGATAAACCAGATGCCGACTGGCAACTAGAGCGCACTTATCAGCTCATCCACCGTTTGCAGCCGGAAGCGCTGATCATTCCGAATCATCACAAGAAGCCCCTACCCGGCGAAGATGTTCAGACATTTGAGAAGGATTTGCCCGGCGAGAACAAGGCGGGGTTCAGCGCAAGCGCCGAATTAGGAAATTTGCCATTCGAGACGAGCGATACTGTGAATAAATCCTGGGGCTTTAACCTGACCGACAATGCCTGGAAATCGCCGAAAGAGATCATTCACTACCTGGTGCGGGCGGCCGGAAGAAATGCGAATCTGCTGCTGAATATCGGTCCGATGCCAAACGGTGAGATCCCGCAGCCAGCGCAAACTAACCTGCGGGACGTTGGCAAATGGCTACTGAAGAACGGGGACTCTATCTATGGGACTCGAGGTGGACCCGTTCCGCCGACAAATTGGGGCGTAACTACACAAACCGCCGATCGCATCTTCGTCCACGTGCTCGAACCTGCTTCCACAGTGACCTTATCGGGGCTGACAGATGCTTGTTCACCGATGCTGCTCGGTACCCAGACGCCTGTTGCAATGAAGGCAGGAGGAAGCGGATTGGAGTTCGACCTTGCTTCCGTACCGCGCGATGAGATTGACACGGTAGTTGTTTTGCAGAGGCACTGCGAACACAAGTAGCATCAGCGGCCAGCGAGCCAACGGCCGGAGACGTAGCCAAGGGTAGCGCCAACCAGAATGTCGGAAGCGTAATGTTTCCTTGCCGGCTGCCGAAGTACCGCAACTGCAAAGGACGAGGTGAACACTGCAACGGTAAGCCATCGATGCCTGGGATTCCGTCTCGCTATGGCACTTGCCATACCGAACGCGGCTGCTGAGTGCCCGGATGGGAACGATTTACCGCCGCCCCAAAACTGGCCGTGTCCATTCCACTTATCGGGATATTCGCGGTTGAATGCGGCCTTCAGAAGCAAGTTGTTACCCACCGCGTATCCCATAGCAGCCAAAGCTGAAAATGCGGTGTCACGAAGGCCGTCGCGGTTAGTGGCACAACCCACACCATAACTTAGAATGGCCAGACCAACTTGCGCACCTAGAAGCGCATTGGCTGCTGTGTCTGTTCCTTTCACTGTCGAGGGGGATAAAGGTGCAGACGGCATCGGACGATCGACGGCTGCGATCAGCACTCCGGTCGTGGCTGCAACGGGTATTTCCCACTTTAGATTGGAAGGCCGAACGATCCCGGCGGGAGCGCCCTTATAACCCTCCCATCCGCGCACCAGACTACGACGCAGTTCCTGGACGGTTCCTCGCAGGCAGCCACCGTCTCGTGACTGTTGGGCCGTTGTGTAGGTACTCAAGAGTCCTACAAAAAAGAGAACCGCTGCGACGCGCATGGCGACGAAATGAATCTTCAAGTGGTGACGGCATCCGAGACCTGGCCGTACCAGTTCAGCCATCAGCGCCAAGGCGTGCATAAATTTGACTCCTTCGTTAACCAGCGGTAGGTTGAGCTACTTCAGGTAGTTTGTCACAGACACAAGCGTATTGTTGAGGATAACGTTTCGGCTGCTTCATCTGCTTTCCTGGAGGCTGTTGTCATGGCCGGCTGTCGTATTTTGGGATGCGCTATTTTTCGTTCCGCGACTATCGTTTGCGCGGCACTCTTGCTGTTCCCTGTTTTCGTGCCTGCTCAACTGCAACAAGGTAGCAGCGCTCCGCAACCGGTGAGAACTGAAGCTCCCCCTGATCAGCCTCCGACGGCGGCGCTGAGGACCATCTTTCTCGAAGGGTTGGTTCTCATCGATGATCCGGATTGGCAAAAGGCAGCTACCCTGCGGCCGCTTATCCAGGCAAACTGCGGCGGAGTTCGCGCGAGCAATTACGCCGGAGATGATGGCACATTTTCGCTCACCGTTGATATGAAGCAGAACATGCTGCACACGCAGGATGTTGCGTCGGGAATTGGTGACATTGGCCTTCGCGGCACACCAGTTCGGGAAGGCTTCACTACTTGTGAGTTGAAGGCTCATCTCGAGGGCTACATCTCAAACGTGCTGGAAGTCTATCGGGCGGAAAACAGAGACCCCAAAGGAGTCGGCACGCTAATTCTTAGTCGTGTGGGCGCTCCCAAGAGGAATGACGGAACAGTTAGCGTCACGACATTGAGCGCTCCGAAAAAGGCAACGAAGTACTACGAGGAAGCACTGAAGCTCGCCGCGAAGGGTGACTTGGACGGTGCAGAGGGAAAATTGCGTAGTTCCGTAAAAGAAGGTGCGACCTACGCGCTTGCGTGGGTGGCCCTCGGAGAAATTCTGGAACGGCGCAACAAATTGGCCGAAGCTCGTGACTGTTACGAGAAGGCCAGTGCCGCCGACCAGTATTTTGTCATCCCCTACGTTCGGCTGGCCGCCCTTGCGATACGCCAGCAAGACTGGAAACAGGCGGTCAAATGGTCGCAACAGGCTGTCGCAAACGATTCGTTGCAGTTCCCCGCCGCGTATCTCTATGGTGCGGTCGGGCATATGAATCTACGCGAGTTCGACCAGGCGCAGAAAGAGGCGCTGCACGGGGTATTCATTGATAAGCGCTCGAAAGAACCTCGTCTTTTCTTGATTCTTGCTCAGATCGCTTACAACACCGGCAACCAGGCGCAGGAAGAGCAGCAGCTTCGGACATATCTGAAGCTCGCGCCTGGAGCGGCAGATGCCGATCGTCTTAGAGCGCGACTTTCCGAACTTGAATCACAGCACGCCGCTGCAGGAAAGTCGCCGGAGAACGATCAAGCAAAATAACGCGAATCTCATGCCTGGACTGGATGGCTGCGCATTGCCGACAGGTCTGACGGCACAAATAACTCAGTTTCTCAATGTGGTTTCTGCGTAGGCTGCACATTTCTATCCAGAAACTGGAATACCTGCTCATACGCACTTTGGTAGTCCGCATCGGAAAAGCCACCGTGCTTGCCGCCTTTGATCGTGATCAACTTGTTGGTCGCGCCAACCTTGTCCAGCGCGGCATGCAGACGCGTAGCGTGCGAGTACGGGACGACATCGTCCGCATCCCCGTGGATCGTGAGAATTGGGGGCAGGTCTTTTCGGACGTACGTCAACGGAGAAACGCGCTTGGCGACATCCACACGGTTCGCCTGTGTCCCAAGCCACATGTCCGCATAATTCTTATAGTTCGGGCCAAACAGCAGGTCGGTCACGTCGCTGATACCGTACCAGTTCACGACGGCAGCAACCTTGAGCGGTTCAGTCCCTGGACAATTGCTATCAAGCCCTGCGGACTGATCGAGCATGGCGGTAATGAGGGACAGGTGTCCGCCGGCGGAGTGCCCTGTCAGCACGAGGCGGTTGGCATCAATTCCGTACTCTTTTGCATGCTGGATAACCCAGCGTAAAGCGCATCGGCAATCCGCAACGGCAGCAGGAGCAAGCGAAACATTCGCCATCCGGTATTCGACATTAACCGCGTTCCAACCCTTCTCAAGATAGGGAAGGAGTTGCGGAACTGCACCGGTGCGATCACCCCAAATCCACCCCCCGCCGTGAATGTAGATGACAGTCGGCAGTGGTTCCTTGGCATTGTGCTGTTGCCACACGTCAAGCTTCAGTTGATAGTTGTTCGCAACACCGTAGACGCGATCCGGATGGACCCAGTAATCGGCGCTCGCTTTAACGGCCCATGCCGCCGGGGTCTGTTGCTGGGCCAGCGCAAACGTCGAGGCAAGAATTAAGAGAAGAAATGCAGCGATACGAGCTTTCATCATGGTTCCTTTAGGTCAACTTCATTGTTCTGCGAAGGTGTTGCGCTACCTCGGCTAGCGGAGTCGTCACGGGCTTACGTGGTGAGAACCCGCCAAGTTCGTCATCGTGCCAGCGCGGCACCAGATGAACGTGGAAGTGAGGCACCGTCTGCTGAACGACGGTGTTCGAAGCAATCAGCATTCCCTCCGCGCCCATGGCCTTCATCAGGGCCATGGCAAGCGTTTGCGTCCGGGTGAATGTAAACGCCAGCAGGTCTGGTGGCATTTCCAGAAGGCTTTCGAAATGCTTACGTGGAATCAGCAAGCAGTGGCCTGAGGTGAGCGGAGCGTGATCAAGAAAGGCGACCAAGTTATCGTCTTCGTAAACGACTTCCGCGGTTGCACTCCCCTGAACGATTTCGCAGAACCGGCATTTCATAGAGTCGTACATCACCACTCCCACCAGCGATGAGAACGTGTCTTGCTCTCGTGCGGAATAGTGAGTCTTAGCGTCAGAGTCTGGTGCGGCTTGATCCGGAGGCGGATCGGATTGGCCGCGAACGACCGAATGACTTGGTCCTCCGTCATCGTGGTCTCTTCCACAACCGTAGGCTTCAATGGTGAAGTGACGGTAACGTCTGATTCCTTGCCGGAGATCTCTTGCAGCCGAAGCATGAAGTGGTTCGGATCGCGATCATTGCTCGGCTTGAATGCGAGCACTTGGACATTGGGAGCATCGAGCGAAATGTATGATCCAACGGGTTCCGATGGCCGGGTTCCGGGGAGCGGGCTTGATACCAGCAGCGGCACACTTTGCTCCCAGCCCGCACGATATGCCTGGACAGGGTCAAGCGGACCTTCGCCAGATGTAAGCGCGATTGAAAACTTCAGCGGAGTATCCAGCCCAGGTTCGACAGTTTCGAAGTTCACCATACCGAGATCTTTGGTGTCTCCCTGATCTTGTTTGCGCAGGGCGGCTACTCGAACCTCATTCATGAAGGCGCCGGTAGCTCCCTTGCTGCCGGGCATGCCGATCAGGTAATTGAAGAATGACTCTCGCTCACTGATCACAACGTGGTGGATTCCGTTCTTGTCTGCCCCCGAAAGAACAAGCGAATGCTGCGGCACGGCGCTGTCGGTTCTCGCACCATCGAGATAGTCGTCAGGGATTCGGTGGAATCCGATGCCGCTGTCGAGCCACACCTGCGCTGAGCCGTTGAATTGGAACGGGAATGAGAAACTATAGTATTCACCCGCCTGAAGACTCGCGACGAAGGGCATCCGTGAGCGGTCGAGAGTATTTGTAATTCGGATCGTTTTCTTGTTCGCGGGTAGCTCAATCACCGTCTCCGGCCAATAGCTTCCGGGGCGAACAACGCGTAGAGAGTCGGTTACAGATCCTTGTCTATGAGTAATGTTGACCGTTCCGACCCCGTTTGGGAACGCTTCGAACAGAGTCCAACGCATCAACTCGCCCGCGGCGCGCGGGTTCTTGGGGTCAAGTAATTCCTTTTTTGACTGCTTATCGAGAACTCTTGTTATGGATCCATCCGACGGACGTATCTCCACTCGGTAGAACTGGTTCTCGAGTGCAGTCCCCGGAGCGTCCGTTGCCGATACTTTTTGCATCGCCGGTTCCAAGACGAAATGCCGGTAGCCCAGCGATGGCACATCCTTCGCGAAGAACTCTATCTCATCTTTGGAGAGCCGCTGCGATGGGACTACTACGTTCGCAGCAACGTCACGCACCTGCACGTTGGCCTCGGTTTTCACTTGTACGGTGCCGTTGCGCATCCAACTCAACGGATTGAAGACAACCAGGGATTCTTTGACTTTGGAATCCGGCTGCTGTGAAAAGAGCGACATCATGCCCGAATCCAGAAGATGGCCTATGTCGAGTCGTGCCGATCGGGCATACTCCACGTATTCGCGGTTCTGCTGATCCACCTCCGCGCGGGTCATCAGTTTCGGCCATCCGACCTGACCGGAGCCGGAGTGCTCTGCATATTTCAGCAGGTTGATTCTTGTTTCTTCGAAATTGCCCCAGGGGTAACTCACGCCGGGCTTGAAGCTCAGAAGCGACCAAATGGTCTCCGCCGCAGAGGTATGGTCCTGTGCCCAACGGGCATCGGCGCTGATCCGGGGCGAGTTGGTCTTTACTTCTGACCACAGCCCTGTCCAGTCTCCGCTGTAGGTCTTGAAATCCTGCGCGTGCCTGTTTTCCATTTCACGGAAGAATTCAGCTGGAGTTGCAACTACCAAACGCGGCGTTTTCCCGGCGGCGTTCCACGCTCGCACCGAAGGCAGCAGGTGGTCGCGCTCCAAGTTCGAAGAGATGAAATCGTGCAGGTACATCACCGCGACGGCGTCGTATGGATAGTTCGCGTTGTCGAACTTGGCGAGGAGTTGGTCGACGCCGCGCCGCATGATTTCGAGAGGCGGAAGTCCGTTCAGCTCCTTCGGATAAAACTGCTCTTTCGTATACGGCTCAGCGGAAATCGGATCGAGGTAGTAATCGGCAAGCGCCTCGGTGTAGCCGCCAAACTTGCTTTGTGTATGCCACAGCAGTACCTGGCTTCCGTCCGGAGACTTCCAGTAGAACGGAACCTTCCCCGGATAAAGCGAGGTGCCTCCGCCAATAAACAAGTTGGAGCCATTCAGAAAATATCGGACCCCACTTCGCGCGAGAACCTGTGGGAGGCGAAGTGTGAAGCCCGGAACGTCGTTCATCATCGCAAAGTCGGTTTTAACACCCAGACGCCGTTCGACCTCTTTCATGTCGTAGACGATCCGGTTCAACTGCTCGGTGCCCATGAATTCCGTATGCATGCTGCCGAACACAGCCGATATCTGAATCTGACCTTTCTTGACCAGCGCTACGAACCTGTCAATCTGCTTTTGGTCTTCAGTGCGTGACAGCCATTCTCGAATCTGCCATACACTCTCGATTGTCCAGCGGAACTCCGGATCGGCTTCGCAGTTTGCGATCACTTCATCGATGTGCGGCTTCAGCCGTGGCAGCACCTCTTCCGGAGGTGCAATGAAACCGAGGTCCCAATGACTGCTGGGAAAGATGTAGATGGTTTTGATGGAGCTTGGCCGAGATTGCGGGGAAGACTGCGCGAGTGCAAATTGGATGCCGACGAAGAAGAACAGCGCTACGAGGATTGCCGAGGTGCGTATTTTCATTTGGCAGTATTCGAATTCCTGAAGAAAAGGGCTTCCCGAAGGAAGCCCTGTCCGTTTTGGTTTTGTCTAGAACACCAGCTTCATAGCCACCTGGGCCTGACGCGATGTGCCGATGCCGACATGATTACCGATCGTCGACGTGCTACGGCCGAAATCCTGGCTATCCATGTAGCCAACCGGATTGGCAAAGTTAGGGTGATTGAAGAGGTTAAACATCTCTCCACGAATCAGCAGTGACAGACGTTCGTTTAGCTTTGTCGACTTCTGAAGCGCGAGGTCAATGTCATGGTAGCCGGGGCCACGGCCATAGTTTCGGGGAGTGTTTCCGAAAGTTCCGGCAGCAGGCTGCGAGAATGCGTCTTTGTTGAACTGGCGGGCGCCCTGATTGTATTGATCGCCGGGTACCGTGTAATTTGCCGGCTTCAGCGAAGCACCGGGCACCAAGTTCGGCCGGAGTTGGTCGATTCCCAGGAATGGTGCTGCCAGAGCGATGTTGACGGGCAGCCCCGTACGAGTGGCAAACATAGAGCTGACCTGCCATCCGGAGCCGAGCCGTCCGGGAACGAACTTCGGGATGTCGTAAACCAAGCCGAGTGTGAAGTTGTGACGAACATCGATGTCACCGCTTCCATAATCGCCCTTGGGGTTATGGGAGTTCTGGAAAGCACCAGTCAGGATGTTGACGGCATCGTCGATTTCATGCGACCAGGTATAGTTCGCATCAAGATTCAAACCCGCTGCCATATGCCGGCGAACACTGACCTGTAACGCGTTGTAGTTCGAATCCAGGAAGTTGCCTAGTCGGCGAATCTGGCCGAAATCGTTGGACAGTTGCTTGCCCCCGAAAGGCGAATAGTTCAGTTCCATTCCAGCGTAAGCCGCGCCAGCGGGCAGCTTGATGCCACGGTTGCCGACGTAGGTAGCCTCGAGGACGGTATTGCTGACCAATTCGCGCTGCACGCCAAGGCTCCAGTGGCCGGAGTACGTATCGCGCATGTTCGGGTCAAGCGAGTTCACGCTTGCCGGCAACACCTTGTTGCAAGTGGGCAACGGATTGTTCACCGGGTAGCCCCAATTCAACGGAGGATTGCAGGAGAAGTTCGGATCGAACAGGTCAAACAAATTGACGCTGAACGACTGTTGATAATTGCCGGCGAGCGATAGCGCAGCGCCGGTGAGCAACGGGTTGAAGAAGATGCCTGCTCCGCCACGCAGTACAGTCTTGCCGTCGCCTAACAGGTCATACGCGAAACCAACACGCGGAGCAAAGTTGTTGCGATCCGGCTTATACAAATCAATACCCTTCGGTTGAAGCTTGAGGCTGGCAATATCGAAATTGCCCATCTCGGGTCCGCTCAGGACGGTGTTGTATTCGTAACGCAGTCCAAGGTTCATAGTGAACCGCGAAGTCAACCGGATATCGTCTTGCATGAAGAACGCGAGGTTTGAGTTCTCGACTCCAACCATCGTATGGCCCAGCGTGTCTACCTGAATCAAACCGTTAGTGAGGAAATCATTTGCGTTCGCGTAACTGAGGAACTGCTGGGGATCAAGAGCGTCGTGCGTGACGTTCTTGCGAATATCGAACCCGAAACGAATGGTGTTTCTACCCTTCACCCAGCTTGTGGTGTTCGTGAAGGAGATCGAGTGCTGAGGCCGGCGATTCGAGAACAGCGCAGGCCCTGGCGTTGCGCCAAAGTTGTTGCCTCCATTGCAACCCCAAAAAGTGCTGCACTGGAAGATTGGGAAGTCGCCGCCTCCTCCGAGCGAATCGGTCTGGGGGCGGTTGAGGGCGACGCCCAACTCATTCAACAAGTTCGGGCGGAACGTGTGCGTCCAGCTTATCTTCGCCAGATGGTTGCGGCTGCTGGAAGGCGAAACCTGTCCGGCTGCGAAACCGTACTGCGTGCTGGTGTAGGAATCGGAAATGTTGTACCGCAGTGCAAACGAATCGGAGCTGCTGGGGGTGAAGTCGACTTTGATCGAACCAGTATCTTCGCGAAGGCGGTTCTCAAGCAGACCGCTGTAGAAGCCAAGATAGGGGTTTACCTTTTCCAGGCCGTCCAAGGGATCGACGTATGTAACTGCGCCCGGGCGATTAGGCAGTGGTATCGCGCTGATGACGGGCTGCATGCTCGCGACCGCCGACGCGCGGCTGGTTGAATTGAGAACCGTGGTGGTAGCGGGAACATTTACAACCTGCCGCACGCCCTCGTAGTTGACGAAGTAGAACAGCTTGTTCTTGATCACCGGCCCGCCGACGTTGCCGCCGAATTGATTCAGGCGCAGAGGTGACTTTTCGCCAGTGGTGTTGAAGTAGTTCTTCGCATCCATGGCGTCGTTGCGCAGAAACTCAAAAACGTTTCCGTGAACTGTGTTGCCGCCGGATTTCGTAATGACGTTGACGATATCGCCCATCGAGCGGCCATATTCCGCCGAATAAACACCAGACAGAACACGGAACTCCTGGATACTATCGACGCTGGCGCGGCTAATACGCGACTCCTGCCGGCCCAACTGGGTGCTGGTTGCGTTCACGTCAATGCGTGTCGCGTCGGTTCCGTCGAGCAAGATGTTGACGCCGGCAAGACTGGTCTCGTAACCACCGAGACTCGTCTGGCCGAAGCCTGCGGTCGTCACGGAGCCTGGGACCAACGCCAACAAGGACGTAAAATCGCGACCGTTGAGAGGGAGATTCGTTACCGCCGTCGATCCGATAGCGGCGCCGAGATCGCTGGTGGTCGTGTTCACTGTCGCCTGCTCGGCAGTGACCGTCAACTGCTCCGCCGCAGCGCCGATTTCGAGCTTCAGGTCGGCACGAACAGTTTGTGATGTGTTCAGAAAGATGTCAGATACGACGCCGGTCTTGAAGCCACTCCGCGAGACTTCTACCTGGTAAGGCCCCACGGGAAGAGCAGGAACGCTGTACTCCCCGAGGGAGCCGGTCTTCAGATCCCACGTACGACCTGTCTTCGTGTTAGTCACTTTCACAGTTGCATCGGACAGAACCGCACCGGTTTTGTCCTGAACGATTCCGGTGATAGTTCCGGTATCAAGCTGCGCCACGCAGGTAAGCGAAAGCAGCAGCATGGCAACCAGCACGATCATCCAGCGCGCGATATTCATGAGTCTCGCCATTGTTGTTTCCTTGTGATCAGTTACCGCGTACGCCTGCGGCATTGCCTCGCAGTGCGGCGGGTTGGGGTTTTGTTTCTTTTGAGGTCAATGCTCGCTCGCGATCTTGTGCCATCTCTTCGCGAATGAGCCTTTCGGCATACTTCAGATCTTCAAGAACCGCCTTGGCAGCCAGGTTGGGCCGATGGTCCCGGATGAAATGAAAAATCTTCTCGTGGCGCTCGTAGTGAAGCTGCATGTCGTCGATGAGTGGTAGAACGCGACTGCGCGCTTCCAGCATGGCGTCGTACAGCATCCGTAGCGTTGTCTGAAGAGCGACATTCCCCGATGCCTGGGCCAGCGCATCATGCAACTCGATGTCGTAACTCAGGAACCGCTCGGGCCGGTCGATACTCTCGCTCATCTCGGCCAGTGCGCGCTCCATGCGCTCGATGTCGTTGCGTGTAGCTCGCTGTGCGGCAAGGGCGGCTGCCCGAGGCTCAATGATCTGCCTCAGTTCGTAGATTTCGAGGTACTTGATTTCCTGCAGGACCACCATCCACTGAAAATGGCGGCTCATGACGCGAGATAAGGAAGCGCCCTGAATGTAGGTACCATCGCCGGGCCGGGCCTTGATCAGGCCTACGAACATCAATCCCTTCAACGCTTCGCGCAAAGAACTGCGGGAGACCCGCAACATCTGTGCGAGCTCAGGCTCTGGAGGAAGACGGTCGCCTTTCCGAAGGTCGCCGTTACGGACGAGAGTTTCGATTCTCTTGGCCACAGTGTCCATGACCGTTTCCCGGCGCACTGGCTCAAGCGCATTCAGTAATCCCGAGAATCGTTGCGACGCCTTTTGGGACTTTGGCATTTCGCTACTCTGATTTGTCATACATTAGGACAAAATTAAAAAGTGTCAAGCGAAACCTCTATCACGCTGTTATCGCGGCCTGTCTTTGCTCGGCGATAACGGGATTCTTTAGAACTCCCAGTTTCTCGATGCCCGTCTCGACCACATCACCAGGTTTGAGGTAGATCGGCGGCTTCCGAAATACTCCGACGCCGGGAGGTGTCCCGGTTGCAATTACGTCTCCTGGTTCAAGCGTTATGCTCGCGGAGATATAGGAAATCAGCCTAGAAACACCGAAAATCAGGTTTTTCGTCGAGGAGTCCTGTAGGGTTTGTCCGTTCACTCTCGTGAAGACGGCAAGGTTCTCTGGTTGCGGGACTTCGTCGGCCGTGGTCAGCCACGGCCCCATCGGCGCGAAGGTGTCGCACGACTTCCCGCGGGTCCACTGTTTGTCAGCGAATTGCCATTTCCTGGCCGAGACGTCATTCAGCACCAGGTATCCCGCGACATAGCGAAGCGCGTCCGCCTCAGAAACCCGTTTCGCGCGACGTCCAATCACAACTCCAAGTTCAACTTCGTAATCAACCTCCGGGTCTTCTTCCGGAATAATAATCGGGTCGTACGGGCCCGTAACGCTGTTAGGGAACTTGGCAAACAGGAGGGGCGCAGCAGGTGGATCAATTCCCTGCTCAACGCAGTGGTCAAGATAATTTAGCCCCACAGCGATGATCTTGCCGGGGTTGGGCACCGGCGAAAGCAATCGAACGGAGTCAAGCCGAACCCC
Organism: Terriglobales bacterium; assembly: GCA_035561515.1. Lineage (NCBI taxonomy): Bacteria > Pseudomonadati > Acidobacteriota > Terriglobia > Terriglobales > Terriglobales bacterium. The sequence continues at coordinate 28,740 of DATMXP010000027.1, read as the reverse complement.
TCTGATCTTTCCCAACAGACTTGTGTTTTGAGACAGACTGCGTGCGCGATCCAGTGCCTCTCCGGTACGCAAGACTTCTATCATCGAGGTGAAGCGGCTTCCGTCCAGCCCGCCCAAACTGGCAAGTTCCGCCAAGTCAATAATCTTGTCGTTCAGCACCACGCCGAGCCGCGCAGGCCCGTCTGCCATAAAGGTCGCAAGCTTCATATTGCTCCGGCTGCCGGTGTGACTTTTCCTTGACACCGTCGAGAATAGAAGTTTATATGTTCGCTTGTCTGACAAATGCAAGTGAATTCGTCACACGATGGTGAGGCATGAGGCCTGCAGTCTCGATCGACAAGTTCGAAGTCTTCGCCGATGGATTGGACCATCCCGAAGGTCTTGCCTTTGATCGTGACGGTGACCTGTGGGTCGGGGGCGAGCAGGGACAAATCTACCGAATCACGCCCAAAGGCAAGATACTCGAGGTTGCTCAACTCGGCGGGTTTTGTCTAGGCCTGACGTTTTCTGCAACCCAGGAACTCTGGGTATGCAATCTTAAGAAATCGTCGCTGATTCGACTGGATCGCAAGGGCCGTATTCTCTCTTCGATTGAAAGAGTTGGTGGCGTCAGACTCCGCACACCGAATTTCTCCGTCTTCGACTCTGAAGGCAATCTTTACTTCTCGGATTCCGGAGAATGGCAGAAGAACAACGGCGCTGTCTTTGTGCTTCGAGCAGATGGCAAGACTTCCAGGATCGCCGACTCTCTCTCATTTCCAAACGGAATGGCATTAAGTGCGGACGAACGCACACTCTATGTCGTTCAGAGCACGGCCAACAATGTGCTCGCTCTGGAGATCGCCAGCCCGGGTGTGGTTCGCTCCAAACGCATTTATGCAAAGAGCCTGGAGCGTGTTCCCGATGGTGCTGTACTCGACGCGCGCGGGAATCTGTACGTAACCTGCTACGCTTCCGATCACATTTACAAGGTCACATCGCAGGGAAAAGTTTCCGTGTTCGCATGGGATCCATGCGGAACTATGCTATCCAGTCCAACGAATGGCGCCTTCGGAGGCGAAAATTTCGAATACCTCTACTTTGCGAATCTGAGTCGTTGGCACATATGCCGAGTCAGGGTCGGAGTAAGGGGATTGCCGCTGGTGAATTTGCGCTGATGGCCTAAGGGGGCCACGCAATAATGAAGATTACGGATGTACGCTGGACACCTTGTTTTATTCCGATCGAGGCGCCACTCCGCTACGCCTTTGGTTCTCATCCCGGATTTTCCCGGATCATAGTGGAAGTTGAGACCAACGAAGGAATTGTCGGCCTCGGTGAATGCTACGGCGGAGCCAGCCGAGAAGGCCAACTCGCCGAGATGAAGCCCCTGTTGATCGGCGAAGATCCATTTCAACTTGAACGCATCCGCTGGAAACTCGCCGCGCCCACGTCGCTCAAGCTCTTCGGGCACACACTTGGCTGGGCTGCGCTTGAGTTTGCTTGTCTCGATATCCAGGGGAAAGCACTGAACAAGCCTATCTGCGACATCATTGGCGGCAGGGTGCGCGAAGTAGTCCCATTCTCCGCATACCTTTTCTACCGGTATGCAAATGATCGCGGCGAAGGAGAAGTCTCGAACGTTGAACAGATGGTTGGCTTCGCCAAATACCTGGTGAAACAGTATGGTTTTCAGACGCTGAAGTACAAGAATGGCGTTCTGCCTCCGGACGAAGAGATCGAAACGTTCGTCACTCTTCGCGACAAATTCCCGGCTTCGAAAATCCGCCTCGATCCGAATGCAGCCTGGTCGGTAACTACCGCCGTTCGGGTTGCGCGCAAGCTGCACGAGTACGACGTGGAGTATCTGGAAGATCCAGTTTGGGGCATGCGGGCGATGGCCCGCGTCAACGAGAAGGCGCCGTGGGTTACGCTGGCCTCAAACATGTCGGTTTTCGCTTTCGAAGATCTCGTACCCACCACGATGATGAAGATTCTCGACGTCGTGCTTATCGATCCACATTGGTATGGTGGCATCACGAGAGCCCGATTGGCGGCACAGATCTGCGAAACCATGGGCATCGACGTCGGAATGCATAGTGGCGCCGAGTTTGGTATCTCGCAAGCCGCGATGATCCACCTCGCCGCGAGCGTACCTAATATGACCGTAGCGCCGGACTCGCACTATCATCACTTGACCGACGACATCCTTGAGGGTGGCAAACTTCAATACGGCCCGGGTGGAACTATGAAGGTTCCTGCCGGCCCCGGTTTGGGCGTCAGCCTCGACCGCGACAAGATTGCCAGATATCACGAACTTTCCCGCAAGAAAGAAATGGGCTCGTGGATCGAAGATCCGAGACGCCCGGGAGTAATAACCACACAACCAAAGTGGTAGAGGGATACAAGTTGAAATCGCTGCGCTTTGTAGTGCTCGGACTCCTACTGGCAGGCACTTGTTTTGCTGCAGAAAAAACAGTCTGGCGGATTGGCACCTTCAACCAGTCCTCCGGCGAATTCAAATCGCAGAACATCAACTACAACGATCCGAAACAGGATCCTGTTTATCGTGTTGGCCAGAGCCGTGATTCAGCAGACTGGCAGCGATTCCAGCCCGGCCCTGCGAACGGGATGACCGGTGGCCGAGAGCATCCGTTCACGGTCATCTTCAGCTTGCCCGAAAAACCGACCGGAGTATTTCGCCTGAAGCTGGCAGTGATGTATGAGACGCCGAGGCTTTCTTTCCTTCGCATCAATGTGAACGGGCACACAGGACTCGTTTATTTCCATCCCAAGCTGGACTACGCGGCAGGGGACTGGGAAGGCACGTTCGTTCCGCAAACCTCCGCGGATATCAAGATCGTGACTTTGTCACCGTCCTGGCTGAAGCAAGGCTCAAACACGATCATTCTTACCGCTCTCGATGATCCGTCGGCTGTTGAGACCTCGTTGGGGTCCATTGCACCGGGGCACACCGGCATCGTCTACGATGCTCTCGAACTCATACACGACGCAAGCGCCAGTTACGACGCATCCCGCATCGATGCACTCGTAACTCCGACCATCTTCTATCGCGCCGCTAACAATCAGACCTTCGAAATCGTGGATGTGTTTCCCAGTTTTGCCACTCTTCCCAAGAGTGCTTCCGTTGAACTAAACGTTCAAGGAAAGAGCTACCGTCAGTCGCTCACATCGAATGATCGCTTTGGTGAACAAAAATTGTCTTTTGAAGTTCCAGAATGGACCGGCACGGTGTCGGCCAGTCTGGCCTTAGGCGGCAAGCGGTTTCCACTGCAACTCACCGCCGCGCGCAAGTGGACGCTGTACGTTGTTCCGCACGAGCACCTCGATATCGGCTTCACCGATTATCCCGCTCGCGTGTCCGAACTACACTCCGAATCGATCGACCAGTCCATCGATATCATGCATCGCATTCCCGAGTTTCGTTGGACGCTCGACGGCTTCTTCGTGGCGCAGCAGTACATGCTGGGACGCTCCGAACGCGAACAACAAAAGTTTCTGCAATACGTTCGCGAGGGCAAGATCGTGATCCCGCCGGAGTTTGCGAACCAGCACACCGCAACTGCATCGCTGGAAGGACTGATCCGTTCCCTGTACGGCAGCCACCAATTCTCGAAGAAGTACGATGTACCAATAGGGGCTGCTCAGATCGTGGATGTCCCTGCCTACTCATGGTCCTACGCGACGGTACTCAATGGCGCCGGTCTGAATCATTTCGCCGCCGCGAGTAACAGTTGGCGGGCGCCAGTGCAGTTGATCGGGCGCTGGAATGAAAAGTCGCCATTCTACTGGGAGGGACCGGATGGTAGCCGCACGTTCATGTGGTACTCGCGTGCATACCTCCAGATGCACACCATGTTCGGCTCGCCAGCGCGCATGGCTGCAGTTCGTGATGCCTTACCTGTTTTCCTCCAGGCCTATACGCGTCCGGACTACACCGCCGATGCCGCCATCATCTTCGGAAGCCAGCTTGAAAACACCGCGCTTGCTCCGGAACAGGCCGAAGTTGCCCGTGAATGGGCGAAAACGTACTCCTGGCCAAAGTTCGAGTACACGGATTTCAAGACCGCTCTTACGTCCCTTGAGAAGCAGATGCCAAATCGTCCCGTGTACCGAGGCGATTTCGGACCCTACTGGGAAGACGGCTTTGGTTCTGACGCTGCTTTCACTGGCATCCATCGTCGTAACGAACAGCGAGTGGTCACTGCCGAGATCATGAGCACTCTGGCAACTGCTCTGAGCCCTGGCGTCAACCTTGATCGCGAACGGATGGCCGATGCCTGGAACAACATCCTTCTTTATGACGAGCACACCTGGACGTACGTCAGCGGCACCACGCAGCCTCAGCATGAACAAACCACCACTCAGACCGCACTGAAACGTGCGCGTGCTACAGAAGCAGACCGGCAGATCAGTGAAACCATTCACCGTACATGGGGACAGCTCGCGACGATTCTCAGTCCGAAGGAAAACACGCTGGTGGTCTTCAACTCTCTGGGTTGGCCACGAAGTGGTGTTCTTGAGTACGACCTTCAGGATGGCACTGAGCTCTATGATCCTGCTACTAACGCCGCAATTCCGTATGAAGTGCAGTACATCGGCAAGGGCACGCCTCTTCCCGGCTTTGGCAATGGCTATCGCCGCATCCGTTTCGTAGCGACCGATGTTCCGGCGTTCGGATACAAGATGTACCGACTACGGTTCGGCAAAAGGCAGGCAGTCACACCATCGAATACCGGCAGCTCCGTCGTTGAAAATCAACATTACCGCGTCACTCTTGATCCCGCGACCGCAGCAATCAGGAGCATCTTCGACAAGGAGACCGGCAAGGAGATTGTCGATCAATCCAGTCCATACCGCTTTGGCTCCTACCTTTACGTCACCGGTGGTGACGATATTCCGAACAACAGCCTGTATCGTTACGGTGCGGGACTGAATGCACCGAAGCTGCAAACTCATCCTGCAGGCAACGGACGGGTAATTGCCGTCCGAAAGGAAGCATTTGGGACGGTCATTGAGATGGAGTCCACGGCTCCAAATACTCCCGTTATCAAGTCAGAGATCATTCTGTTCGATCAGCAGAAGAAGATCGGATTCACTTTCCGCATTCGGAAAGAAAGCGTGCTGACGAAGGAAGCCGCATATTTCGCCTTCCCATTTGCAGTCGCTGATCCTACGTTTCTGTATGACACCCAAACAGCATGGGTGAATCCGGCGAAGGACACCTTGCCTGGGGGCAGCCGTGAATGGTTTGCGGCTACCCGCTGGAGTTCGGTCCAAGGTGTCGACTTCGGTGCAGCCGTTTTCCCGATTGACGCACCACTTGTCGCATTTGGTGACATTGTCCGCGGCAATTGGCCTGAAAAGTTTGCGCCCACCTCTGGAACGATCTTCTCCTGGGTCATGAACAATTACTGGAATACCAATTTCATGCCCGAACAGAGCGGCGATATGACGTTCCGCTATGCTGTCACCAGCGGGCAGAAACTCGATCCCGTCGAACTCACCCGCAACGGGATGTCGGAACTGACGCCTCTTGAACTTGGTCAGGCAGGTCCCGCGCGCGAACAGGGCCCTATCACCGCGACAGCCAGTTCATTCCTGAACATCAGCAATCCCAACGTCGGGGTCGTCACCTGGAAACTGGCCGAGGACGGCAACGGCAGCATTCTTCGGCTGCAGGAACTCTCTGGGAATGCAGGCAAGGTGCGGGTTTCAAGTCCTTTCTTTAGTATCCGTGAAGCCTGGGACTGTAACCTTCTTGAAGACAATCGCGCAAAGCTCACAGCTGAGCATGGCAGCGTCGAGGTGAATGTAAAGCCGTTTTCCGTTGTTACCTTGCGGATTGTCTCGGACCCGGTGAAACCACCGCTAAGTGCGGCGGGAAAGTAGAGGCTGAATGAACATACGCTTCGACAATCAGGTTGTAGTCGTCACGGGTGGCGCGATGGGAATCGGTGAAGCCACGGCGCGCGAGTTCGCTGCTTCTGGCGCCAGCGTTGCTATCCTCGACGTTAACGCAGATGCCGGCCAGAAAACCGCCGCAGGGATACCGAGGTCGAGATTCTACCCCTGCAACGTGGCCGACCCTCAGCAAGTGGAAGCCATCATGGAGAAAGTCGCCGAAGATTTCGGTGGGCTTCACGTGCTGGTAAGCAACGCAGGCATTCAGCGCTACGGTGACGCAATTGGAACCAGCACCGACGTCTGGTCGGAAGTAATGGATACAAACCTGAACGGTGCCTTCTACGCATCGAAATTCGCTGTGCCTCACATTATCGAGAGTGGGGGCGGATCCATCGTCGTCCTCGGGTCGGTTCAGACATTCACCGCAATCGGCGGTTCCACCGCGTACGTCACGGCTAAACATGGCTTGTTTGGTCTAGTACGCTGCCTTTCACTAGACTTCGCGAAGAACAACATCCGCGCGAACTGCGTCTGCCCCGGAGCCATCGACACGCCAATGTTGCGTTGGGCTGCCAGTCTCGACCAGAATCCCGACAAAGTGATCGAGACCTGTAACCGCATGCATGTGCTAGGTCGCATTGGGAAACCGGAAGAAGTTGCCAACGCCATCGTTTTTCTCGCCAGTGCTCAGGCTTCGTTTATTACCGGAGCGGCGCTGCTTGTAGATGGCGGCATGCTCGTCCCTACTGGGGGCATGGGGTTCCAGGAAGGCGGTACCGGCGCGGCGGCGCGGTGATTATGAAACTGAAAGACCAGGTAGCGATCATCACCGGAGCAGGTGCGGGTATCGGAGGCGCTTCCGCCAGCCTATTCGCACGCGAAGGGGCGCGAGTTGCCGTCGTGGATCTTAATCAGAAAGCTGCTGACGAAACCTCGAGCGTAATCACTTCGAATGGCGGTACTTGCAGAGTCTTCGCTGTCGATGTTTCTCGGTCGTCCGATGTCCAGCGCCTGGTCGACGGCGTGATAAAGCTCTGGGGTAGGATCGACATCCTTTTTAACAACGCAGGAATTGTTCCACACGGAAAGATCCACCAGACCACTGAGGAAGAATGGGATCGTGCGATGGCCGTCAACGTCAAAAGCATGTACCTGACGTGCCATGCAGTTATTCCCATCTTCAAACAACAGGGTGGCGGTACGATCATTAATACTTCTTCCGCCACTGTGCTCCGGAATGTGGTTGACCGTGCTGCTTATACGGCTTCGAAGGGTGCTGTCCTTGCTCTCTCTCGCAGCATGGCAATGGACTACGTTGGCGAAAACATCCGTGTGAACGCGATCTGCCCCGGGACCATCGACACGCCTTCTCTCCGCGCCAGGCTGGCGGCACACGCCGACCCCAAGGAAGCACGCAAGCGATTCATTGCTCGGCAGCCAATGGGACGTCTTGGAACCGCGGAGGAGGTGGCGCAGGCTGCCCTCTACCTCGCTTCCTCGGAAGCGGCATTCGTTACCGGGACCGCCTTATCGATCGATGGAGGTTTCACTCTCTAGTGCGGAAACCATCCATCTCAATGCAGCAAACCCGCTGGCGAGGTCGCGATGCATGGCTGCTCAGTAACGGACTGCTCGACATCGTGACGCTCCCCGGGGGCGGCCATGTCGCCGATGTACGCTTTCAACCCGAAGCCGGCTATCCAACCTGCAACGTTCTTTGGGAAGCGCCGTGGAGGTCCATCGATCCTGAACGTTTTCGGTCACGTGATGCGGCTGTCTATGGCGTGCCCTTTGTCGGAAAGTTCCTCAGCGGCTTCACCGGACACGCCTTATGTTTGGATTACTTCGGTGCACCGTCACCCGACGAGATTCAGCAAGGACTGACACTCCACGGCGAAGCGCCCGTTGCTCGCTGGACGATGAAGCCCGAGCAGCGTAAACGGTTGAACGCAGCAGTCGAACTTCCGCATGCAGGGCTGAACTTCGTCCGCACAATCGAATCGCTGCCGGGAGAGTCTGTCGTTTATTTCCGGGAAACAGTCAAGAACCAGCGCACGGTAGATCGCTTCTGTGGCTGGGTTGAGCATGCGACCTTCGGTCCTCCGCTGATGTCCCCAGGTGAGAGCGATTTCTTCGTTAGCGGTTCGCGTGCAAAAACTTGGGCGCTCGGATACGAGGGCAAAGCCATCCTTCGTGACAATGCAGAGTTTCATTGGCCCCATGCACCGGCATTGAAAGGAAGATCGGTTGACCTCAGGAAGCCGTTCGCGAATGATGGCAAAGGTTTCGTAGCCACGGTTCTAGTAAACAGCAAGAATGACTACGGGGTAATCGCGGTCTTGAACTGGCGTCTTGGACTCGCCGCAGGATACGTCTTCCGATCAGCCGATTTCCCCTGGGTAACGCTGTGGGAAGAGAATATCGCTCGCTCCGGCGCGCCATGGAATGGCGTGACGCGGGCACGCGGCGTGGAGTTCGGAACAACACCCTTTCCCGTCGGCCATCAGCAGACGATCAGCGACGGTCCACTGTTCCAGACTCCCACATTGACTCGAGTCCCTGCAAAGTCGGCCTTGTCTACCGTTTACGCTATGTTTCTGACACCGGTATCAAGAGAATGGCGCAAGATCAGCGATATCCAAGTAAAGCGAAACGAAATTGTGATTCGCGGTGGAAGCAGAAACCAACGTCTTGCAGTAGTTGGTAGTAAATTGCAGTCAATCTTGGCCTGATCGGCCTTTGCGACAGAGGTGTCTTTTGAACGAAAGCACAATCGGTCTTCTGATTTTGCTTGTTGCTGGTGTGACTAATGCCAGCTTCAGCCTGCCAATGAAGTTCACCCGCCGCTGGGCTTGGGAGAATACCTGGTTCGTCTGGAGCATCTACTCGCTGATACTTCTGCCGCCAATTATCGCTTTCAGTACGGTTTCCGATGTAGGCGGAGTTTACGGAAAGGTCGGCTACGGAATTGTCGCTACTGTCGCCGCTTTTGGCGCCGGATGGGGTATCGCTCAGGTTCTGTTCGGTCTTGCCATTGATGCAATCGGCATCGCATTGTCGTTCTCAATCGTTCTTGGTTTGTCGGCAGCTCTTGGCAGCCTCATTCCGTTTATTCGACTTCATCCCGAGAAACTTCTAAGCTCCGCTGGATTCACGATCATCACCGGAGTGGTGCTCGTGGTTGTTGGTGTCGCGATTTGTGCCGTTGCGGGACGACGTCGCGAACATGCCCAAGCCAAGGATGCTGCCACGGCCGGGAAACCGTCTTTTGCAAGAGGACTAGCCATCGCGATCACCAGCGGCATCTGCGCATCCTTCATGAACTTCGGCGTGGCATTCGGTGGCCCCATCATCGATGCCGCTGCCAATTCCGGCACCAAGCCGGTGTGGGCGATTAATGCTATCTGGCTACCGCTCATGATGGCTGGCTCAATCCCCAATATTTTTTATTGTGTTTACCTGATGCGAAAGAACAACACCGGGAAACGGTTCAGCGAACAAGGAACCGGCTCGTACTGGGGTCTCGCATTTATCATGGCTGCATTCTGGTTTGGCAGCACCCTTTTGTATGGCATCTCGACGGGCAAGCTGGGTGAACTCGGTGCAGTACTGGGTTGGCCTTTGTTCATGTCCTTGATTGTGATCACCGCGAGCCTTCTGGGAATTCTCACTGGCGAGTGGAAAGGAACGGGGAAAACGCCCCTTCGTATCCAGATCGCGGGTGTTGCGGTTCTTGTGCTTGCGGTGTTCGTGCTCGCCAAGGCGAGCCGCATGGTTTAGTGGAAAATAGGTTCAGGAGTATTCATGAAGGCTCTTAGCATTGATCTCGGCGGCACGCACGCGACGTGTGCCGTCATCCAGGATAAGCAGATCGTCGCGTCCGAAGTAGTAGACAGCGATTCTGGCCGCGGCCTGGGTTCCGTACTGCCGCAATTTGCCGATACGCTACGCAAACTCGCCAAGCAGACCGATATGCCGCTTTCGCAGTTCGCCGGTGTTGCTCTCAGTTTCTGCGGCATGGTTAACACAAAAGAAACTCGTGTCACTTCGACGAACCAGAAATACGATGACGCCACGGCCATCGACTTCTGCGCGTGGTCCCAGCGTGAGTTCGGTTTGAACTTTCGCATCGAAAATGATGCCCGCATGGCCCTGCTCGGCGAATGGTATGCAGGCGGCGCACAAGGTTTTGACAACGTCGTTATGTTCACCCTCGGAACCGGCATCGGCGGAGCGGCCATGATTGAGGGTCGCCTTCTGCGCGGAAAGCACCACCAGGCCGGATGTTTAGGCGGCCACTTCCCTGCTCTGTTCAACGGACGCAAATGCACTTGTGGTGCTATCGGTTGCGCAGAAGCCGAGGCTGCCGGATGGTCGTTGCCCTTTGTCTGCCGTGAAACTCCCGGCTTCGAATCGAGCCAACTCTCGAAGGAGCCGAGCCTCAACTTCGAATGTGTGTTCCGCCTGGCGAAAGCCGGCGACTCCGTTGCTCTTGCCGTCCGGGATCGCTGCATACGTGTTTGGTCTGCCAATACCGTTGCCGCCATTCATGCATTCGATCCTGAAGTGGTCGTCTACGGTGGTGGTGTTATGCGAAGTGCGGATGTAATTCTGCCTGCCATCCAGGCGTATGTAAACGAACACGCATGGACTCCTTGGGGCAAAGTTCAGGTCCACGCGGCTCAATTGGGCAACAATGCCGGTCTTCTCGGAGCAATACCTCTGCTCAGCGAAGGTCATGCCGTCGGAGTCGCCTGATGTACGACAAGTTCCCTTACGTTCAGGTTAGCTCTCGTTCATCAGATTGCTCTGTTGGGTGGACCGCAATTGCCGAAAGGCTCCGCCCCGAACTGTGGCATCCGCGCGTGGTCGTTTGCGTCGAATGCTATCCCGGTGCATTCGTCGATGAGATTGCCACTGCACTCACGCGCGTGTTACAGCCCAGTCTCCTGATTCGGGCCGAACAGGCATATCGCACACCCGAAGAGATGGCGCCCATTGTTGATCACTACCTGGGAGACGATCCTGTCTTCGGACGCATGAACGGCCTCTCTCTGGAAGACTTCCTCGACGGTGCCAAGGTCCGGGAAGCGCGTTGTGCGATCGAGAACCAGAAGTCTGGTGTGATTGTTGTGATCGGTACGGCAGCGGCTCTCGTCGCTGCGGAGTACGACGTACTAATCTATACCGATATGGCGCGGTGGGAGATTCAGCGCCGCCAACGCCATCACTTGATCGATGGACTGGCAGCCAAGAATCGCAAAGACCGTCCGTCGCTTCAATACAAGCGCACCTTCTTCGTCGATTGGCGTGCTGCGGACCGATTGAAGAAGAAACTGCTGCCCGCGCACAATTACCTGCTCGATACCAATGATCCCAATGCGCCTAAGCTGATTAGCGGCGAGGCTCATCGCGACGGACTGCGGCGAACTGCGCACCGCCCATTCCGAGTCGTTCCGTATTTTGACCCCGGTCCGTGGGGTGGTCATTGGATGGAAGAAGTCTGCGGACTTCCCAAAGATAAGCCGAATCACGCCTGGTGTTTCGATTGCGTGCCGGAGGAAAACTCGCTTCTGCTCGGGTTTGGCGATCATCGTGTCGAGGTCCCGTCCATCAATGTTGTCTTTTCACATCCACGGGAACTTCTGGGTGACCCTGTTCACGCGCGTTTCGGAACAGAATTCCCAATTCGCTTCGATTTCCTGGATACCATGGGGGGCGGAAATCTTTCCCTTCAGGTTCACCCGCTGACCGAGTACATCCAGGACAAGTTCGGGATGAATTATACGCAGGATGAAAGCTATTACCTGCTCGATGCTGGCTCCGACGGATGCGTGTACCTGGGGTTGAGGGAGCAAATCGATTCGGTCCAGATGATTGCCGAACTCGAAGCTGCGCAGGAAGGCGGCGCGCCGTTCGACGCCGATAAGTTCATCAATAAGTTTCCCGCGAAGAAACACGATCACTTCTTGATTCCCGCCGGTACTGTTCATTGTTCCGCTACGAACAGTATGGTGCTCGAGATTAGTGCAACACCATACATTTTCACTTTTAAGTTGTGGGATTGGGGTCGGCTTGGTCTCGACGGCCGTCCGCGACCGATTCACCTGAAACACGGAGCGGCGAACATCCAGTGGGATCGCACCACAGACTGGGTTAGCCGTAACCTGGTGAATCGCATTTCGCCAATTGCGGAGGGCAGCGGCTGGCGCGAAGAACGCACCGGACTTCACGAGCGCGAGTTCATCGAAACCCGGCGCCACTGGTTCACGGCTTCTGCGCCACACCATACCGGCGGCGGCGTAAACGTTCTGAATTTGGTGGAAGGTGCTGAGGCCGTTGTCGAAAGCTCTACTGGCACGTTCGAGCCGTTCGTTGTGCACTACGCCGAAACCTTTATCATCCCTGCATCAGTCGGGGAATACACAATAAAACCGCACGGTCCGTCCGTCGGCAAAGAATGCGGCACGATCAAGGCCTTTGTTCGCACAAAGGCCTGATCGGCTCCAACATTTGCTTATTTCGGTAATTCGAGGCGGACGACTTTCGGGAAATAGATGTGCGGCATGGTTTCGAGTTTCTTCACCGCTCGTGTGTTGCAGGCATACGTAATCAGGATGGTATTGCCTTCGCGTAATTCGGGATGTTCCTTCCCTGCATAGCAGAAATTGTCCTTGTCCCAGCTTGGATGTGATTTCTGCATTTCCGGAATCGTATAGATCACCTGTCCATCACTCCACGGGCCGGTCAACTTGGGCGCAGTTCGCAGGAGGATATTGCCAGTTTCAAGCTGAGGATCGTTCATCACGGCCAACCACTGCTTCCTTCCTTGGTGATACCGCACCGTCATCTCCGTATTGCCTTTGTCCATCACGTGCCTCGCCTTGGCCGGTTCGAATCCTGCCCTCCAAGTTCCATCCTTAGCGAGATATTGCATGCTGGCCTTAGGATCCTTATCCAAGCCGCTGAGCGGAATCCGGCTCAGAACCATGGGCCGCGAGCCCTTCTCGTAAAGAGCGAAGATGTACACAAAGTCGCCGTCAACCACGGCGGTCGCCGACGGATACGCATGAACACCGTCGCTGACTAGCGGGTAAATCTTCACTTCCCACTTTTGAGGGTCTTGCTCGAGACCGGTTACGCGCGCTAGGTCCGTTCCGCAGGTGGCGAAGCCCAGGGTGAAAGAACCGGAGTTCGGCACACTGCGAAGACATAACAATGTCACCCAGAGTTGCTCGCCCTTTACAAAACCATCCAGCGCCCAATACCAGTACGGACTTTTGGCTTGGAAAAAGTCGATCAGTTGCCCAGATGAATTCTTCCGCATCACGTATTCGATATCCCACTTGCCACCCTTGCAGGTCGAGATTCCTATCGCATTTCTGACCATTCGCGGCTCGTTCTCTACGACAATGCGTTTGTCTCCATACAGGGTGTCTCCGAAGATCCAGACCGATCTACCGTCATTAAGCGGAATGGAATATGCTGCGTCGCTGCCCAGCCACCCATTCTTGAACGGAAATTCAGGCTGGCATGTCTCTGCCGTAATGGGAATGGCAGAAGCTATCAAAAGTATGAAAACAAATGAGAGAAAACGATGTACGCTCATACACCAAGTTTAACAATGAACGAGAGGCTGCTCAGCATCCAGTTACATCCGCGCAGTTAGCACGATGGATGCGAAAGGATCGGTGGCACAGACAGACTTACTCCAGCCCGGCCTTCGCGAGCAGAGCGTGGAATCTTGGGTCTGATCGAAGTGGGTCGTAGAGGGGATCTACTCTGAGCCAAGGTATGACCGTCGCTCGTTCCGAAAGGCCCTGTTCACACCATTTCAGCGCCTGCTCGTAATCCCCGACACCTAAATTGGCAGTTATGAGCCTGGAGCTGTTGACGTATCGCCTGGATCTTTCTTCTTCCAGTTTGTGCAGGAAACGCTTTGCTTCGCTCTTTTGACCTGCTCGTCCATGTGCGTATGCCTGCAACGCCCAGGTGAAGGGCCCGTCTTCAACCTTTTGTGATTCGGCCGCTTCTCGCAAGGCATCCTGTGTCAAGCCCTCTGCCGCATAGGCAAACACGATGATGCGAGCTCTCCGAAAATTAGGCTCCATTTGAAGGACTTCGCGGAATTGCTGGATAGCCTCACGGTACCGACGAGCGCTATAAAGAATGGCGCCTCGGTCTGAAGAGATGATAAGAGAACGGGGATCCAACAGCCGAGCGCGTTCAATCTCATCCAGGGCCTCGGAGAACCTACTCTGGAGCGTCAAGAACTCGGCGTACCAGTGATGTGCCGTAGCGTAGTTTGGATCGAGCTCAATCGCTCTCTTATATTCTGCTTCGGCCTTCGGCCAATCCCAATCGTAGTTCTGGACTATCAGTGCCATCGAAGCATGGGCTTCCGCAAGCTTGTCGTCGAGTGCAAGCGCTTTGGCCGCTGCCTCACGAGCCTTCGGCATACTTTCACTCTTCGGAGCGATATCGAATGCGCTGAGCAGTGCGTAAGTATCCGCGAGGCCGACGTAAGCAAGTGCGTAATCGGGATCCTTTTCGACGGCCTCCTCAAAAGCCTGGATGGCCTGCTGAAATCCTTCGACCGTTCTCCTGTTCCAGAAGTATCGGCCGCGGAGGTACGCGTCGTATGCCGCATACTCTCTCGGACTCATAGTCCTTGGCGCTCGCGAATTGGCGTCTCTTTTCTTTATCAAGGTCAGCGTAATCTCCTGCGCTACCTCGTTCGCAAGCTCATTTTCGAGTTCAAGGATGTTCGTTAGTGCTCTGTCATACTGCCGGGCCCAGATGTGCGTTTGATCCTTCATGAGGATCAATTGTGCCGTGATTCGAACCTTCCCCGATTCGCGGCGCACACTTCCTTCGAGCACGTAATCTACGCCGAGTTCCTGCCCCACGCGGCTTAGTCCATCCCTATTATTCTTGTACTGCATGACAGACGTACGAGCGATCACCCCGAGATGTTCGGGGTCCAGATTTCCCAAATGGCTAATCATCTCTTCCGTCAGTCCGTCAGTGAAGTAATCCTGATTAGGATCCCCGGTTAGATTCTCAAAAGGCAGTACCGCCAACATGTACTTGCGGTCTGAGATCTCCGGACGACGGGCGGACCGCGACGTAGCAAAATATGCGGCCATGGCGACCACCACCAAAACCGCTGCTGCCGCGAATGGCACCCACTTGGAGCGAACCTTGTTGGGCTGAATTTCCTGAGGACCCTCGGGTTTCGGCTCAACGGTTGTTACCCTCGGCTGGATTTCCGCAATAAACCGATACCCTTTGTTCGGAATGGTCTGAATGTACTTAGGTTCCTCTGGATTGTCCTTCAGGACCTGCCGGATTTTGCGGATTGCCCCGTTGATCGCATTGTCAGTATCGAGGTAAGTGCCTGCGCCCCAGACACTTGCAACCATCTCTTCCCGCGAAACAACCTCGCCGCGTTTCTCGGCCAGAAGAATAAGGATGTCGAGGGGGATTCGTTCCAGCCGGACAAGCTGGCCATATCGGCGCAATTCGTGCCGCTCGATATCCAGTTCGAAGCTTTCCCCGAACCGGAACGGCCCAGCGTTATTGATGGTTCCCCTACTCATTCTTCTTTCCGGGTGACGAGGCATTCTACATCGGCCTGTAGAAGGCCTGCATGTGCTTTATTGTCAGCAGTATACGGGAACATACGAATCAATGACCATTTGCGACTCCCGCTATTGATCTGCGAATGTTCCGGACGCAGGATCGGAGCACTTTGTGGGTGAGGATGCTCGCTCCTGCTTGTGCTTAACCGAAAGCCAAGTCCAGAGCGTTGTGGGGTTCATAGTCCCGGTCCTCTCTCCGCGAACTTACACATTCAGAAATGGAGAAGACGATGTTGAAGTTAAAGTTCACACCCCGGACGGGCTGTGCGATCCAAGGTGCGATCGCCACCGCTCTCGTTCTGGCATCGGCCGTGTTTGGGGCCGTTCCGGCAAACGCGCAGAGTCTGACCGCGCCGCAAACCCCTGCCACGATTACTCCTCCGGCAGGAAACGTGTTGTACGCCCTAGGTGCCGCTGTCGGCACCCAGGGATACGTGTGCTTGCCAACGAGCACCGGTGCGTCTTGGACCGTCAATGCTAGCCGACCGGAAGCGACACTGTTCGTAAAAATCTTGGGACGTAACGTCCAAGTAATGACGCACTTCCTGAGTCCAGACACGAGCCCCAACGAGAATGCACCGAACCCGCTGCCATTCGGCAGCCCGACGTGGCAAAGCTCGTTCGACAGCAGCATGGTATGGGCCAAAGCCCTGGCTTCCATTCCCGCCGGATCGGACCCGAGCTGTTCGAATGCAGGCTCAATTCCGTGTTTGCTGCTGCAATCCATTGGTTCGCAGCAAGGTCCGTCGGGCGGCGGTCTCATGACGCCTACCACTTACGTTCAACGGCTTAACACGACCGGTGGTGTGGCGCCCTCAGAGGGTTGTTCTACAGCGACCGATGTGGGCAAGCAGAAACTCGTGCCCTACACAGCCGATTATTACTTCTTCCGCGCGCGATAGCGCGCGCATACGAGTCACCCCCATCGCACTGGCGCTCCTTTCGCCGTAAACGGACCGCGGTGTGTACGGGTACGGGCCAATGATCACAAGTCAAATGAGGAGAAAACAGAAAGTGAAACAGTTATTGAAAATCGCCAAATACACCCTTCCAATTATCGGAATCCTTGCCTGCATGCTCGTGGCAAGTTCCGTTGTAGCGCTTGCCGATGACTCGGAAAATCCGGTGATGCGCCGTTCCTACCCTGGCGAAACGCACAAAGGTATGTGCTGCAAGAGCTGGGAAGCTTCGGTCACGATCAATGAGCCAGTGAGGAATGTGCCGATTGTCGTCACGTTCAGCATGGACTACCGTGCAAACGCACCGTTCTATGTCGGCGCGCGACTGAATGACGGCCCGTGTGTTTTCAACGGTCCATCGACGATACCTGCCTATGAGCCGGAAGTCTGGAGCCGTACCACAACTACATTCCAATGGGTGTTCATGCCGGGTGATTACAAACTTGCAAAAGGGCTCAACGTAATCACGGTTTGTGGAGGTGGCGTGTATTCACTCAATGACACAATCGAACTCGGTTACTACACGCTGTCAGCACGCCTGCAAACAAACTAGGCGACGTTTTCGTTTCGCGAATGCCAGGCGCGCTGTAAGTCTGGCATTCGCTTCATCGCCGCTGAACTCTCTGTTGAGACAAACATGTCTTCCAGGTGGCGGCCGGCAAGAATACTAAGCACTTGCGTCTTGGAATCTCCTGCTAGTGCCCAGAATCGCTGCCGGAGTGCAGCGCAATTGAAGTGAGGAAAAACATGTTCGGTAGAATCACCGCGTTTGCATATGGGGTATTTTGTTACCTCGTGTTCCTGGCGACCTTCCTCTATGCGATTGGCTTCATAGGGAACGTCGCTGTACCGAAATCGATTGATTCAGGCCCGCTGGTCGCGTTGCCCGTCGCTCTAGCCATCGACCTGGCTTTGCTTACGCTATTTGCTTTGCAGCACAGCATCATGGCGCGACAGTGGTTCAAGGCGGCGTGGACCCGCTTAGTTCCGAGTTCCGTGGAGCGGAGTACGTATGTGCTCTTCTCCAGTGCTGCATTGCTCCTGTTGTTTTGGAAATGGCAGCCGATTGGCGGCGTCATTTGGGATGTTCAGAATGCTTCCGGTCGCATGATGCTATTGGCCCTGTATGCACTGGGGTGGCTCATCGTGCTAGTCGCGACCTTCCTGATCAACCATTTCGACTTATTTGGACTGCGACAGGTCTGGCTGAACCTTCGAGGCCACGCCTATACACCTCTGAAATTCCGAATCCCAGCGTTCTATCGGGTCGTTCGCCATCCGCTGTACGTCGGTTGGTTGCTCGTATTCTGGTCGGCACCGCTGATGACCGTTACACATCTTGTGTTCGCAATTGCAACAACCGGTTACATCCTTGTTGCCATTCAGTTCGAAGAACGGGACCTTCTGCGAATACACGGTGAATACGAAGAATATCGCCGGCGGGTGCCAATGCTTCTGCCCTTTAGGAAATCGCAAAGCACAAAGCAATTCAAGGAACTCGGATGGGGAGATTAAGGGCGCCTGCGCAACGGGTTCTTGCCCAAAACGTTCCGATGACGAAGTGCTAAGCTCGACCACCTTCTTTGCTTGGGGCCGCCGATAACGGCGGCCTCAGCTATTCATGCGCAACGAAACGTCATCGTGCTCTAACCGTCAGCACGGCACTGCAGGCGCCACAAACTACTTTGTAAGCGGTCGACCACGGCAGATGTGCGATTGTATCGATATGTTTCTTCCGCTTTAGTCCCATAATGATTCCTTCGACGCCCAGTTCCGCAGCTGCGCGAATGATCACATCCGCTCGATCTCCGTACCCAAACTCTGCCATGCAGATTGGATCAACGGCCAGTCCGAAATTCGCCACGAGTCCGCGCAGTCGATCGAGGCAATCTTGCCTGGCCTGCTTTCTGATCTGAATGACATCCTCCGCTGTGTACCAGCGATTATCGAGGGTTTCGGGCACAGGAGATAAGATGTGAAGCAGGACCAACCGAGTCTTCTGCTCATTTGCAAAGGAAACGGCATGAGGCAGGGCCTGTAATGACTCGTCGCTAAAGTCGGTTGGAAACAGGACCGGGCGGATCAGTTCTGGCGCATCCAGTTGTGGCTTTGTTGGGCAGCACGGTCCAACAGTGAGAACTGGACAAGATGCACGCCGGAAGATCTGTTCTGCGGCTGATCCCAAGACGAACTTCGCGATGCCAGCACGGCTGTGAGTGCCCACAACAATCATCTCTATGTGCTTCTCTCGGACTACATCATCGATCTGTTCCCAGATCTCACCGTCCCTGATGATGGCCTGATGGTCCAGCCCGGCGACGGCTCCAGTTGACTCGAGCCGTCGCTCGAGCGTTCTTAAATCTCTCCAGGCTAACTCCGATGCTGAGGTAACGGAATCGGGGCCAGCCATTGTAAACCCTAAAGACGATACGACGTGCATCAGGTAAAGCTTCGACCCATAATGGCGAGCAACTACAACGGCATGGCGCAAGGCCTTTTCCGAAACTGCTGAAAAATCCATCGCCACCAAAATAGATTTCAATTGCACTCTTACAACTTGATCCTCCCCTGTAAGCATCTTCCCTCCACCTACCTTACGTTAGAGACAATCTGAGCCAAGAGCCCAATTTGCATAAACGGGCACCGGCGGAGTTGCGACTCCGTCGATCGCAACTCGCTCCACAGGCGCCCGGAGAATACAAGATCGCCAAACCGATCAAGTGTTCCCAGAACGTTATGCCCCTCCTCCAAGGACCTTGTACAAGGTAACGAGGTTCGTCATGCGTCCCATACGCACCGAGACTAGTCCTTGCTGCGCCCGATAAAAGGACTGTTGCGCTACGAGTACACTCAAGTAACTGTCGATACCTGCGTTGTAGCGAGCCTCCGCCAAGTGATACGAAAGCTCCAACGCGTTTACTAACCTTTCTTGTGCGTTCTGCTGATCAAACAGTGTGGAGCGAAGCGAAAGTGAGTCGCTGACCTCTTTGAACGCCGACTGGATTGACTTCTCGTACTCCGCCACCGCTATGTCTCGCTCCACTTTGGTGCCTTTCAAACTTGCTCGCCGCGCACCCGCGTCGAAGATCGGCATTACTATTTGAGGCGCGAAGCTCCAGGTTTGAGAGTCACCCTTGAACAACTTCGAGAGATCACCACTCATGAGGCCTGAGCCGGCCGTGAGAGCAATTCTTGGAAAGAAGTTGGATCGGGCAGCACCGATGTTGGCATACGCCGTTTTGAGCTGATGTTCAGCAGATAGTATGTCTGGGCGCCGCAGGAGTACATCGGAGGGCAATCCCGCCGAGACTTCTTTCAGTGAAGAATCGGCACCAAGTTCATTCGGCAGCAGATTGGCTGGGACGGTCATTCCGACCAGCAGGTTCAGTTGATTCTCGTCTGTTGCGACCAACCCGCGGTATCGTGCAATATCGACTCGAGCAGCCTCTACCTGACTCTGCGACTGGCTCAGGTCGAGATCGTTGCCAATGCCGGCATCCCGTGATTTCTTAATCAATTCATACGATTTCTCCTGCACATCAACGGTAGTTTGGGCTAGCCGTAGGTTTTCCCTGTCTGCTGCGAGCACCAGATAAGTGTTGGCCACTGCTGCGACGAGCGAGATCTGCACAGCATTGCGAGCTTCATCGGTGGCCAGGTATTGTTCGAGTGCAGCGTGCTTCAGGCTTCGAATACGGCCAAAGAAATCAAGTTCCCATGCAGCCACGCCGCCTACGTTAAATTGCTCGTAAGTGTATGCCTGGCCGGTTGTGGACAACTTCGCCGGTACGCGGTAAATGTCCGCGGTGGCTGTGGCGTCAAGCGTCGGAAACTGCTCCGCACGCCGAATACGATACTGCGCTTGGACTTTCTCGACATTCAGGGCAGCAATTCTTAAATCACGGTTGTTCTTCAGCGCGAGCTCGATCACAGATTGCATTTGCTTATCAGTGAAGAACTCATTCCACTTTATGTCTGCAGCCTGAGGTGCGGCTGGAGAAAGCTTCACCTGCGCGGTGCTCTCAGACCATGTCGGAGGAACGGGCAGTGCAGGCCGGCTGTACTTCGGTTGAAGACAGCCGGTGAGACACGCGATCAATGGAATAACTAATAGCGTTCGTTTCATGTTATTGCTCCTCCACAGCTGGAGTCGCATGGGAATGGACCTGCTGATTCCTGCGGGTCTTTTGGAATATTTGAACAACCATGACGTAGAACAATGGGATAAAGAAAATTGCGAGAAAGGTGGCCGTGATCATGCCACCGAGGACGCTTGTTCCAATGGCCTTCTGGGCACCAGCGCCAGCTCCAGTCGCAATTGCCAACGGAAGAACGCCGAAGCCAAATGCCAATGAGGTCATCACGATAGGACGGAGCCGCAGCTTCGCAGCTTCCAGAGTAGCTTCGATCAACCCAGCCCCTTGTTCCAGTCTGATCTTTGCGAACTGAACAATCAGAATCGCGTTCTTCGTCGTGAGACCGAGAACTGTAAGTAGACCAATTTGAAAATACACATCATTCGGCAATCCCCGAGAGGTTGAGGCGACTACACCGCCAATCACTCCCAGTGGCAGCGCCAGCAAGATCGAGATTGGCACCGACCAACTTTCATATAGAGCCGCCAAAACAAGGAAGATGACAAGAATCGAGAACGAGTACAGTAGAGTCGTTTGGGCCTGGGCCATACGTTCCTGGTAAGAGAGTCCTGTCCACTCAAAGCCAATGCCTTGGGGGAGCTTAGAAGCAGCCTCTTCCATGGCTCTCATGGCCTCGCCCGAACTCTTCCCTGGAGCTGGTTCGCCCAGGAATTGAAGTGACGGGAAACTGTTGTACCGCTCCAGGCGGGGCGAGGCATAAATCCAATGTTCCGAGATCAGTGAGGATGCGGGCAGGATTCCGCCCTTGTTGTTCCGCACGTAAAGACGCGAGAGGTCATTCGGGAGCATCCTGTAAGGCGCATCTGCCTGCACGTAGACGCGTTTAACGCGCCCACCCTGGATGAAATCATTGACGTAGGCACTACCAAAATTGGCTGAAATAGTGCTGTGGACTGCATTGATAGGAACACCCAAGGTTCCGGCCTTCCCCTGATCTATATCCGTGTGATATTCGGGTACATCATCTAAGCCATTGGGGCGAGTCCGTATCAGCCTGGGATCCTTGGATGCCGTCATCAGTAACTGACCGCGGGCTTGCATCAGCTTCTCGTGTCCAAGACCACCTCGATCCTGAAGCATGAAGTCGAAACCAGTGGACATGCCGAGCTCCGTCACAGGGGGAGGCGGAACAGCAAAAACCATTGCATTTCGCAGACCCGCAAACGCCCTGGTGGCCTTCGCTGCAACGGCCTTTACGCGAAGATCCTCGCGATTGCGCAGTTCCCAATCACGCAACATGACGAATGCCATACCCTGGTTCTGGCCATGCCCAGAAAAACTCACCCCTGACACGGTCATGCAGGAGGCCACAGCTTCCTTCTGATCTTCGAGCATGTGCTTCCGAACCTTTGTCATGACCTCCTCAGTTTGCTCAACCGTGGAGCCGGCTGGAAGTTGGACAGCCACCATCAACACGCCTTGATCTTCGTCCGGCAAATAGGCGGTAGGCATTCGGTGAAACAGAAAGCCAAGTGCGGCAACAATCAAGACGAAGGCGAGGACATAAGGAGTTTTTGAAGCGAGAATGTGACCGACCAGAGATGTGTATTTGCTTCTTATCCAGTAAAACGCCCGATCAAACCAAAGGAAAAATGGGCGTAGAAACCGAGATCCGCTCTCGGCGGCTTCGTGTCCTTTTTCAACTGGCTTTAAAAGAGAAGCACAGAGGACCGGCGTCAAGATCAACGCGACCAGCACCGACAGCAGCATGGAAGCGATCACAGTCGCAGAAAACTGACGGTAGATAACGCCGGTGGAACCCGGAAAGAAGATCATAGGTGCGAACACGGCAGACAGAACGAGTCCTATCCCCACCAACGCTCCCGTGATCTCGTCCATGGACTTACGGGTCGCTTCCAGCGGTGACAAGCCTTCTTCACTCATCACTCGTTCTACGTTCTCAACGACGACGATAGCGTCATCCACCAACAATCCGATGGCCAGCACCATGGCGAACATGGTGAGCATGTTGATCGAGAATCCCAGAAGCCCGAGAACCCCAAATGTGCCCAGAATGACGACTGGAACCGCGATCGTGGGCACTAGAGTAGCTCGCATGTTGCCGAGGAACAGGTACATGATGAGGAAGACCAGGATGATGGCTTCAATCAGGGTCTTCACCACTTCGCCGATGGCGACTCTCACAAACGGTGTCGTGTCGTACGGGTAGACAACCTTCATTCCTGCAGGAAAGTACCGCGACAACTCCTGCATCTTGGCCTTTACGCCGTCAGCGGTGTCCAGAGCGTTCGCGCCCGCTTCCTGTCTTACGGCAAGTATGGCAGCCGGCTTGCCATTAAACTTCAGGCGGGCCATATCAAACTCTGTACCCAGCTCAGTTCGTCCAATATCGCGCACGCGCACGATCGAGCCGTCTGGATTGTTTCGAATGGGGATAGCCCCGAACTCTTCCGGAGTCTTCAACAGCGACTGCACGACGATGGAAGCATTCAAGCGCTGGCCGGGTACGGCTGGCATTCCCCCGAACTGCCCGGCGGAGACTTCGACGTTGTAAGCTCGAACGGCTGCGACTACGTCATCCGAGGTCATGTTGAATTGCGTGAGTTTGTCGGGATTCAGCCAGATCCGCATCGCATACTGCGATCCGAAAGCTTCCACCTCTCCGACACCCGGTACGCGAGCCAGCGATGGCTGAATCTGCGAAATCCCGTAGTCACTTAGGTCATTCTGACCAACGTTCGGATTCTCTGATACGAGCCCCACTAACATCAGATAGTTGCGAGTGGATTTGCTCACGACAACGCCCTGACGCTGCACGACCTCCGGAAGCATGGGCATCGCCAATTGCAGTTTGTTTTGCACCTTTGACCATGCGAGGTCTGGATCGGTTCCGGGTGAAAATGTAAGCGTAATTGCACCCTGGCCAGACGAGTCACTGGTCGCGGACATATAGAGCATGCGGTCAAGTCCGGTCATCTTCTGCTCGATGATCTGGACCACACTATCCTCAACCGTCTTTGCGGAGGCGCCGGGATAAGTAGCTGTAATTGATATCGAAGGAGGTGCGATCGGTGGATACTGCGAAATCGGCAGATTGTAGATCGCCAATCCACCTCCTACCATCATCGCGATCGCGATCACCCAGGCAAAAACAGGCCTGTTTAGGAAGAAGCGGGACAGCATTACTTGCCCCCTTCCACCGCACTTGGGTCAGCGGTTTTGGTCGGACTATCGAATGCGACTGCACGGACGGAAGATCCAGGGGGAACTTTCTGAGATCCTTCCATCACCACCCGGTCACCCGCAGCTAGTCCGGTGCTCACTAGCCACTTGTCGCCGATCGCGCGATCGAGTTCAAGAAAACGCTGCTCGAGCTTATTATCCTTGTTCACCAACCACACGACGGGTGTGCCCTTTGCGTCGCGCGTTACTGCCTGTTGCGGAATCATTAATGCTTGCTGGTCCTCTCCCTCTTGCACAATTGCTCGAACGAACATGCCAGGAAGAAGAGTCTGATGGGGATTGGGGAAAATGAGCCGCAGCGTAACGGAGCTCGTTGTCGGATCGACCGTTACGTCCCTAAATTGCAGCTTGCCCAAATGCGGATACTCTGTGCCGTCTTCCAGGATAAGTTTCACTTTGGCTTGAACTGCACCATTGCGTTTAAGGCGGCCGCTTTCGAGCTTCTCCCTTAGGCGGAGCAGGTCGGCATTCGATTGAACGACATCGACGTAGATCGGATCTAGCTTCTGAACAACCGCAAACGGGGTAGGTTGGTAAGCGGTCGCCATAGCACCGACCGTCACATTCGAAATACCGATGCGGCCTGAGATAGGAGAACGGATCGGCGTGTAAGCGAGGTTGATGCGAGCGCTTTCAACTGCAGCTCGGCTCATAGCGACTGCTGCTTTGCGTGCCTCGACAGTCGCCTCGGCCTGCCGCAGTGCCGCACTCGCATCGTCGTAATCCTGCTGCCCGACGGCATGAACGGACGCAAGCCCCTTCAATCTTTGTTCGCGCAACCTGATCGCAGGCAGATTTGCCTCCGCGGTGGCGAGTTCAGCTTCGGCTGTTGCGAGCCCCGCTTTTACCTGCTCGTACGCAGCTTTGTATGGAGCTGGGTCGATCTGGTACAGAAGGTCACCGGCTTTTACGCTGCTGCCTTCCTGGAACAACCTTTCCTTAACGAGCCCATTTACCTGCGGACGAATCTCGGCTACTAGAAAGGCCGCTGTACGGCCTGGCAACTCGGTCGTCAGCCCTAAACGCTCTGGAGTGACATTTACAACCGCAACTTCCATAGGCCCCGCAGCCGGTGTGGCCTGGGACTTTTTGCTGCAACCGGTTGTTCCTATGATTGCGAGCAGGACGAGAAGTGAAAGTAATGATGAATAGCGTATGAAGTTATTTTTGTGGAACAACATGAGGTTGGTCCTTTCGACGGAATAAAGGATCGAGATCGGTTTGACTTGATCCGAATGAAATTGAATCAGTGGCATTAAGGTGTTGCTGTGCTTCAAGCTGTAACTGCTGGGCGGTGTCGTCGTACCACTGCATTGCCTTGTTGTACGCACTCAACACAGATCGAAGAGGGACCTTCAAGACGAGGGTGCATTCGTAGATCGAAACGCGTAGACAGCCACGAAGTATCAGGGCCGATCTGGCCAATGCGTCCAGATCGTAATGGAGTTGGCGCAGATTCAGCGCCTGAAGAGCTGTAATCTGCTCGTCGGAGAGGCTATCCTGCCTGTACTCCGAGCATGCCAGTTGCCCATACTCTCGCTCCGCCAAACTGATTTGCCGCTGGCATTTCTCCACAGCGACACGGGCCGTTGCCACCTGAGCCCAATGGTTCAACCAGTCGTGAAAAACGCAATTGTTCGACTCGGCAAGGCTCGCCGCATCCACGATGGATGCAGTTGCAAGTTCTTCGTCAGCAGTAATGGCAAGAGCGATCCAGTACAGGGCCTTGTGCTGTTGAGCAAACGCCGTTTGCATCTCCTCCGCATCGGCGAACCGAGCATCCTTGGATTTCTTACGAGTTTTCGATCTTGGCCAAAACATGCAGTGCCTGCTCAGCGCGCCCGAACCATTCGGCCCGGGCGCTGCTTTGGGGGAGGGTACGAACGATCACATCACCCAAGAGTGTTGTCTGAATCGCTTTGTCACTGGTAGATCCAATCGTTCGCAAACATCAACGGAATACGCAGTGTCTGCTAGGAACAAAGCCCCGATTCGGCCGAACCACCTCAACACGTCCTCGCCGACAGCATCCACGAAGCTCACGTCCGATAGATCCACAATGAGCCCCGAAGGAACCTTGCAATGGAGAATCAGATCACGGGCATCTTCTGCAAATTTCGCGACGAATCTGCCCTCCATGTGTAGCGTGAGCACACCGCCAGCTTCATGGAACTCAACCTTGAGCATCGATTGAACCTCCGTGGTTCACTCGTCTCTCAAGAGTGCACTTCCCATGCCACGTAGTTTCGGCTGTAAGTCGTTGAATTTACGAGATGTCGCGAAGGGTATCTACCGCAGGTCTGCCCATTTGAGGTCAATGCCGGAATGCGGGCATTTGAGGAGGGTGCAAGCGCTCTCAGCGATATGAGAGCAGGAGGGGAATACAGCGTAATCTAGGTAGCTAATGAAGATAGAACAGGATTCATTCTGACTAATAATCGGACCTGGTAATTTTGAGTCGTCTCATCTTGTTCTGTAGTGTTGTGCGCTTCAGTCCCAAGCGCTCGGCCGCACCATCCGGGCCCGATACTCTGCCTGATGTCGCCTTCAAAGCCTCTATGATGGCGTGACGCTCGGCGTCGTAAAAGGTCGCTCCTGTATAAGAAGAGACGTTGGCCGCTGAGGATCTTTTCAGTTCCCGAACAGGAACAACCAATTCCTCACCCTGCGTAAGAATAACAGCGCGCTCCATGAGATTCTCCAGTTCGCGGATGTTCCCAGGCCACGGAGCGCTCACTAGCGCATCCATCGCCTGCTTCGGGATGGACTTGATACGCTTACGCATTCTTGCGGAGAGCCGCGCGACAAAATAGTGCACCAGTAATGGAATATCTTCACGTCTCTCTCGGAGCGGAGGTATTTCGACGGGGAATACATTCAGCCTGTAGAAAAGATCTTCCCGAAACTGCCCATTGGCTATCATCTCGAGAAGGTCACGATGGGTTGCAGCGATCAATCGGACATCAACATGAATTGTCCTTGTGCTTCCGAGCCGTTCAAATTCTTGTTCCTGCAAAGCTCGCAGTAACTTCGGCTGCAACTCAAGATTGATATCGCCGATCTCGTCTAGAAACAGCGTTCCGTGATCCGCGAGTTCAAACCGTCCACGCTTTTGCATCAGCGCGCCCGTGAACGCGCCTTTCTCATGGCCAAACAGTTCACTTTCGACAAGACCGGACGGAATCGCCGCACAGTTCAGTCTTACGAAAGTTCGGTCTCTGCGCGGACTTAAGCTGTGTATCGCGCGTGCGATAAGTTCTTTGCCGGTGCCGGTTTCGCCGTGAAGCAATACAGTTGAATCGGTGGGAGCAACAATCGCAATCTGCTCAAGGACTCTTTGCAGAGCGGCGCTCTTCCCCACGATATCTTCAAAGTTGTACTCAGAGCGTATTTCCGATTCGAGATAGAGTTTCTCTTGCTCCAATTGGGCCTTCGACGCGGAAAGTCGTCCGTAAGCCAAGGCGTTGTCAACTGCTAGAGAAAGCTGTCCGCTTATTTGCGACAAGAGATCAAGGTCTCTTTGCCCGAAGCTGTTCGCCTTTCTACTGCCAAGTGTAATCACTCCGAGCGGGCCACCCGATGTAACTAATGGTGCGACAGCGAGGGACACGATCGATTCTGCTTTCAACCGGTCGCGACCCGGATTCGGGATCTTCTCTATATCTGCCGCAGACCAAAGTTCTGGTGTTCGCGCACGCATTTTCTCCAGCGATTCTTCTGTGATCTCCGTGGTAGGAAGATCCTCAAGAAAACTCGCTCGCCCCGGGAATTCCAGAAAAGCACATTCCAATTTCTTGGACTTTTTGTCGATTAACCAGAATCCTGTGAAATCATGCGCAAAATACCGGATAAGAGCTGCAGACGTGGATCGAAACAGGTCCTTGATCTCTAAATGAGAGGCAACGTAATTATTGATCTCAAGGAGAAGCTTGAACCGATCCCTTTCTTGCGACAGTTGCCCCTGATAAAGGATCGCGGCGTCGTTTGCCAAGGCACAATCAAGTGCAACTGCAACGTGTGCAGCCACCGACCTCATTAGTTCAACTTCTTCGGTCTTGAACTCCTTGTGATTACCCCGGGCAAACAATAATGCGCCAAGCTTTTTCTCTGAAACCGATATTGGAAATGCGTAGACAGAATCTGAAGTGCTGGCATGCCGTGATGCCAGTTCCGGAACTTTCTCTATCTCTTCAGCGACATTCGGGATGTATATAGCCTCTTGATCGTCGATTACCTTTTCGACAGCCGTTTCAGCAAAAGCAACCGTTGTTCCGACCTCGATCTCCGGACTTCCCGGAGTTTTGTCGAATGCCAAAACACGTACGTGCCGCTTGTCAGGTTCTAGCAATAAGAGAGTGATGGAATTGAAAGCAACAACTGAAGAAAGCAAAGCTCGAAGGCTGCGAAGAATGGCATCTACGTTCGACTGGGCAGCAATTGCGCTCGACACCTCGAGCAATGCTCGGTATCTGTCCTCTGTCGCAGTAAATGTATGATCGCTCCTACCCGACATGCGGCTAACTTAGCATAGCCGGGCTAATTTGGATGTGAGGTGCACCGATCAATCGTGCCCGGAACGTTTGTCCATGACCGCGGTGGGCTTGAGAAAAGGAGGAACAACAAGTTAGCCCTGAGTGCCACGGCCCCTGTTCACCCACACAATTTGAGATTTTGCTGCGACTATCTGGAACGCCGGTGCTTGCCTAAAATATTTTGCTGACCTACTCTGCCCCGGTTTGGAACGTCCAAATATAGTCAGCACCCATGGCATTTCCTGCCAGATCTTTCACGGTTCCTTTGATGACTGCCATATAGATGCTATTGGGCTGAAGTCGTGTGCCTGGAGTCAAGGTGGCGGTTTTCGTCCCT